>NZ_JAWVWO010000029.1:0-54756 GCF_033657265.1 Flavobacterium sp. MMLR14_040 | reverse complement strand
AAAGTCTTAATCGAAATATGAGTCATGAACTCGGACGAACGAATAGTTTACCTTGGCTTCCTTTCTCAATCATAAATCTAATCAAATTTCAAAAAACAAATCTAAAGGACGGAGGAGAAATCTTCGCAAGAAGCTCGACAAAGGCTGAACTCTTGTTTGCGGAGTTACTTGCGAAGATTTCTCCTCCGTCGAAATGACATAAAATGAGAAAAAAAAATCAAAAAAGCGATCTCGAACAGATCGCTTTTTTATTGATATTTGTAAAATATTTTAAAGTAATCCCAACGTTATTCCTTGAAAAAAATCCCAATATACAATCAAAGTCCCGAAGCCGTTGGCGGTATTTTTATCGCTTATCATCGTGCTGAAGACTTGGCCAATTTTGATGACAAATTAGAGGCGCATCGAGATGATTTTTTTATATTTTTTGTACTTGCAAAAGGGCAGGCTGTGCTGAAATGTGATATGATTGATATTGAAATAAATCCTAATGATGTCATGATGATTAAACCGCTTCAAATTCATCATGGACAAGATGGTTCACCAGATGCAGCTGGATATTATATTGGCGTAGCACCATTTCTTATTCCCAATAACTGCATTGAGATTTTTCAAAATTTAAAAATTTCAGAGCAGCTTACTACAATTGATCCGGCATATCAGGAAGAACTTTTAGATACGATTTATTTATTGCACCGTTCGTTTAAAGGTACTAATCCAAATAGAACACAGATTATTAACGGTCTTTTTAACGCCTTGGTTTATAATTTGGCGACACTATATTTCGGCTCAAAAACTCAGGTAAAGGAATTAAAAAACCAATCAGCAATGATTTATGCCAATTTCAAGAAACTGCTTTCCCAACACAGTTTTTTAGAAAGTCCGTCTTATTTTGCTAAAAAATTAAATATTACTACGTCACATTTAAATGATTGTGTAAACGCTTCGACCGGCAAATCGGTTACGTATTGGCTTCAAAACGCCATGATTACAGAGGCGCAAAGACTGCTTTATTACACCGATAATGAAGTAAAAGAAATTGCATTTGCTTTGGGATTTGAGGATCATACTTATTTTTCGAGATTATTCAAAAAAGTAACCAAAGAAACACCGCTTGCCTTTCGAAAAAAATTCCGTGAATAGTCCAATCATCTCCATTTGTTATTCAATGCTTTTTTAGGGTTTTAGTTTCAATTTTGAATTGAAATTTAAAACCAACACAATATGAATTCTATGCCCAAAATTATTGGTGATTTTATGGAATTGGCCTTTAGTAATAAAATCTGCAAAGTAAGCGTTACAGGGACAGAAATGCTAAGTTCGAATATAAAAAAAATAACATTTAAAGGTGTTTTTCCTCATGTTAAATTCAAATTAGGACAAGCAATCGTCATCAGGATTGATGAAACGAATTATCGCAATTACACGCCCAGTAAATGGAACAGCCAAACTGGAACATTCGAAGTAATTTTTCACATTCACAACAACGGCCCCGGAAGTGAATGCATTAAAAACCTGAAACCAAATGATATTATAACGGTTGGCTTGCCCAGAGGTTTTAACGTGTATGATGCAGCAGCAAAATATCATTTCTTTTTTGGCGATGAAACCTGTATCAGCGTTTTTAAAAGTATGAAAGATGAAATTAATCGAACCGAAAATAATTATCTGGGCATATTAGAATTAGATAGTGCATCTATAGAAGTGCCTGCAAAATTAGGACTTATTGTAGATGTAGTTCCTAAATCGATCAATAAAGCAGAATTTGCCATACAATCTCTCCATAAATTAGATCCTGAAATTTGGAATTTGTGGCAAAACGGACAATTTTATTTATTGGGAAATGCAAAATCAATTCAGGCTTTTAGAAAGGCTTTGAAAGAAAAAGGAGTCTTGAACAAAAATATTTGCACCCAGCCGTATTGGGCAGAGGGGAAGATTGGACTTTAATTTGGATAGCTTTGTCAAAGTTTAAAACTTTGACAAAGCTTTGTATTTCAATATTTTTTTTAAAATAAATTGCGTAACTCAAAAGTTACCTATATATTTGTGTAACTTAAAAGTTACTCATTATGGAAAGAAGCATCAAACATCAGTATTTCTTTGCCCATTCTCCTGAAAAGGTTTGGCAATATTTAACCAATTCCGATTTAATGGAACTTTGGTTAATGAAAAATAACTTTCAACCCGTTGTAGGAACTGATTTTCAGTTCAGAATCAATCCGATTGAGAGTTTAAATTTTGACGGTATTTTTTACTGTACTTTATTGGAAATGGAGCCTTTTAAAAAGCTTTCGTATTCCTGGAAAGCAGGCCCGGGAGAAGGGAAGATTACACTGGATTCTGTTGTAATCTGGAAACTGGAACCAACGGCAGAAGGCACAAATGTTTTCCTGGAACATAATGGTTTTGCCAAAGAAGAGAATCTTGGTTTTTTCGATGGTTTCAATCATGGTTGGTTGGAAAAATTCGAGAAAATTGCCAACTTAATAAACGCATAAAATGGCTGTACCAACTCTTGATGCATTTCAGGTTATTGGAGATCCAAGCAGAAGAAAAATGTTGCTTTTGCTTTGCGAAGACCGCCTGACAATCAACTCGCTTGCCGATCATTTTGATATGAGCCGTCCCGCAGTTTCAAAACACATTAAAATCCTGAATAATGCGGGTTTTATTGCGATAGAAGACAGTGGGCGTGAACGTTATTGCAGTCTGAAAAAAGACGGTTTTGAAGAATTAAAAACCTGGATTTCATACTTTGATCAATTCTGGAATTCTAAACTGAAAAAGTTAGAATCGCTGATGGATGATACTAAATTGCCGAATTAAAGAGGTTTAACCGAAAGGCTGCTTTATTAATCTCGGCAAAGTCGCAAGGTCGCAAAGTTTATTTTCTTTGCGATCTTGCGACTTTGCGAGCATATTTTCGTACCAGATTAAAAAAACTTAGCGGACTTTGTGGTAAAATCTCATAGTTTATAATTTAAATTGATATTTTCCTATCTTTATAAAATAAAATTATAAGCAATGACTATTCAGCAATTAAAATATATCGTAGCCTTAGACGAAGAACGCCATTTTGCAAGAGCCGCCGAAGTTTGTATGGTAACCCAACCCGGACTTACGATTCAGTTAAAAAATCTGGAAGAAGAAATCGGAATCAAGATTTTTGATCGCAATAAAGTACCGCTAACGCCAACAGTACTCGGAACCGAAATTATCAACAAAGCCAAAAAAATTCTCCGTGAAGCCGATGAAATTCGGGATTTTGTGGTAAATGAAAAAAACTTGTTGGAAGGGGAGTTGAAGCTTGGTATTATTTCGACTTTATCGCCCTATCTGATTCCATTATTTATCAATGCGATGAGAGAAGCAACACCAAATGTACGTTTCATCATTCGGGAATCGAATACGGGACAATTGATGAAGGATTTAGAAACCGGTGCGATTGATGTTGCGATTATGGCAACGCCAACGGGAAATGCGAATTTAATAGAACATCCTATTTTTAAAGAGCCTTTTGTAGCGTATTTGAATGAACAGCATCCAATGGCAAAAAATGATTTTTATGAATTACAGCCCGGAGATAAAACTGAATTGCTGTTGCTTCATCATGAATTTTGCTATAACGCACAGCTTTTAGACATCTGTGGATTAAAAAATTCAGACAAAATAAAAGAGCAGTTTACGTATGATATCAGTTCAATCGAAACCTTAAAAAACCTCGTTCGCGCACAATTGGGTTTTGCAATAATTCCACAGCTTTCTGTTTTGAATGAAGCCGCAAGCGGACTTTTTAAACCCTTTAAAGAACCCATTCCGGTTAGGGAAATCAGTTTAGTAGTTTCAGATTCATTTTCAAAGAAATTATTACTCGAAAAAATGAACGAAGCCATCTGGAATTGCCTCCCGGATTCCCTCAAAAAAGACTTCGCTTATCGAAAAATCCGCTGGAATGATTCGCCTTATTTTGTGAAAGAAGTCAGCAAGTTTATGTAAACAAAAAGAAATTCCAAAAAAAAAATTCCAAATTCCAAATCTGTTGCGATTGGAGTTTGGAATTTTAAATATTAGAATTTATGTTTTTAGTCTCGATTTGTCATTTCGACGAAGGAGAAATCACACTAGAAACTCTGCAATCAAAATCGCCAGTCTTTGTAGTCAAAAGAAAACTATACACAATTTTGTCATTCTGAGGAACGAAGAATCTCCGCAAGTAACTCTATAAAGAAAGTCGCCAATCTTTGTAGAGTTACTTGCGAAGATTTCTCCTTCGTCGAAATGACAAGATCATGTCAATTCGAAATTTTATAATCGATTTTTTTAAGTTCCAGTTTTGGAATTTGGTTCCGAAGCTTCGGGATAAAAATTGGAATTTAAAATTTAATTATTAGAAGCCTCAATAATCACATTCGCCACTTTTACCGGCTGAGACATAAAAACCACGTGGCTTCCTTTTATCTCTGTAATTTTTGTGTTAGAACGTTTGTACATCGCGCGTTCGATATCAGGATTGATACTTTTGTCTTCAGTAGCTACGATTCCGTAAGAAGGTTTGTCTCTCCAGGCTGCTTTTGTAACTGGTGTAAGGAAACCTTTTGCGTGAAAAGCGCCTTGCGAAGCGTACATAAATTCAGCTTGTTCTTTGCTGATATCTGCAGCAAAACCCGCGTGGTATTTGGCTTTATCGTAATATACAATTCCTTTTTCGTCTACAGGCAATACACCATTTTCAGGAGCCGGAGGCGCAGTTTGAAGCCATTGTACAGTAGTTTCTCCGTTATCAGGCTGTAAAGCTGCTATGTAAACCAATGCCGCTACTTTTGAGTGATTTCCGGCTTCAGTAATTACAGTTCCGCCCCATGAATGTCCAACCAAAACTGTTGGTCCGTCTTGTTTGTCAAGAGCCAGATTTGTTGCAGCAACATCATCTTCAAGAGAGCTTAACGGATTTTGAACGATAGTAACATTGTATCCTTTTTTAGTCAAAACTTCGTAAAGCGCTCTGTATCCAGAACCGTCTGCAAAAGCACCGTGAACCAATACTACATTTTTAATTTTTGGAGCGACAGTTTTAGCCTGCGCATTAACATTTACAGCAGTAAATAATAAACTTAAGATCAAAGCGGCGAACAAGAAATAACGATTCAATTGTTCTTTTCTATATAGTGTTTTCATAATTTTAGATTTTAGAATTCAGATTTTAGATTGTCTGAAATTATTATTGATTTTTGATATTGATATTGATATTGAAATTGATATTGATTTTTGAAATTTAATTTAACGTAACCGATAAAGTAATTTCAGTATTCAACAATTTTGAGATTGGACAAATTTCTTTTGCTTTTTGAGCCGTTTGCTGAAAATCTTCTGCAGAAATTCCAGGTACTTTTCCGGTCAATTCTAATTGAATTAAAGTAATAGTTCCGTCTTCGAAAGTAACCTTTGCTACAGTATCTAAATCTTCCGGAACAAAACCGGCTTCAGAAAGTAAAAAGCTCAATTGCATGGTAAAACAGCCAGAATGTGCCGCTGCGATTAATTCTTCAGGATTTGTTCCTACACCTTGCTCAAAACGAGTTTTAAAAGATAATTGTGCTTCGTTAAGCGTTGTACTTTGTGTACTAATGGTTCCTTTTCCTTCCATTCCTGTACCTTTCCAGTTTGCGTTTGCTCTTCTTGTAAATTTCATGATTTCTATTTTTTAAAGTTGTTTTTAATTATTTCAAATCAGTTATTTGATTTTGATGAAGCAAAGGTATGGGGAAGGTATTTATAAATCAAATTAATAATTTTTTGGGATTATTAAATTTATTTATAATAGTTGGTTTGATTGGGAAGGTTGAATGAAAGTCTTTGATAATATTTTTCAATTATGGTTTTCCATAAATAAACTCTTGATTTATTGATGTTATTTGTTTTTAAGAGAAGTGATTGTCACTGAATCTTAAAGTAATAATTTAAAAGAATATTATGAAAACAATTGAAGCTATTAAGCCAGGGCCAAAACCAAAAAAGGAAGATGGGACATTAGATGAAAGAAGACGTGTTACGCCGGAAAAAAAGGAAGATTATCCACCTTTAAGAGAACATGATCATAAGAAAAATGAGTAGGAAGTTTAATTAAAGAAAAAAAGAGACAGTTTAGTGCTGTTTCTTTTTTTTTATTAGATTATTCATCAAAGCTGTAATCATCGTCTTCATGAAATGAAGCCCCTCCAATTCTTATCTCTAATTCTGCAAGTTCCATTACAATATCATTTAAAGCATTTAAATCGAATTCTTTAAATTCAATGATTACTTTTTTGGAATTAAGTAAATCGTCATAAAAAGAGGATAATGTTTTTGTATCAAAAATACTTGTATGTTTTAGAATACTTATAAATTTGATTCTAAAATTGCTATTGTTGGTTCCTAATAATTCAATGTGATGCATGAAAGTTGGATTTAATTAATCTGTTGCTAAAAACAATAATTTCAATGCTATTTGATTAAAAAACAATCTATAATTTCATCACCAATTTTATCATTTAGAGAATCTTTACCTAATTTGAAAATAGAACCTTTTCCTAAGCAGCATCCATGTTGTTTAAGTTTTTTGTCATTTTCAAACATATATTCGTGAACATGATGGTTTTGAAATTTTATAAATGGACTAAAATCTGTAGTATTTGATGGATACAAAAGCATTGCTTTATCAGATTTCCAATAATCATTATACACATACATTTGGCGTAAATCATGTGTTGAAGGTTTGCTGTATGAAATGTTTTTCCATTTTGTATCAATAATGAATTTCATCTCATCTTTTTCTATGACAATATCAGGTCGTATTGAAATGCCATTCCAAAAATGTGTCGATTGTTGGCCATAAACAGTTACTTCTCTATCTGATTGTTTTAGTCTGGCTAAAATATACTCCTCCCATAAATTATTCATATCAAATAATAATGCCAACATATTTTCTGAACCACTTGAAATATTTGGAGCAAAATTTAAAATAATGAATTTTGAAATTGCCAATGCAGTTTCATAAGGAGCGTTTTTTCTGGTCTTCTGAATTTTAGAAAACGTAGCTTCAGTAACTGAAATGTTTTTTACTTCTGGAAAATCTAGTTGTACCGTTTTACATTTAGAATATAAATAATTGCCTTTGGTACATTTTTCTACAATATTTAAAGCTTTAGAAATTATCTGATGAACAAGATGATCTTTGTCGTAAACTTGATGAGTGGTAAAAAATCGCTCTTTATGAACTAAATTTCTGCTAATATGTCCAGCAAATTCCAGTTTTCCTTTTAATGCTTTTACGTCACCAGTTTCCTTGTAATATTGTTTTATTAATCCCTGATGAATTAATAATTGAACTTCATTTAAAAACCACTCAAAATAAATATCTAATAGATGAATATTTTGTCTATTCACATCTGCGTTATCTAACTTTTGGACTTTTAACTTCTTAGTGACACGAAGCATTTCAATTAAGGCTTTTTGCCACACATTAGTACTCTTTCCATCATTATCAATTTTAGGCAAGATCTCAATTGTTAAACCATCAACCTGAATAACACCAACGAATTGTTTAAACACTACACCATTGTATTTTAAATCAAAATACTGATAATTATGCAGTGCATTAAGTTTAGAAAGAGCCACAAAATGTCGTGGCTCAAACTTACCTTTAATTGGAAGAAAGCCATGTTCAAAAACTTGGATAGTGTTTTCTTTTGACATGTTTAAATTAATAAAGTTTCTATAGCAGATTTAAAATCAATTTCGTTGAAAGGAATTAATTCGTATGATTTAATTATGTCAATATCATTTTTAGTCTCAAAATCTGCAAATATTGATATATCCTTGTTTTTTGAAATTTCTTTTTCTCGTACAAATCCTTTTCCTAAGACCAAACCTATTTTGCCGCAATCATTATAGAAATACTCTTGTAGTAGAGGAATAATCTCATTTTTAAAAGAATTTTCAAAATTTTGTTTTATAAAATAAGAATGACCTAAAGTGTAATTGCGATCTAACAATAACTCAACACGTTGATTAATCTTTTCCATTATTAAAACTCGATCATGAAAGTTCTCATTTTCAAGTATCTCTGGATTAGGCATCATTTCTACAAAACAAAAACGTCTTCTTAAAGCTGTATCTAAAGCTTCTACACTTCTATCAGCAGTATTCATGGTTCCAATTATATATAGATTTGGCGGTACTCCAAATTCATCTTGGCTATATGGTAAAATTAAATCACTAATTTCATTTTTATTGCCTAATCTTTTATCTTCTTCAATTAGAGTAATCAGTTCGCCAAAAATTCCAGAAACATTACATCTATTTATTTCATCTAAAAAGAGTACATGGATGTGATTTTCAGAAATGGCCTTATCAAATCCTTTTTTTCTATCTTCTTTGGTTTTATCAAGACAGTCTTTTAGGTTTATAAAACCAGCTTTTTGCACGGCTTTTTCGCAAGCATTATAAAATATGCCCTTTCTAACTTCGTATGAAACAGATTTCTCCTTTTCTTCATCATTTTCATTACTATCATTAGTTAAAACAGGTTTTATACCTTCAATAAAATCTTCATAAGATAAACTTTGATGACATGTCGTAAAGGTGTAATCTTTACTTTTTATTTGATCATCATTTTTAAAATTATTATAAGCATCAATTAATGGAGTATAAATTTCTTCAAAAAGCTTCCTGTTATCTAGTCGCCATAGAGAATTAAGTTCTTTGTAGAATACTTTTTCACCAATTCTTTTTGCAAGTTTTACATTTTCGCAATTATCAACAGTATGATTTTGTAAGCTACTCCATAATCTTGTGTTTAAGCGTTTAACATTACTTGAACCTAACTTCGAAATGATTAATGGATTTGTTGCTATTTCAGGAACTGTAATGTTTTCTTTATCATATAAAACTAATGCAATAACTTCCCACCATGTATAATTTTTTACAAAAGAAGTATAATCTTTACTAGTTTTAAATGTTTCATTCAAATTCCACTTTTCAATGATTTGCTGCAATTCAAACGTTTTTCCAGTTCCTGGAGGACCATAAAGAATTTGGTTTTTTGGAATGCCAATCATTTTGTTAGGTAAGTTTTTATTTTCTATTGAATTGTCTTCTTTTTTAGGTTGTTCATCACTCCATATTGCTTGTATGTTATCTTTTTTTGTAACCTCTTTGATAGTTTGCATATATCCTCCAAAATTAACTTCAAAAGGATTAAAATCTTCCTCCCACTGAACTTCTAAATTCTGACCATCCTTGAAGTTTTTTATTATGATTCCTCTTGCTTTAATTAACATAACAGCTTTTGTCTTTTCACGAACAAATGCTAATTTAATAGCAATGCTGCTTCCAACTGGGACAGCATTAACTTCATTGTTGAATTTGTCAGAATATCCGTTAGACCAAATGCTTTCTTTTACAAACCGTTCTGTTTGGTCTTGTGGATTTTCTGTGTCCAAAAAAGCGCCAACAAGAAAATACTTTTCGCTATTTTTATATTCGCAAAAAAAAGCATCGTAAAAACTTCTTAATCCTATTTGTTTGTAGGTAATTGTGGCTGGCAAATTATTTACTGCATTAGAGAAATATTCTAATACATTATCTTTCATTCTTGCGCCTTTTCCTTTTTTATCTAAGTTGTCAATAAATTCTTTTTTTATTGAATTTGCAATAAAATTATTATCGAAAAGATGAAGTTTATTATCCTCATAAATTAATTGAATATCTTCCGAATTTTCGATAACATCTTCTTTTTTGATAATTCTGATTGTTCTGAATAATTCAGGATTTTTATAAATTTGAGAATTAGATAAATCTCTTAAAGGAATATCTTTTAACATCTCCAATTTAAAAAAAGCTTTACTTCGGGCTGATCTAGAAGTTAGAACGGCTAAAGCTTTCGTTAACTTTAAAAATTTTAGTGTAATTAATTGAGAAACATTAATTCCTAAATCAGGATTTATAACATCAAAAATCAAAGATTCCTTATCATTTTTAATTCCCCATTCTTTGGCTTGCCAAAATTGTACTTTATCGCCACCAATCATATACACATAATCGCCAAGTTGAAGTTCTCCAAACCATGACGATTCTTTTGGTGCAGTATAATACCCTTCTTTTAACTGTACGATATCAAACTTTTGTGAAATTTTACCGAAAAATATATTCATTTTTTTATTTTATTAAACAGGGAAATTCTCATTTATCATTGCTGAAAACTGGCTTTTATAGCTTCTTAATTCAGTCATGAAATTCATTGCTTCGTCAATCATATTTTGAGGTAACGTGCTAGAGGCGATTTGATTTGACATCCAATATGAATTTTTTGTGTTTTGATAATGTTGGAGTCTCATTTCATATAGATCGCTTATTCCTTTTTCACCCCTTCTATTAAGACCCAATGCCTTTATTGTTTTTTTTCCTCTATGATTTTTGTCCTTACCTATTGCCTCCGCTTCTTTGAATCCAATTAAGTATTTTGGGTTTTCCTCTATGGGATTAACAAAAAAAGGCTTTTCTTTAATTAGATAAGTTGCATAATGATGATTATGTGCTCTAAATTCAGGTCTTCTGATAGGAAAGTAATTTTTTTTCTGTCGCTGATTGCAAATTTGGCATGAAAAAAGTAAGTTAGTAAAATCGTATGCTAACCAATAATAGCCAGGGCCTTGCTCTCCTTTTTTATCATTTTGAATCCAATATTTTTTTGGGCGAAAATGTTCAATATCACCATGAGAAATTGAAGAAACGTTACTTTCGCAAAAAGCGCACTTACCATACTGACTGGAGCGAAGCCGATTCTTTATGTTAGAATGACCATAAATCTCTGTTTTAATATCCCATTTTCTAATCCTATCATTATAATCTGCCGTAAAAGAATCATATAATGTGTTGTTTGAATCTGTTTCAATAGTTATTTTATTCCCACCAGTATTATTCAAAACTGCTGGACAAACACCTCTTTTTTTACTTTTTATTTGTATCATCTTGATTTTTAATAAAATGATTCATTAACTGCATTACTTTTATTTCAGTTTTTGTCTCGCCAGTTGGAAGGACACCAAAATCATTTTCAAATTCGGCTAATCTAATTTCATCTTCTTTTTCAAAAGGATACTTATTTAGAATTTCTTCTTTCAATTTCATATAATTGTCCAAAGATCTTGGTCTTGCACTATCTAAGCCAAAATATTCACTAACTAAAACCTGATCAAGCCTCCAATTGTGAATTTTATGTTCGTTTTTATCAACGACAACTGAACCATTTTTTTTCTTAAACAGAAATAAATCAGACTCTTCAGCAGATTGAACAATTAGTGGACTGTGAGTCGAAACTATTATTTGACTGTTTTCATTTGGAACATCAAATTTTTTTAATAAATAAGCATAATCCCTTTGCCATTGAGGGTTTAGATGTGTATCTGGTTCATCTAATAAATAAAGAGTATTTGATCTTCCTGTGATTAGTAATAATCCCATCACAGTAAGCAACTGTTGCTCACCTTCACTTAATTCAGAAAAATCATGTTGAATGGAAGATCCATTTTTATTGAGTGATGATCCGATTTTATAAATAATGCCTATACTATGCGCTGCTTCCAGTACATCAAATATTTTTAAAACAGATCCAAAATTTTCAAGTAAAGTCACTGCTAATTCATCAAAATCGAGCTTGTCAAATATGATAAATTCATCTATTTTTTTTTCTTTTACTTCATCAGGATCACGATACATCGTAGGTGCTGCTTTTACAATTTGGTTATCATACAGAATTCTTACAAATTGTTCTACTTCTCCATTTAAGTTCCAAAGAGGCTCATAGTTGTATCCATTAGACTCTAAATCTTCAACTCCACTCTGTTTTTTGTAAGTATAAAAAGTGGGATTACAAAGTGTTATATAAACAGAGCTTTCTTTTTCTATTCCAGAAAATTCAGAAAAAAGTTCCCCGATATGATTTTTGTAATCAGGTAATTCTTTAATAATCCATAACACAAAAAATAGAATTTCCCCATAGTTTTCTTCAACGTAAAAAAGCCTTCCTAGAACTGGAGATTCACTTAATTTAGGAATTCTTTTTAAATTGTAATCTCTTTTTTCCTTATGTCGTTCAAAAAGTTTTTTTATACGTTTATTCTCTCCTGAATAGTATACAATTATATTTTCAGGAAAGTATCCCTTCGATTTATTTATTTTAAATGTATTAAAAGATATATTTGCTTTGGCTTTTTCTGGTTCAGTTATATGAATTGTTAATGATTCATTTTTAGCAATTAATTCTATTTCATTGCCTTCACTTATATATGTTATTTCGAAATCAAAGAAATATCTATCTGTTTTTATAGTTAATTGTTCCTCATTCTCAGCAAGATCTATTTGCCTCATAATTGAAGTTATTACTTCTAAAAGATTTGATTTCCCTAATCCATTTTGACCAACTAAAAGACTAATTAATGGCCCATCTTTAAAATTGAACCATTGATTTTCTAAGTTTTTATATTTTGAAACCCAAAGTTTTTTGATCTTCATTTCGATTTCTTTTTAACTTCCAATTTTAACTTTTTAATTTCATTTAATAGTTCAGTAGCATTTCCGTCACTATCCAACCGTTCCGTCAACTCTCCTTTAAATGCCTTATGCAACAAAGCTTGTGGTAAAGTATCTATTTTTTGTTTTAATGATTTGTATTTTTGTTCGATAGCATCTGCTTTGGCAAATAAACTTTCAGCTCTGTTAACAATTTCTCTTTGCTTTTCTAAAGAAGGAACTGGAATTTGAGTTGCTTTGATTTTTTTTAGTACTATTCTTTTTATTGCGGTTCCAGTCATTTCTCCAATTAGTTCACTAAAACCAACATTAGATTGAAAGTAGTATTTCAAATATTCCGGCAATAATTTTTCTTTATATGTCTTAATTAAACAAACGCTAGATAATAAACTAAAAGGTTCATTCAACTCATTTAATGTAATATTACCAGTATTAGCACCGTCTTTTGTTAATAATACATCTCCTAATTCAGGAGTACATCTGGGATAAATAGAATTATGAAATTCAAAATCAACATATCTAACGTTGTCTAATTTCATATAATTATTGCGAATGTTTTTAGATGTAATATATGGAAATGTATTTTCTAATTGACTTTCATATGTGATTTTTGGGGAATGATGCGCACCATCTTGAATTTTAAGACATAAATCTTTTAATTCACTTTTTTTGAAGTTTTGATTAAATTCTTTATCAAGCACTTGGTGACGGAAATTCTTAAGCAATATAGGAATAGCTTTCATACTGGTTTTTATTAATTCCAGTTGGGAAAATAAGGAGTCTAACTTAGCTACAATTCTGTTTTGTTCTGATAATGGAGGAAGAGGAACGGGAAAGTTTTTTATATCAATAATATTGAAGCCAGGCTGGGCAGTTCTATGGCTATGGCTCCACATTAATTTAAAAAAATCAGGAGACAGAAAATAATATAATATCCATTTACTAGAAGTTAAATTTTTATTTATAGAAACTTTACCAACAGATGATGTTGTATTAGCTTTCTTTATATGACTAGGAACTATACAACACTTTCCTATTGTAGCACCTGTTTTTGCTATAAGAATATCTCCAGGTAATAATTCACTTTTAAGATTTTTGTTGTGAACTTCCTCAGAAATGTATACTAATTTTTCCTCTTTGAAAAAACCCCAATCTAAATCGCTAACTCTAATATATGGAATTCCCGAATCTTTATAGTCGGAAGGTTTTATCTGTCCATGATCTCCATCACCTATCGCATAATATTTTTCTTCTCCAAGTTTTTCCAATTGAACTATAGTCCAATTTTTTGGCAATTGCTTTTCCATTACTTCAATTCTTTAATCATAGCATTCAATTGCTCTGTGATACTTTGCAATTCTAATAATGCTGCTTTAGCAATATCAATAGGTTCGTCTAAATCGTTAGAATTAGTCAAAGAGCTATTAGCAATTATACCTAAATCTAAACTGTATTTCTTTTTTTCTATTTCTGCGCGCGAGATACAATTCCAGCGTTCATCTTTAATAGTTTTCCGTTTTGCATCGGAAACTAAACCATCATACTCTTTTTCTACTTTATTAAATGGTATTCCACCAGTGTAAGCATACACAAAATCCTCAAAAGCTTTTTCACTAAATGGGGTACGCTTTCCGTAGCTTGGTGCATTGGTACGCATATCATAAAACCAAACATTTTTAGTGTTGTTGGTTTCGGTTTTTTCTCTGGTAAAAAATAAGACGTTGGTTTTTACACCAGCCGCATAAAAAATACCAGTTGGCAAACGCAAAATTGTATGCAAATTACATTTATCCATCAAATCGCGACGAATTTTTTGCCCGTCACCGTCTTCAAATAAAACGTTATCAGGTAAGACTACTGCTGCTCTTGCTTTACCGTCTTTCTTTAAGCTACGGTAAATGTGCTGCAAAAAGTTTAATTGTTTGTTGCTGGTCGGGAACGTAAAATCGTCACGTGTTGGGCGTTCACCACCTTGTTTGGTTCCAAATGGAGGATTAGCCAAAACGCCGTCAAAATCTTTTAAGCCTTTACCAAATTCAGTTAATGTATCAGCTAGATGTATGGTACTTTCCATTCCGTGCAAGCGAGCATTCATCAAAGCCAATCTATGCGCATCAGGAACTAATTCTACACCAGAAAAAGCTTTAGTTGTTTGAAAAAGTCTGTCCTTTTCTGATAAATGAAAATAACTATCGGTTTTACTTCGTAAATAGTGATCAGCAGAAATCATAAAACCAAAAGTTCCTGCAGCAGGATCAGTCCATCGTTCTCCTAATTTAGGCACCATTAAATCTACCATTGTATTAATCAATGGGCGAGGAGTGAAGTATTGTCCGGCACCGCTTTTCTTTTCACCTGCATTTTTCTCTAATAAACTTTCGTAAATGTCTCCCATGACATCGCGATCATCTTCTTCATACCAATCTAACTTGTCGATGGCAGTGATAAGAGAACGAAAGTTTACAGGTTTACGTAAACTTGTAGATGCATTGCTGTAAATTTCTTTTATACTTTGACTTTCGGTTTTATTACTTACTGTTGCTAAAAATTCACGGTAGCGACCAAAAGCTTCGTTGTTATCATGTTCTTTTACAAAATATTGCCATTTATATTCTTCTGGAATTTTATCATCAAAACCTTTTACTTCACTTAATTTTAAAAAAAGAATATAGGTCAACTCATTTAAATATTCGTGATAGGTTACACCATCATCACGTAATACATTACAAAGATTCCAGAGTTTATTGGCTATTTCTTGTGCGCTCATTGTTTATTTATTTCGAGGAGATTCCTCATATTATTTATTATGGTATTTTTGTTTTTTTCTATTAGAAAGAGAATAACTTGTTTTAGGCAGTATATAAATTTTCATTTAAAATAACTAAGAGATTTTCTAAATCATTTTCAAATATTATGTTCAATCGTGTAAAACCTCCTTCATTACTAAAAGGTTTTGTATCTAAATCTTCTTTGGTAAGTACAGTTTCTACTAGTAATTGTTTTTCAAAACGATTTAGCCATTTTTCTTGAATAGCGTTCCAAGTACGACTTTTTTTTATTTTATTAATGGCATTTTTGATACGGTCTTCATGACTGATTAAATCTGTATCTAATGCCAAAGTTCTAATGAAAGATATAATATCTGCTGCTAAATCTTCATTTTTTACAGTTCTCCATGCTGTAGAAAGAGCAATTTCATTATAACCTTTTTGATCCAACAATAATTTTAGTTCTTTTAAGGATTTTCTATCAAGTTCTTCTGGTTTTGTACAAATAGTTTTTAAAGCTAATATTTGATTTTGGTTCTCTTCTATAAATTTTTTGAATCCTTGAATATAGTCTTCAGGTTTTTGAACTTTTCCATAACCCCGTTCTATTCCGGTAACTTCATCTAAATGTTCTGAAACTAATTGCATTTTAGGTTGGTATATTTTTTTATCCAGAAAATTCCAAAGGCTGGCATAATTGACTAATACTTTTTTAATATTATTGTTATCAATTTCTAGTAGATTTTGAATAAATTTTTCAGGTGAATCACCTTTTGCTAAATACATGAAGTGCTCAAGTTGGCCTTGATTAATTTGTTTCTTTTTGCGTTGTAACTTAGCTACAATTTGTTCCAATTGTTTTTTAGCACGTTCAGGAGTATCAATATATTCTAATTCTTCAATCAATTTTTGAAAGGATATAGAAGGATTTGAAACTGTTTTCATTTGAGTATAATCTTCTAAGGCTTCATAAACTCTAACAGCATCATAAATTTTAAAAAATTGTTTGTCAATCTCAGGACATAATCTTGTTGCTCTGCCTAACATTTGTTCAAAAAGAATACGAGAACGTACTCTACGAATAAATACTAAATTTACTATTTGAGGAACATCAATTCCAGTAGTCAATAAATCTACAGTAACTACAATGTTTGGAAATTTTTCATTTTTAAAACGTTTTGTTAAGTTTTCTACTTCGTAAACTTTACCTGTAAGCTTTTGTATTGAATCTTGAGGAACTTCAACACCTATAGCCTCAAATTCTTCAAAAAGTAATTGTATAATTAAATCGGCATGGCTATCACGAACAGCAAAAATTAATGTTTTTTCATCACCCTCAGGATCTAATCTTTGGACTAAATCTTTAATTACGGCACGATTAAAGGATTCAGTAATTACTAATTTATTGAATTGCTCAATTTCTATGTGTAATTCATCCTCTAACTCTGCTAGCTCTTCTATTTCGTTAGTTTCGGAATTTAATATTTTAGGTTTTTCTCCTTTTTCCCATAATATTCCTTCTTCACTTAATTTTGTTTTAATAATATATGGTGGTTCATGATCTGTTAGAAATCCGTCAATTACTGCTTCGCGATAAGAATAATTATGTACTGGTTTTCCAAAAATTTCGGTTGTATGTAGCGCAGGTGTTGCTGTTAAACCCACAATGTAAGCATTAAAATATTCGATTACTCTTTTATACTGTCCAACATAATCATTTTCATCTTTAAAGATTAAATCTTCTTCATTGATTTCTTTGTCTAAGTTATACCCTCGGTGAGCTTCATCAATAATAATACAGTCATAAGTATCTATTGGTAAAATCTCATTGTCAGAGTAAAAAAGTCGCTTTACCATACTTTGAACGGTAGCAAAATGCAAACGGGTATCAGCTTCAGGAATAACATTTTTCATTTCCTCCATTTTGTAGATATTGGAAAAAGTATTAATATCTTCGACTTTATTATCCTTAAAGTTACCTAAAGCCTGAAGAGCTAATAATCTACGATCAGTTAAAAATAGAATTCGCTTAAAACGATCGGATTTAATCATTCTGTAAACAAAGCCTATAGTTGTTCTCGTTTTACCAGTTCCAGTTGCCATTACTAACAGCGAGCGCTTATCGTCAGGATTATTAATAATCTTATCTTCAACCGCTTTTATTGCATCAATTTGATAATAGCGTAATCCTAATCCATTAGGATTTTGTAAATAATCATAATCACTTTCCTCTAATCGAATGTTTGCTTTTTCGACATCGCGTGAAAATTGCTCAACAATTCCTTCTGGTGAAAACCATCCTCTTAAAGGATATGCTCTATTACGTTCCTTTCTTGCATCTAAAAACCAAATTCCACTTCTGGTCTTTAGTTGCTCAATATAAGTTCTTCCATTTGTAGAAAATAAAAACGGAACTTTAAATGAATTCCATTCTCCTAATGTTTTGAAGTTTGAAGAAATATCTAAACATTCTGCATATACTTTTGATTGATGCAAATCAGTTGAAATATCGGTTGAGTATTTTTTAGCTTCGACAATTCCATACAATTCTGTTCCAACAAAAAGAGCATAATCTGCCCATTTGCCATTACAAGGCCATTCTGCAATGGCTTTATTTTTACCTTTTTCAGGAAGTGTTTTGTTGTTTTTATAATTAATTGTAATAGAATCACATTCCCAGCCAGCACTAGATAATTGTTTATCAATTAATAATAATCTGGTATCTGCTTCATCAAGATTTATATTATTAGCGTTTTTATCTGATTTTTGTTTTCGCTTTGATATAATATTTGTTGAAGCATTTAAGGATTCAATTTTAGATTGATAATTAGTAACTTCTTTTGAAAGTTTACTTAATTCACTATTAAGTGTTTCAATTGTTTTTTCATGATCATTTTCAGGAATTATATAATCATCTGTTTCTAAAAAAGTATTTTCATAAGTTTCATAAAACCATCGAGATATTTGATAACATTTTTCCAGAACAAATAAAGCTTCTCTATCTGAACTATTTCCATCATGAGTTGCTCTATTTCCTGATTTTCTAATAGCATGTAGTAAATCTTTTATTACTTCTGGAATATAATTGCCATAAAATAATTGATTAATACGTTCTACCTGATTTCCATCAAAGAAACCTAAATCTTCAAATTGCCAAATTAGAATTGCCATTTTTTCCGAAAACAAACGCGATTTGGCTAAAGATGAATTTGGATCAACATAGTATAACTTTTCTGATAATTCACTAATTGTGAATAGTTCAGGATAGTTACTTTGTAAAAATGAAAATTTTGATGTCATCTATGTTTATCTAGTTTTTGGATTCAGTTAGGTATTGATTTTATTACTTAGAAAGATATAAATACTAGGAATATACAAACATACTGAAAAGCTTTAAAATTAAGGTACGGAAAACGATATTCGTAAAATTTATTTCTAACAAGAATAATGAAAATTAAAAAAGAGACAACGAGTATTTATACGGTTTTTTATCAAAATTACAATCTATGAGCAGCATTATTTAATTAGCCACAAACAAAACTGTAAGAAAATTTTAATATTTTAGCATAAAAAAACACTTGAACAACATCGATATTTACGAAACCAATTTATCAATAGAAAGTACTATTGTTCAATATCTTTTTGAGAGTAAAGGCGAAAAAAAGCTCATTAAAGCCGTTCAGTATTCGGGGTTTAAAACGCA
Organism: Flavobacterium sp. MMLR14_040; assembly: GCF_033657265.1. Lineage (NCBI taxonomy): Bacteria > Pseudomonadati > Bacteroidota > Flavobacteriia > Flavobacteriales > Flavobacteriaceae > Flavobacterium > Flavobacterium sp. MMLR14_040. Next base: position 35,715 of record NZ_JAWVWO010000029.1, on the reverse strand, counting down.
AACGGGTTTGATTATGTATAATCTGGGTTTTGGCGATTATGATTTTGAAACCAAAAGTATTTCTGATAGCCAAAGCAGTAATAACGGCGATATGCGAACGGTGTTTAATACGGTTTTAAATACAGTACCAAAGTTTTTTCAGGACAATCCGGGATTTCCTATTTATGTGCAGGGCAGTGACAGTTCAGACTTGTTTGAAGAAGAATGCCGAATTTCGTGTTTTAAAAACTGCAATGAAGCTTGCAAAAACAGAAACCGAAGAATAAGAATCTATACGTATTTTGTCAATAAACACTTTAAAGTACTATCAAAAGAGTATCTGTTTTTTGGATATGACGAACAAAAAGAGGCTTTTGTAGAGTATGTTCCGCAAAATAATTACATCGCGGTACTGGTTTATAAAAAAAATTAGATAATTTTGTATAATAATTGACGTTTGTATTAATAATCAATTAAATAGTAGAGTGATGGAAAATAAAAAAGTCGATAAAGTCACAAAAATCATTTCTATGTCAACTGCCACCAAGAAAAAGATTTCGAAAGTAGCAGACGAGATAAAAGGGAGAGATTTGTTTACAGATAAAATTGAACTGGCTAAAAAAACGTTACAGAATTTAAAATCATTACCGATTTAGATTTCTGTTTCTTATAAAAATAAAAAAACGAGATTATTTCTTTTCAGAGATAGTCTCGTTTTTATTTTATTTAACCTAGTTTACAAAGCTATTTATATTTAATCGCGCGAAGTCGCGAAGTCTCAAAGAAAATTAAGCTTTGTTTCTTGGTTACTATAGGTAGGTGTCTTCACTTGGACTTTCGTTTTGTCCATTAGAATTTCCGTCGTTTTCAGCACAACTTAGGTTTGATGAGGAAGTTTCAGGCAAATCATCCCAATGTCCCCAATCTCCTTTATAGGCTTTTCGATAGGTAAAATCATTATCATAAGCTACACAAATCTCGCTGTGTAATGAATTTACTTTATGAATTTCGTTGTTTTTTATTGACTTTTCCATGATCGTTTGTTTTAGATAGGTCAAAAGTACAGCAGTAGTTGCCTTTAGACTTATATATAAACCCGGAATAGTTATGTAATTCACATGTTGTTAGTGATTTATCGATAAATATTACTAAATTTAAGTTTCTACTATAGATTTTAAGATATTAAATTCGATTGAAAAGTATTTACTTCAAAATGTAGCCCATAAAAAAACAAGACCATTTCCCCAAAAAGAAGAAACAATCTTGTTTTTCAAACTTAAAAAAAAATCAGAAATATAAATTATCCGTGCGCAGCAACAGAAACATCAGCCCATTCTTCCCAGGTTGCGAGTTTTTGTGCATAAACTTGTTTGGCCAATGGCAGCGCCACTTTTCCTAAAAATAAACGTAAAGGTGGGTTTTCAGCATCAACCAATTTAAGGATGGCAGGTACAGTAAATTCAGTTCTACCGAAAGTATCAGGGTCATGTCCTTCTGCAATGGCTTTTCTCATTCCTTCATAATCATCAATGATTTCGCTGTTGAATCCGTTACCCCAAATATCAGTAAAGTAACCGTTTGGTTCTACCAAAGTAACATTGATTCCGAATTGTTTTACCTCGTGAGCCAAAGTTTCAGTAAGACCTTCAACGGCAAATTTAGAAGCGTTGTAAAGACCTAAATTTGGTAAAGCTGCGATTCCTAAAATAGAAGAAACCTGAATAATATGTCCGCTTTTTTGGTTTCTCATAATCGGTAAAACTGCTTGTGTTAACCAAAGAGTTCCGAAGAAATTAGTTTCAAATTGTGCTCTTGCTTCTTTTTCGCTTGCTTCTTCTACAGCACCGTTTAAAGCATAACCTGCATTGTTAATCAGGATATCAATTTTTCCGAAATGCTGTTTTACTTTTTCTACTACTGCAATCGATTCTTCGCGATTGTTTACATCTAATTTAAGCGGTAAAATGGCATCGCCATATTTTGCTTTTAAATCGTTTAATGTATCAATATTTCTGGCTGTTGCAGCTACCTGATATCCTTTTTCTAAAAATGCTTCTGTCCAGGCTTTTCCAAATCCTTTTGATGCTCCTGAAAGTAAAATTGTTTTTGACATGTTTTCTAATTATTAATTGTTAATGGTAAATTGTAAATGTTGTTTAATTGTTTCTTTTTTGCCACAGATTAAAAGATTTTAATGATTCTTAATTGGGCTGTTTTATATGTATTCTAATATTCTCTGAATAATCTTTTTAATCCTTTAATCTGTGGCAAAAAATATTTATAATTGACCGTTCGGTCATTTTTTTGATAAAAAAAAAGTTAATTACTTTTTTCTTCAATCATTTCCTTTAGTGTTCTGATAATCACTTTCATTTTATCGTTGCTTCCGGACGTTCTAGAAATTAGGTTTCCACCTTCGAGCATGGCAAAAATTATTGTTGCAAAGTCTGCGGCATTCCAATATGGTTTAAACTCGCCGTTGGCAATTCCTTTATTGATGCTATTTTCTAATATTTGCTGAGTAAATTTAATTCCCCCGTTTACTTTTTCTTTTACAATTGGGTTGGTGTCATCAGCTTCCATTCCAAAATTCAATAGCGGACAACCACCCGTAATTGGTGGATTTAGTGGGTTATCAAAAAAATCAATATAAATGAATAATTCTTCTTTTGCCGTTTTAGCTTTGCTGATCGCGGCCAGGATTTTATCTCCCAAAACCTTCATATTATGATCAACTGCGGCACAGGCCAAAACTTCTTTGTTTTCAAAATGAACATACATGCTTCCCTTTGAGAGTTTGGTAGCCTCCATAATATCGCTCATAGCTGTTGCTGCAATCCCTTTTACATTAAAAATAGGGGCGGCTTTTTCTATGATAAATTGTCTGGTTTCTTCTCCTTTTGACATGGTTCAATCATTTTAACACTGCAAATATATGACCGATTGGTCATAAAAACAAATTTATTATGATTTATTTGTGAGTTGGAACGCGGATGACACGGATGTAGGAGGATTTTCGCTTTGTGAAAGGGAACGCGGATGACACGGATTTAGACGGATTTACGCTGATTTTTTTTGAGGAGGTATTAAATTTTATCCATAAATTATACAGATCTAAATTATAAAATCTGTTCAAATCAGTCTCATCTGCATTCCATAATTCAACGTCTATTCAACCGCTGATTTTTTCTGAAAAAGTTTAGCTTTATCACAGATTGTAATAATTAAACTGCGTAAATCCGTATAAATCCGTGTCATCCGCGTTCCATAATTCAACGCAATCTATTAAAGCGTCTTTTTAACGACATTGGTTTTGAATAAATTAGAGTAGGCGCGGGCAATTAATCGGGTTTGTGCTTCGTTCCAGATTTCGCATTGTACGTTTACAAATTGTCGGCCTTTTTTTATGATTAATGTTTTGGCCAAAATCGTATCGCCCACATGAGCCGGAGCAAAATAATCTACGTTTAAGTTTATAGTCGTGTAGAAGTTTTCTTCATCCAAAGAAAATAAAGTCGCACCAATACAATCATCTGCAATCGCAGCTGTTACACCTCCGTGTAATGATTTTATTGGGTTCGACATTTCTTCTCTCACCACATATTTAAAAGTTACGGTTCCTTCTTCGGCAACCACTACTATAGGTTTCATCCAAAGCATAAAAGGCGACGGTGAAGCTGTAAATTCTCTGTCCAAGTGATCTTGTAATACTTGTAATCTTGTTTTTCTTTCCATTTTTTTTTTTTTTTTTTGAGTTATGGGTTATGAGTTAAGAGTTATGGTTTGACGCTTAACTTCAAACGCTTAACTTAACTATTCCAAGTCGTTAATTATCTTATTTAGTGAAATCATAATTGTTGGTAGATTGTTAAAATTCCCGGTTACTTTTGCAATCATAATGGCGCCCTCGATAATGGCGATAAATGCTAAGGCAATTTGTTCCGGATTAATTTCTTTGGCTTTAAATTCGCCGGCAAGAATGCCTTGCTCAATAAAGTATATGAGTTTTTCTTTCCACCAAAGAAGAACTCTTTCCACATTTTTTTTAAGAATCGGGTGCGTATCATCAGCCTCGGTAGCAGTATTCAAAATCGGGCAGCCGCCACTGGTAACTTTTAAATCATGATAATTCGAATACAAACGCGGATAAACTAAAAGTTTGTCTTTGAAAGTGTTTTGCTTGTCAATTTCAGCGGCAAAAGTGTCCTGAAGCTTTTTGATATTGTATTTAAAAGCAGCAATTGCCACTTCATCCTTATTTTCAAAATTACCGTAAATACTGCCTTTTGTAAGTCCTGTAGCATCTGTAATATCGCTCATAGAAGTACCGCTATATCCTTTTGTGTTAAAAATTGGTGCAGTTTTTTCAATAATAAATTGTTTTGTTCTTTCGGCTTTACTCATAATTGTATTATTTTGAGAATACAAATATATACCAATCGGTATAATTTTAAAGCCGTTTTTAAAAGAAATAGATTTTAAACTCTTTCTCTTTGATTTTTAATATGTTCCCGATGCGAAATTCCCCAATTAATCATTTCCGTTATAATCGGGCCAAAAGATTGACAGTATTCGGTTGATTCATAAAGTATAGGAATCTTTGCATCGCGATCTTCGGTTCTTTTTACGAGATTATTCAATTCCATATCTTTCAGTTCTTTCGAAAGCATGCGCGACGTAATCCCCGGAATGCTTTGCAGGATTTCTGTAAATCGCGTATTCCCATTACAGATAGAATTGATGATGGGCAGTTTCCATTTTCCACCCAAAACATATATAGTATCCTGAAGTGCCTGAAACTCTTCTTTCTGATTTCTAGCCATGCTGTTTATTTTTCAGACTAAGGTATAAAAACATTTTAATTTATTTTTTCACCATATAAGTGATATAAGTAAATATAAGAGCAAGAACTAAATAAAACCTTTTAAATTTATTTCAATATTAAAATTCATCAGTTATATCAAGTATAGCTATGTTTGTTAATACAAGTGAAACGCCTTTTTTTGAGTTCAATAATTCTATGTTTCTATGTGTTAAAAATAACTATGCACAACAGTTTAAACTTATATCACTTTTAAAATTCACCAAACTATTTAAATGAACTTATATAACTTATATGGTAAAAAACAATTCCAGTATACTCCATGATACCACTAAAAAAGCAATAGGTTTTCAGATCTAACTTTGTCCCGTTAATTTAAAAACATTAAAAATGGACAATTTAAAAAATAAAGTTGCCGTAATTACAGGCGGAAATAGCGGAATAGGTTACGCAACAGCAAAACAATTAAAAGAACAAGGCGCAACGGTTATCATTACCGGAAGAAGAAAAGAAGCTATCGAAACTGCAGCTTTAGAATTAGGCGTAACAGCTATTGTTGCCGATCAGTCGAATGTTGGAGATACCGAAAATTTAGTTGCAAAAGTAAAACAAGATTTTGGGCAGGTTGATATTTTATTTATCAATGCCGGAATTACGACCAAAGGAACTATTGAAGAAGCTACAGAGGAATTATTTGACAGTGTTATGGACATTAATTTTAAAGGCGCGTATTTTACCCTGAGCAGATTTATTCCTATTATGAAGGATGGGGCATCGGTTGTATTTCTTTCTTCAAATACAGCAAGTATGAGTTATGCGGGAACTTCAGTTTATTCTTCAAGTAAAGCGGCTCTGAATTCTGTAGTGAAAATTGCAGCTTTAGAATTGGCTCCAAGAAAAATCAGAGTAAACTCCGTTAGTCCAGGTCCGACAGAAACTGAAATAATGAAAAAAATGGGATTAGACGAAGCAGCAGTTACTACTTTAATGAGTGCTATTGTAGACACGATTCCCCTAAAACAAATGGGAACCTCAGAAGATGTCGCCAAAATGGTTTCGCACCTAAGCAGCGACGCCTCAAAATTCATCACCGGCGCCGATTTTATTATGGATGGGGGGATGGTATTAGCTTAATTTAAGGCTCAGAAGTTCATAGCGACAAAGGTTCATAGGTTTTGCTTTTTGGAATTTAAAAAATTTGGAATTTGATTTTCATTTGAAGCTATTCCTGCTGTCCTTCCAAATCTTTTGTGCCGAACCCCGGCACAAAAGGATTTTCCCTCCCATCAGGGCTAGGGCACTTATTTTCATAAGAAATAATTAAATTCAAACCTTTGTTCCTATGAACCTCTGTCTCTTTGAACCTTCCTCAAAAAAACCTTTGTACCTTTGTTCCTCTGAACCTTTGTACCTTTTTCCATGAAACAACTCCTAAAAGACCACATCACCAAAACCGTTTCATTAACAGATGAACAGTTCGATTATTTCTTTTCGCATTTTAAACCACAGTCTTTTAAAAAGGGACAAACTATTATTAGTGCGGGAGATAAAGTTGATTGTGAGTATTTTGTAATTTCAGGTTGCTTGAAGGCGTTTTTTATTAATGACGAAATCAAAATGTATATACTGCAGTTTGCAATGCCAACCTGGTGGACATCGGATTACGCTGCTTTATACAATCAAACAAAAGCAACCATAAATATTCACTGCATTTCTGATGTTGAATTGCTATGTCTTTCCAATGCCGACCGCGAAAAACTTTGTGCCGAATTTCATCAAATCGAACACTTTTTCCGTTGGCGAACCAACAAAGGGTATGTTGCTTCTCAAAAACGCCTTTTATCTTTTATGAATAACAATGTCAAAACACGTTACGAAGAACTTTTGGCATTATATCCTCAGCTTTATAATTTAGTTCCCAAACATTTAATTGCTGCTTACCTTGGTGTTTCGAGAGAAACTTTAAGCCGGCTTAATAATTCCTGATTTTTTTAGCCACAGATTTCACAGATTAAAATGATTTTTTCTCACGCAGATTTGCATCCAGTTTGTCATCCTGACGGATGAAGGATCACACTCGTAACTCTACAAAGATTGACGATATAGCGTATGGAGCTTCTAGTGTAATCGTTCCTGCGTCAGGATGACAAAAAACGCTTAATCGGCAAAATCTGCGTGAAACAAAAAACTTTGCACCTTAGCGTCTTTGCGAGATTAAAAACAAAAACAGCAAATAAAAAATCCGCTAAATCTTCAAAATCTGCGTGAAACAAACTCCACATATTTCACCCCAAAATCCGAATGTGATCTACATCACGTAACCAATTTTATTAACCGCCGTTCCTTTGTACTGTACTTTTAAATACACATAACAATGGAAACAACAAATTTTATAATCGTAAGCGCAAACAGCCAAATCGATTGGACCGGAAGAAAAGTAACCGGCGCACATAATGGTACAATTGGTATCAAAGAAGGTAATTTTATCGTGAATAACGGAAAAATTAATGGTGGAAATATTACCATCAATACATCTACAATAAAAATTCTGGACGTTACAGATCCAGACACAAATGCTCAATTTGCAGGACATCTGGCTTCGGATGATTTTTTCTCTATCGAAAAATTTCCAACTGCATCTTTTGATATTCTTTCTGTAAAAGAAATTTCAAACAACACTTATTATCTCGAAGGAAATCTGATCATAAAAGACATTTCTCATGTTGTTGGTTTTGAGGTATCTGTAGAGAATAACCAAAATCAAATTAAACTTTCAGGGAAACTGGTAATTGACCGTACCAAATACGATATCAGATTCCGTTCTGGAAATTTCTTTACAGATTTGGGAGACACATTAATCTACAACGACTTTGACTTAGATTTTAATATTACTGCCGAAGCCGCTCTTTCAGAACAATCTAACAACTAAAGCCATGCCATACGTAAAAATAGAATTGACCCGCGAAGGTGTAACCCGCGAGCAAAAACAGGAATTAATTAGCGGAATCACCAATCTGATTACCGATGTATTGAACAAAGATCCGCATTTAACACATGTGGTGATTCAGGAAATCGAACTGGACGATTGGGGTTACGCAGGCGAACAAGTATCAGTATTAAGAGAAAAAGGCATTACAGCCGATAAAAAATAAAGATCATGAAAAAACAAACTATAATCGTTACCGGAGCAGCTTCTGGTATAGGAAAAGGAATCGCTAAATATTTTTTGGACAGAGGCGATAATGTTGTCATCAATTCTGTAACGCCAAGTGCATTAGAAAGCGCTTACAACGAATTTGGTGGAGGTGATAATCTGGCCATGTTTGCCGGAGATGTGAGCAAAAAACAAACTGGAGAACAATTGGTAAAAATTGCCCTTGAAAAATTTGGTTCTGTAGATGTATTGGTCAACAATGCCGGAATCTTCGACAGCAAACCATTTCTTGAAGTTGATGAAGCGTATTTGGATAAATTTCTAACCACAAATTTAAAAGGAACTTATTTTACAACACAATCTGCCATTGCACAAATGCTAAAACAAAAAGACGGTGTTGTAATCAATATCGGAACTCCGTTGGTAAACCACGGATTAGGCGGATGGCCGGCCAGCGCTCCCGTAGCAAGTAAAGGTGCAATTCATGCTTTAACAATTCAGTTAGCAGCCGAATTCGGAAAACAAAATATTCGTGTCAATACAGTGGCGCCTGGCGTTATCCGAACACCAATGCACGGCGACAAAGCCGATCAGAACGCAGGTTTACATTTGCTAAACAGAGTAGGGGAAATTGATGACGTTGCCGAAATGGTATACACCGTTGCCAAAAGCAGCTTTATTACCGGATCGATCATTAATGTTGATGGTGGAAAAGGCGCCGGACACAATTTAAACTAAAATGAAAACTTTTTTATTAATCGCTTTTATGCTCTGGAATTTACAGGGCATAAAAGCACAAAATAAGATTACAATGGAAAATCAGGAAGATGTTGCAGCAATTAAAAATGCGATAGAAAATAATTATTTTAAAGGCATTTATGAAGGAGATATAAGGATTTTAGGAAGTATTTTTTATCCCGGAACATTGGTTTACGGAGATGTAAAAGGTCAGCCTTATTTCAAGACCGTAGATTTATATCTTGACGGCGTAAAAAACAGACAAAGTCCGAAGGATTCCGGAAAGCCTTATAAAGGAGAAATCTTGGATATTCGGGTTGTAAATTCAATTGCAATAGCCGAAATTAATCTAAAAATGTACGATTTTAATTATCGGGATTTTTTATCTTTCCATAAGATTAACGGAAAATGGCTTATTGTCAATAAAATGCTGACTGACTTAAGTCAATAATTTTAAACGAAAAAGCAATGTGGAATCATACAAGAATAACAGAATTATTGGGTATTGATTATCCAATTATGCAGGGACCGTTTGGTGGAAATTTATCTTCGGTCGAATTGACGGCAGCGGTATCAAACGCTGGCGGATTGGGCGGATATGGCGCTTATACCATGAGTCCACAGGAGATTTTTGAAGTTGATAAACAAATAAAAGCGGCAACCAATAAACCGTATAATATCAATCTTTGGGTTTCAGATCACGATATTCCGCAAGGTGGTTTAACAGATGATAAATTTGCTAAAGTCATCAAACAATATCAACCTTATTTTGATGAACTTGGAATTCCGTTACCGGAAAAACCGGCGCCGTTTCAATCCAGATTCGAAAATCAATTAGACGTTATTTTAGACATTCGCCCCAAAGTATTCAGCTTTATGTTTGGTGTTCCTTCGGCCGATGTTTTAGAAGAATGCCGCAAAAAGGGAATTGTTACAGTTGGTGCCGCAACAACTCTGGATGAAGCTATATTTCTGGAAGCTGCAGGAGTTGATATGATTATTGCTTCGGGTTTTGAAGCTGGCGGGCACAGACCTTCTTTCTTGGCTTCTGCCGAATCATCCTTAACCGGAACTTTTGTTTTAGTGCAATTAATGAAAGAAAAAATAAAAACACCCATTATCGCCGCCGGCGGAATCGCAAACGGAAAAGGTGTTGCAGCAGCTTTGGCATTAGGTGCAGACGCAGCCCAAATAGGAACCGCATTTCTTGCTACCGATGAATCGAATGCATTACCGATTCACAGAGAAATGCTATTTTCCGAAGCATCAAAAAACACCACATTATCGCGTGCCTATACCGGCAGACTCGGACGTGGCATAACTAGCAAAATTGCAAAAGACCTAATTGGTAACGAAGAAAATATTCTGCCATTTCCGCTACAAACCACTTTAATTTCGCCATTGCGAAAAGCAGCGCTCGATCAGCAAAAATGGGATATGATTTTATTTTGGGGCGGACAAATCGCTCCCATTTTAAAACATAAAAAAGCAAAAGATTTAATGCATTCGCTGATCGAAGAAACAACAAGTTATTTCAATGAGCTCAAAGTTTAATTAACGGAATCTGATTAAGAAGGGACTGCCAGAAGGTGGTCTTTTTTATTCTTGCAAGTTAGCACCAAAAAAACGACAGGTTTTAAAAACCTGTCGGGTTTAGAACACGAAATAACCACATTTTTGTCATTCTAACGAAGAGTCTCAAGAAGCAACTCGCCAAAGATTTGTAAAAATTCATATTTCTACCAATATTTAAGTACTAACAGAGCACTTATTGTAATACCTCGTAGAGGTTACATATTGGTAGAAAAAAAATAACCGCCCTCAAAATTGTCCCGTAGGGACTACATTGTAATTGCGCAAAATTCAACCAATATTTAAGTACTAACAGAGTACTTATTGTAATACCTCGTAGAGGTTAAATATTGGTAGAAAAAAGAATAACCGGGCGCAAAATTGTCCCATAGGGACTACATTGTAATTGCGCAAAATTCAACCAATATTTAAGTACTAACAGAGCACTTATTGTAATACCTCGTAGAGGTTACATATTGGTAGAAAAAAAAATAACCGTCCTCAAAATTGTCCCGTAGGGATTACATGTAATTATGCAAAAAGTTTGTCAAGCGCATCAAACCCAACAGGTTTTTAAAAACTGTCGGGTTTACAATGACCGCAAAAACTTCAACTTTCGCAATGTCCGGTTCAGCATCAAATTCGTCCGTTTAAGCTATTTACTGATTTTAAATCGCTTGTAACCGCAATACTTTTGACGAAGAAATTAACTAATAATGAAAATATTAAATATCAAATAGTATGAAAACAATATATCAAAAATCAGCTTTACTACTTTCTAAAATAATTTTAATTGCTTTACTTTTCTTTACAGCAAATCAAATCTCTGCTCAGTCAGAAAATCCTTTGGGAACATTAAAACAAATCAACGCCGGACTTTTAAATGTGGGTTATACAGAGGCCGGACCTGCAAACGGAAATGTAGTAATCCTGCTTCACGGCTGGCCTTATGATATTCATAGTTATAATGAAGTAGTTCCTGTTTTAGTCGCAAAAGGTTATAGAGTAATTACACCTTATTTAAGAGGTTTTGGAACAACTCGTTTTCTTTCGGATGCTACTTTTAGAAACGGTCAGCAAGCCGCTTTGGCAAGTGACATTATTGCTTTAATGGATGCCTTAAAAATTAAAAAAGCCACCATAGGCGGATTTGACTGGGGAGCAAGAACGGCGGTTGTCATGGCAGCACTTTGGCCGGAACGTTTAAACGGATTGGTTTCTGTAAGCGGTTATCTGGTTGTAAATTTGGAAGCCAACTTAAAACCATTAAATCCACAAGCAGAATTAGGATGGTGGTATCAATATTATTTTGCCACCGAAAGAGGAAAAATCGGCTACAGCCAAAACACTTATGAATTCAATAAACTAATCTGGAAAATTGCATCGCCATTATGGAATTTCGATAAAGCCACTTACGATCAAACAGCAGAATCGTTTAACAATCCGGATCATGTGGCAATTGTAATTCACAATTACAGATGGAGACAATCGCTTGAAGCGGGAGAATCAAAATACGATGCGTTAGAAAAACGTTTGGCCGAAAGACCGGCAATTACAGTTCCAACAATTACAATAGGAAGCGATTTTGACGGCGCTTTCGCGGATGGAAAAGCCTACGCCAATAAATTCACCGGTAAATACGAACACAGAATCCTAAAAGGCATCGGACACAATGTGCCACAAGAAGATCCAAAGTCATTTGCGCAGGCGATAATTGATGTGGCTAAATAATAAATTCCAATTTTTTAAATCCCAAATTCCAATCTTAAAATTTTACCGCAAAGAGCGCAAAGGTTTTATGGATTGTCTTTAAAAGTAAAAATAATCTAAAATCTAAAGTCTAAAATTCAAACAATCTAAAATTTAAAAAGTCATGAAAAACGTCTTATACACAGGAAAAACACACACAACAGGAGGAAGAGAAGGAGCATCACGAAGTTCTGATGATCAATTAAACATTAAATTAAGTTCTCCGGGATCTTCACGTCCGGGAACAAATCCCGAACAGCTATTTGCTGCGGGTTGGTCTGCTTGTTTTATTGGCGCAATGGGAATCGCAGCCGGAAAATTAAATATCAAACTTCCTGCAGAAACCGCTGTAGATGCCGAAGTAGATTTATGTAATGCCGACGGCGAGTATTCACTACAGGCTCGCTTATATGTAAGTCTTCCGGGAATTGAAGCTGAAACAGCCAAAAAAATCACAGAAATGGCGCATCAAACTTGTCCTTATTCTAAAGCAACAAGAGGGAATATTGAAGTTGAAATTAATATTCTGTAATTAACGCTCTTCTATCATCCTGCAAGGTTTCCAAAACCTTGTAGGTTTGATGATTTTAAAATCTAAAATCTAAAGTCTGCAATCTAAAATTTAAATCACACATCATGAAAAAAATAAAATTAATACCCATTTTAAGTGCATTATTTCTCTTGGCAGGAATAACCTCTTTTGCACAAAATAATACAAACAAGAAAGGTTTTGCCCTTTTAGAATTATTTACTTCTGAAGGATGTTCGAGTTGTCCTCCCGCTGATGAATTGATGGGAAAAATTCAAAACGAATATCAGGATAAAAACGTATATGTTTTATCCTATCACGTAGATTATTGGGACAAACAAGGCTGGAAAGATATTTTTAGCAATGCTAATAACACTAAACGACAATATGATTATGCCCAATTTCTGGGAAAAGAGCCTATTTATACACCACAATTAATCATCAACGGAAAAACAGATTATGTAGGTTCGCAGGAAACGATTGTTAGAAACGCTGTAAAAACAGCACTTTTAAAACCTGCAAATGTTGCTTTATCCTTACAGGCAAATCAAACCAATAATAATCTTGCAATAAATTATAGTATTGAAGGAAACACCAAAAACAGTAAATTATTGCTTGCCATAGTTCAAAAATCAGCCAAAAGCAATGTGAAAAGAGGAGAGAATGCACATCGCGTTTTATCGCATTATCAAATTGTGCATCAGTTAAATCCAATAGAAATTGCCAAAGACAAAAAAGGAACTGCCGTAATTCATTTGCCTAAAAATTTCAACACAAAAGATTTTGAAGTAATTGGTTTTGTTCAGGATCTCAAAACCGGAAGTATTTTAGGTGCAAACAAAGCTGATTTTCAATCGATATGATTTTTTTAACCGCAAAGTTAGAAGGTTACGCAAGGTGCGCTAGTTTATTTCGCGCAAAGGCGCAAAGGCGCAAAGTTTTTTAAGTCTCTTTTGATTTTTTCTTTGCGCCTTTGCGCCTTTGCGCGATTAATATAAACAGCTTACAGCACTTTGTGTAACCTTCTAACTTTGCGTTTAAAACTCAATATTCTATCTTTGACAAAGCAAGATAAAAAAACAAACAAATGGAAAAAGTAAAACGCTTTCAGGTATCGCGCCGTGTTATATGGGGAAGCTCCGTTGCACTGGCAATTCTTGCTTCAATACCCAAATTATTTGATGCTTTCTCAACCCCTTCAGACATCATAATAAACTCATCAATAACCTTGATGTTTTCGATATTTATCTGGTATTACAATATCTACAGCCTCCCAAAATTCACTTCGCAGCGTACCCATAAAAGTTTATTCAACTGGAAACTTCTTTTGAGTGTCTTAATGGGAATCCTGGTTATGGTTATTTTAGTAATTGCACATCAGGAATTGTTTCAGGTATCAAAAATGGACGCGCCAATTATGTTCGAATTAAGAGGCGTTTTAATCAACCTGATTGTTTATATGTTTCTGCATTTGCTGTTTCAAAATTATCAGACACAACAAATTGCAGTAGAGTTAGAGCGCACTCAGGCCGTCAATTTAGGCGCACAATACGAATTGCTAAAACAACAGGTAAATCCGCATTTTTTGTTTAACAGCCTCAATACCTTAAAATCGATGGTAGATATTCAGGATCCACAGAGTTCTGATTTTATTCTCAAATTATCTGATTTTTATCGTTTTACGCTCGAAAGCAGAAAAATGGATTTAATCTCACTTCGCGAAGAACTTCAAATTTTAGACTCCTATGTTTATCTGCTAAAAGCCCGTTTTGAAGACGGATTTGTAATGCTAAACGAAATCGATCCAAAACAATACGACTCTGCAATTCCACCCTTTACCCTGCAATTATTAATAGAAAACTGCATTAAACATAATGTTGTTTCATTAGATAAACCTTTGAAAATTAAATTATATACAGAAGGTGATTTTCTGGTCATCGAAAATCAGATTCAGCTCAAAAGAGGTGCATTATCCACCGGCGTCGGTTTGGATAATATCAACCAGCGTTTTATGCATTTGATTCACAAAGAAATAGAAATTGACAAAACCGAAACTACTTTTAAAGTAAAAATACCCATGATTTATGACTATCGTAATAATTGAAGATGAAGTAAAAACAGCCAAAGCATTGGGTCAGCTTATATTGAGCATCAGGCCAGATGCCCAGATTTTATCATACATACAAAGTATTGACGGAGCGGTGAGTTATCTTCAGGAAAACGACCAGCCCGATCTTATTTTTATGGATATTCAGCTCGCAGATGGTTTGTGTTTTGAAATATTTAAAAATGTTGAGGTGCTGTCGCCCGTAATTTTTTGTACCGCTTTTGATGATTACGCAATTGAAGCTTTTAAGTCAAACGGAATTGATTATGTACTAAAACCTTTTTCGAGAGAAAGCATTGCGCAGGCCATTAAAAAAGCGGGAGAGTTGAAGAATTTTTTCCAAAGAAATAAAAAAGCCATGCCCGATTTTGATTATTTATTGACCAGAACTGGCGAAAATAAAGGCAAAAGCAGTTTTTTGGTTTTTAAAAATAATAAATACCAAACTGTTCTTACAGAGAATATTGCGTTGTTTTATATCAAAAATGAAACCCCAACTATATTGACATTTGATAAAACAGAATATCAAATTACACAATCCTTAGATGAGGTTCATAAACTATTGTCGGCAACTCAGTTTTTTAGAATCAACAGACAATATTTGATTAATTTTTCGGCTATCAGAGAAGCAGAGCATTATTTTTCGCGTAAGTTGATTATCAAATTAACAATTCCTACCGAAGAAAAATTATTGGTAGGAAAAGAAAAAGCAACAGCCTTTTTGAGCTGGCTTGAAAACAGATAATTATTTTAGTTTTTCAATGGCGTTTTTTACTGCGATTTCATCATTTTCCTGAAACATAAAACAGCTCAGAACGAACAAGACAGAAAGAACAATGGCAAAGGCAATTAAGATTGATTTTTTCATGATTTTTTGATTTAAGATTTATTAAAATTCTAATAAGTGATTAAGTAGCAAAATTTTATTTCACGCAGATTTTAAAAAGATTTAAGCTGATTTTAGCAGATAATTATTATTTAAATCTGCTCAAATCTGCAGAATCTGCGTGAAAACTAAGTATGACTAAGAGCTATGTGCATTTAGACTAAGTGAAACGCCTTTTTAAAGCAAACGAAATCTATGTTTCTATGTGTTTAAATAATTACGCAATGAGTTTACTTATACAGCATCATAATTCGCAACATACAATTTTCTAAACATCGCATAAGTTACACTTACCATTACAAAAGCAATAATTGCATCAGTTGTGGCACCAAAACCAAATACCGCCAATTTCGAAAAGAAAGCAAAAATGATGTCAAAAAAGATTCCCGCAAATACCCATTCTTTCAATCGAAGTAATTTATTCGGAATCAATAAAGTAATAACTCCGGAGATTTTGAAAACACCCAGAATGTAAATAAAATGTGCCGGATAACCCAATTGCTGTGTAATTTCCCAAACAATTTTGTTGGTTGTAAGTTCGAAAAATCCGCTTGCGCCAAACCATAAAGAAGTTAATACTACGCCTGTCCAATAAATAATTTTTGTTGTTTTTGTGTTCATGATTTTTATATTTTTAATTATTTGATGAGACAAAATTGCGCGGAAAGCAGGAAAATAAATAGTGCTATTTTGCTGAACTGGACAAATTAAAAGGTGAAATAGGCAATACGAAATCTGATTAGAAATTTATAAAGAAGATCTTTTTTATCCTGATGGGAGTAATGCATAAAAAATTAATTAAACACATAGAAACATAGATTTTATGATTTTGAAAAAGGAAATCAAAAAGAAACTTGTTTCTCAAACATAGCTATGTTTGTTAATGCAAGTAAAACTTTTTTAAATTGGATGATGCTATGTTTCTATGTGTTAAAAATAATAATTACATTCAACGGGCTTTATTAACAAGAATTAACATTTTTTAAAAATTGATTAGTTTTATATTTGTAATGAACATTGAACCAATAAAAGCCAAATACCATTTGTATGAAAGAAATCAAAGCTTTTACAATTATTGTTATTCTGTTGCTGACATTCTCCTTAAAATCATACAGTCAGCAAGTAAAATTGATTACAATAGACCAGCTTCAGGAAAGAATCAAAGTCGGAAAAGACACGACTTATGTTGTTAATTTTTGGGCAACCTGGTGCGCGCCATGCATTAAAGAATTACCTCATTTTGAAAAACTTAGTGCAGAACATAAAACAGAAAAATTGGCTGTATTATTAATAAGTGTTGATTTTAAATCGAAACTCACCTCGGCAGTTGTACCTTTTGTAAAAAGAAAAAATCTAAAAAATCAGGTATTTTTATTAAACGAAAGCAATCCGCAGGAATATATCGATCATGTTGATCCTTCGTGGTCAGGCAGTATTCCCGCAACATTATTCATAAAAGGCGATAAAAGAAAATTTGCAGAAAACGAATTTACCTACGAACAATTACTAACCGAATATAAAAAACTATAATTATGAAAAAGTTTATCACACTTACTTTAATTTTTAGTGCCTTTATTGCTCAGGCACAAGCTCCCACTCTTAAAGCCGGACAGCCAGCACCGGATTTTAAACTGAAAAATGTAGACAATAAAGAAGTTTCTTTTGAAAGTTACCCAAATGCAAAAGGATTTATTGTCGTATTTACCTGCAATACATGTCCGTATGCGAAAGCCTACGAGCAAAGAATCATTGATTTAGATACAAAATTCAAGTCACAAGGATATCCTGTAATCGCCATAAACCCCAATGATCCGGAAGCTTCAAAAGCAGATACTTTTGATAAAATGCAGGATTTGGCAAAAGAAAAAAAATATTCTTTCCCTTATTTATTTGATAAAGGACAAATCGTTACAGATCAATATGGTGCAAAACATACGCCGCATCTTTTTGTAGTTTCAAAAACCGCAAAAGGAACAGTTGTAGAATATACAGGCGCTATTGATAACGATCCTGAAGGAACCAAAGACGAAAAAACAAAATATGTTGAAGATGTAATTGCATCATTAAAAAACAATCAAAAACCTACTATAACCGAAACTAAAGAAATTGGCTGTACGGTGAAAAGAAAAGCGAAAGCATAATTTTTTTTATTGTTTTGAAAATGAGAAAGCCCTTTTTTATAAAAGGGCTTTCTCGTTTTTTGTCATTTCGACTCAGGAAAAATCTCTGCAAATAACTCCTCAATGAGAATCCATTATGGTAAAACTATTTTTTTTCAGGAGCTAATCCCGCTATCCGTTCCAATCTTTTATTTTTTTAAAGAAAAAAAATAAAAGGATTTCCACTTCTATCGGGGCTAGGGAAATCATTTTCATAAGGATATTTTCGTGCAGTTTGTCATTTCGACAGAGGAGAAATCACACACGAAACTCCGCAATCAAAATCGCCAATCTTTGTCGAGCTTCTCGCAAAGATTTCTCCTGCGTCAAAATGACAAAAATGGCTGATAATTTTGGGGTGAACCTTTGTCAAAGTTTAAAACTTTGACAAAGGTTGGCATGCATAATCAAACCCGGCTTTACCGCAATCTTGTCATTTCGACGCAGGAGAAATCTCCGCGAGTAACTCCACAATCAAAGTCGCCAATCAAAGTCACCAATCTTTGTCGAGCTTCTCGCGAAGATTTCTCGTTCCTCGAAATGACAAACTTTTTGAGTATAATTTATTTGTAAGATTTAGCTAGCAAAAATATTGTTTAATTTTAAGACAACCCACATTTACATTCCCCATTTCATTGACATCATTTCACTATTGGTCACTTTGATTATAAGAAAATAACTATTTTTTCATTATAAGTTATTCTATAAATCAATTTAATTATTAATTTTGTTTAGAATTAATCTAAATAATAATGAAAAATTTCCTGATCGCCGATTCTGAAAACCTACACATCATTGGATTGAGGCACACACTAAAAAAGAGGGTAAAAACACCCAACTTAAAAGTGGTCAATTCAAGAGAAGAATTGTTTAAGAGTTTGGAAAAAAATGATATCGATTGCCTGATTATCGACCCCAATAATATCTTTTTGTTTTACGATGATGATTTGAAGATTATCAAAACCAATTTTCCGAAATGTAAAATAATTATTCTGTCTTACTTTAAAAACAAACAAACCATAGACAGTTTTTTAAAAGATAATATAAATGGCTTTATATCAAAAGATTGTGAGGAACAAACCATTTTTGATGCCTTATATAAAATTCAAAACGGGGAGCGTTATTTATGTCCCAAAACCTTAAATGCGCTTATGGATGTTTTGGTTTTGCCATCTGCAGATGATGAGAAACTGACGATAAGAGAGTTCGAAATACTGAAACAGATTGCGCAGGGAAATAACGGTAAAAATATCGCTTCGGATCTTTTTATCAGCATTCATACCTTTCGTACGCATCGTAAAAACATTATGAAAAAGACAGGCCGTCATACAACTTCTGAACTGATTCTTTATGCTTTAGAGAAAAAAATAGCCTAATTTTCGTATAATTTAAAACTATTTTATATTTTATTTCCTACTATATGTGAGGTATTTTGTCTACCTCACATGTAGAAACAATTTTCGCTTTTTTGTGGTATTGATTTAATTTTCTCACAAATATACATTTGCTAAAATTATTCTTTAGAATCAATCTAAATAAATATCGCAAATGGAAGCGCAAGAAAAAGTAATAACATTACCACAAGAAATTGTAATTGATAATGTGCATGTAAAACATGTTTTTTCGAACAATAATAAATCGATCGGGATTTATAGAAAAAGCATGAAAAAGGCCATTAAAACAATTGGAAATCACTTAAAAGAGAGAAATACTCCATTTACCGGCACAAGTATTTCTATCATCAAAAGAAAAATTGACAATATTTATCTTGAAGAAAACAAAAAAGGCAAAAGTCTGGATTATGTTTTAGACGAATTAAAAGATATTTATCTCGACGATTGTATTCATTTTCATAATCCCAAGTACATTGCGCACCTTAATTGCCCAATTCTTACTCCAACACTTGTGGCAGAGGCTTTTATATCTTCGTTAAATTCTTCAATGGATACCTGGGATCAAAGTACAGGCGCAACTTTTATCGAATTGAAACTGGTTGAATGGACACTTGAAAAGTTAGGTTATCCAAAAAATGCCGACGGAATTTTTACAAGCGGAGGAACGCAGTCGAACATGATGGGTTTACTTTTGGCCAGGGATCATTACATCAAAAAACATTACGGAATTGATCCAAAAATGGATGGATTGCCACCTGAAGCTTCAAAATTCAGGGTTTTATGTTCAGAAGTGAGTCATTTTAGTTTGAAAAAGAACCTGAGTTTGCTTGGTTTAGGACAAAATGCTGTAATTCCGGTTGCAGTAGATCCTGATTTCAGGATGAATACCAATGCTTTAAGGAAAGTAATTCAGCAGCAAAAAGATTTAGGGAATATTCCGATCGCTATTGTAGGAACGGCCGGAACAACTGATTTTGGTTCGATAGATCCGTTAGCAGAAATTGCTGCAGTAGCCAATGAAAACGACATTTGGTTTCACGTTGATGCAGCTTATGGCGGTGGATTATTAATCAGCGATATTCATAAATATAAATTGGACGGAATCGAATTATCAGATTCAGCAACAATAGATTACCACAAAACTTTTTATCAACCCGTGAGTTCAAGCGGATTTTTTATGAGAGACAAATCATTTGTGGATTATATAAAATACCATGCTGATTATCTGAATTCTAAAGAACAGGAAGACGAAGGAATTCCAAATATGGTAAAAAAATCAATCCAGACAACACGCCGTTTTGATGCCTTAAAATTGTGGTTTACTTTACGTATGATCGGCACAAAAGGTTTGAGTTCTTATATGGATAAAGCGATTGAAAACGCACAGTTTACAGCCAATTTACTAAGACACAGAGATGATTTTGAAATCATTCACAAACCCGAAATAAGTGCTGTTGTATTTCGCTACACGCCATTTGAAAACGGAACAGAAACATCTTATTGCGGGGTAAACAGTTACATCCGTAAAGCTATTTTCAACGAAGGAAAAGCCATCATTACAAGTACAAAAGTCTACAATGAAGTTTTTCTGAAATTCACTCTTTTAAATCCGTTAACAACGCCTCAGGATATTGAGGAAGTGATCGATTTGATTGTACACCACGGAAACCAATATTCATTAAAAAACTAAAATAATAATGACAAATAAAACATACGATTTCATAGCTGTTGGAGTAGGGCCTTTTAATCTTGGTTTGGCCTGTTTGACAGCACCAATCGAAAATCTCGACGGTTTATTTTTTGATAAAAACGAATCGTTCAACTGGCATCCCGGAATGTTGTTGCAGGACACGACATTGCAAATTCCGTTTATGGCCGATTTAGTGACTTTGGCAGATCCAACGAGTCCGTTTAGTTTTTTAAATTACATCAAAGAACAAGGAAAAATGTATTCGTTTTACATTCGTGAAAACTTTTTATTGCTAAGAAACGAATACAATCAATATTGCCAGTGGGCGATTAGAAAATTGCCAAACGTATTTTTTAATACCGAAGTTACCGCAATCGAATACGATGAAAATCAGGAGCTTTATATCGTAAAAACGCTTTCTGTTAAAACAAATATTGAGACAATTTACAAAACAAAAAAAATTGTTTTAGGCACCGGAACTGCACCACATATTCCGAAATCCTGCCAAAATTTAAAAGGAAAAGCAATTCATTCCTCAACTTATATTCAGAATAAAGCCGAGCTTCAAAAACAAAAATCAATTACGGTTTTAGGAAGCGGACAAAGTGCTGCTGAAGTTTTTAATGATCTTTTGCAGGAAATTGATGTTTACGGATATCAGTTGAACTGGATTACGAGATCATCGCGATTTTTCCCTATGGATTACAGCAAGTTAACGCTCGAAATGACGTCTCCGGAATATGTAGATTATTTCTACAATCTTCCTTCAGACAAAAGAGATCATTTGCTAAAAAATCAAAAATTATTATACAAAGGAATCAATAAAGACCTGATTGCAACAATTTTTGATACCATTTACAACAAAAAAGTAATTACAGAAATTGATGTAAACCTTAGAACAAATGCCGCTTGTACAAAAGCTTCTTTTGATGAAAATAAGCAGTTTTTTGAATTGGAACTACATCAGGTCGAGCAAGATAAAAGATACCGCCATAAAACAGCTGCACTGGTTTTGGCAACAGGCTACGGTTATAAATTGCCTCAGTTTTTAGAGGGAATTGCCAATAGAATTCGATGGGACGAAAAAGGACGTTTTGCCGCCAACAGAAACTACAGTATTGACACTAACGCCAGTGAGGTTTTTGTCCAGAATGCCGAATTGCACACGCACGGTTTTGTTACGCCCGATTTAGGAATGGCATGTTACAGAAACTCCTACATCATCAAAGAAATTACAGGAATAGAGCATTACGCAATCGAAACTAAAATTGCTTTTCAGGAATTTGGTGTTCCGGTGGCAGAAGTTATTGAGAATCCGGTATTTGAAACAATCGCTTAGTTATGGAAACAATTCAGAAAAAAAAGAGAGTTTTGGCAATTGATTTTGCCAGAGGAACAAGTGTGATCTTAATGATGATGGTGCATACGATGCTAATTTACGGTACAATTGCAACCCAGACAAATACCGTTTTAGGAGAAATTATTTTATGGTTAGGCCGCGGAACTACAATGTTTTTGGTGAGCATGGGAATTTCTTTTGTGTTATCAAGACGACAAAGTTTTCTGGCCGTTTGCAAAAGAGCCTTATACATTCTGGCAGTTGGTTACGGAATGAATTTTTTGAAATTTCTGGTTCCCGAATTCATTTTTGGCGGACTTCCAGAAGCTTTTGTTTCGGCTTACGGCTTAAAATCAGGGACTTTAGAAACGGGAATTTTCTTTTTGCTTTTGGGCGATATCTTGCAATTGGCCGGAATCACTTTGTTTATCATGGGATTGATCAATCATTTTAGTAAAAGTAAATACGTGCCACTTGCAGTCGCCTTATTAATCATTTCTGTTTCAAAAGAATTAAGCGGATTTAGAATCGGTATTACAGGTTTAGATTATATCTGCGATTTGTTTTTTAGCAATCAGTTTAATGTTTATTTCCCTGTTTTTCCATGGAGTGCATTTATTTTAGTGGGAATGTTTATG
The DNA here is from genome assembly GCF_033657265.1 of Flavobacterium sp. MMLR14_040. NCBI lineage: Bacteria > Pseudomonadati > Bacteroidota > Flavobacteriia > Flavobacteriales > Flavobacteriaceae > Flavobacterium > Flavobacterium sp. MMLR14_040. The sequence continues at coordinate 12,959 of NZ_JAWVWO010000029.1, read as the reverse complement.
GGAAGATGGTACAAAGAATTAAACGAAAATCAAGAGCTATTTTTCAAGAGAATGCTCTTAGTTGGACTTGGTTTTATGGCTGTTGGAGGACTTTTAAACTTCTCAAATCCTGAATATCATTTTGGAGATTATTATCATTTAGGACCTGGCGGAAGCATTTTAATACTAGGATTAAACCTTGTTTTGTATTGGCTGATCAATGTAATTGTAAGTCTGTTTAAAGAAAATAATCCCGTGTTTAATTTGTTGACTTTCTGCAGTAAACATGTTACGAGTTTGTATGTATTTCAATGGGTTTTGATCAATTGGGGCATGTATGTTTTCGGTTTCTGGCAACACGATCAATGGATTGTTTTAGGATTATTTCCTGTTGTGATTGGCACAAGTCTCAGCGTTCAGCTTGCTTATAACGAAATTAAAGCACAATTACGCGCAAAAATAAAGAAGCATAACGAAGTTCTTGTAAACAGTTGAAAAGAATTAAAAATTGAGAATTAAAAATTAAAAATCAATTCAAAGTTGGTTTATAAATGAAGATTTTTTTACATAAATTTTTAATATATCCACAAGGTTTTATCGTAGAGGCACACAGCAGTGCGTCTACGCAAAGTATTTCTGCCAAGAATGTTTAAATTTTTTTTCACGCAGATTTTGCAGATGCAGCAGATTTTTTTTTAAATCCTTTAATCTGTGGCTATATTTTCAACACAGCAACATTATTTTATCTACAAATGAAATAAAATATTTAATTAAAATAGTATAAAAAATGAGTACATATAATCCTATTTATACCACCACAATTCCTGATTTCGGCACGATCGATTTTCGTCCGTTGCAATTAGAAACTGATGCCAGAATAATTCATGATTGGGTCAATCGTGATTATGCCCAATATTGGGGTATGCAGGGGAAAAATTTAGAAGAAGTTCAATTAGAATATGAAAAAATCACCAAAGAATCTGATGTTTTTATCGGATTGGTAAATGGCGAAGTTTCTTTTTTACTGGAACGTTACAATCCAAAACAAGATATAATCAGAAATTATTATGCCGTTCAGGAATATGATTGCGGTATGCACGTAATTGTGGCACCGTCAACAAAACCGGTACATCAATTTACCTGGCATATTTTTTCGAGCATTATGAAATTTGTTTTCAGGGATTTGACGATTCAACGTATTGTGGTTGAACCGGATATCAGAAACAAAAAAATGTTCGACATCTGTCACCGCGTAGGTTTTGAAGATGCGCATGTTGTCAATTTACCACATAAAACCGCTTTGCTTTCTTTTTGTACACGAGAACAATTCATCAAAAAAATAGATTCATTTAACCTTAATTATACCGAAATGAATACCGAAAATCAATTAGAATTTCCCGAAAAAGCCATTACACACATACAGCCCGAAGTTTGGGAAAAAGCCAATCGTTTATTGATTAAAAAAGCCATTTGTGAATTTTCGCACGAGCTTTTAATCGAACCCGTTTTAGAATTTGGTGTAGAAAATACAAACAAATATTCATTGGTTTCTGATGATAATTCGGTGAAATATACGTTTAAGGCGCAAGAGCTTGCCATGAATCATTTAAATATAGAAGTGAATTCTATTTTAAAATACAAAAATGAAAAAAAGGAAGCTTTAGATGCCGTTGATTTTATTCAGGAATTCAGAAACAGTTTAGGAATTTCAGAGCAGTTATTGCCGTCGTATATAGAAGAAATTATCAGTACACTTTACGGAAGCTGTTATAAATTATTAAAAGAAAATTCAACTTCAAAATCATTGGCCAATTCTGATTTTCAAACCATTGAGCAAGCCATGATGGAAGGGCATCCGGGATTTGTGGCCAATAATGGAAGAATTGGCTACAACAGCATGGATTATAAAGCCTATGCTCCCGAAGCCGGAAACCCATTCAAAATTTTATGGTTGGCCGGACATCGCGACAGAACCGTTTATGCAGGAACAAAAAAACTGGACTATGATACTTTGATTCAGCAGGAATTAGGTGCCGAAACGATTTCAAAATTCAATACTACAATTAAGGAAAAAGGACAAAATCCGAATGATTATTTCTTTATTCCTGTGCATCCGTGGCAATGGTTCAATAAACTGGCCAATTTATTTTCTCCCGAAATTGCCAAAGGAAAATTGATTTGTGTGGGTTACGGACCCGATTTATATCAGGCACAGCAATCTATTAGGACATTATTCAATTTAAGTAATCCGAAGAAATTCTATACCAAAACATCACTTTCAATCTTGAATATGGGTTTTATGCGTGGTTTACCGGTATTTTATTTGGGAACTGCTCCGGAAATGGCAGAATGGCTGGACCAACTTTTAAGCGGCGACGAATATCTGCAAAAAGTAGGTTTTGGAATGTTGGGCGAAGTGGCTTCTGTAAGTTACATCAACCCGTATTTTGAAAGTTTCGGAAAACACAATCCATACAACAAAATGATCGCTTCATTATGGAGAGAAAGTCCGGTTGCAAAATTGAAAAACGACGAGCAATTAATGACAATGGCAGCATTTTTACATTTAGATAAAGATGGAAATTCGTTATTGTCTGAAATTATAAAAGCATCATCATTATCAATAGATTCATGGCTTGCAGAATATTTCAAAGTTTATTTGAGTCCGTTATTACATTGTTTTTACCAATACGATTTGGTTTTTATGCCACACGGCGAAAACCTGATTTTAGGATTAGAAAATCACGTTCCGGTGCGATCTTTCATGAAAGATATTACCGAAGAAGCCGTGATTTTAAATCCAGACGTAGAAATCCCGAAAAACATAGACAGAATTTATGCTGAAGTTCCCGAAGACGTAAAACTATTGTCGATTTTTATTGATGTTTTTGATGGATTCTTCCGTTTCATGTCTGCGATTTTGGTTACGAGTGATCATTATTCACAAGATCGTTATTGGGAATTGGTGGCTGAATGCATCTCTGATTATCAGGAAGCAAACCCACATTTAGAAGCTAAATTCGAGAAATACGATTTGTTTGCCAATGAATTTCAATTGTCTTGCCTGAACCGTTTGCAATTGAATAACAACAAAACCATGATTGATCTTGACGATCCTGTGGCGTTGTTACAATTTCAGGGAAAATTGCAAAACCCGATTGCTCCGTATAAAAAAATAATCGCTTAAAACCTTAAAGATGAATAGTATAATAACGCATCCGGAAAATGATGTCGCGACAGCTGTTGTTTTTGTAAAAACGATTCCCGGTTTAGGTGTTTTTGAGCTGCGACCAATTAATATGGAAAAAGATATTCCGTTGATTCATAACTGGGTCAATCGCGATTATGCCGTGTATTGGGAAATGAATGGTTTTTCTGTCGAAGAAGTAAAAAATACATATTACAATATTCTGGAAAGAACGCAGGTTTACATCGGCGTTTTTAATGGAAAAGAGGCCTTTTTATTAGAATGTTACGATCCTCAAAATGATGTTGTAGGCAAATATTATGCATCGCAAAAAGGCGATAAAGGCATGCATATACTGGTTGCGCCTTCAGAAAAACCTATTCGCAATTTTACCTGGAATATTTTTACCGTAATTCTTGATTTCATTTTTTCAGATTCAAAAAGCCAGCGTATTGTGGTGGAACCTGATGCACGAAATCATAAAATTCATTTACTGAACAAAAGAGCAGGATTTGTATTTCAACAAGTTTTAGAATTGCCACACAAAAAAGCGCACTTAGAGTTTTGCACCCGTGAAGATTATTACAAGGCATTACAATTGGTTTAAAAATATAAAAATGGAAATACCAACCCAGAATATAAAGCACTTAACGAAACAAAATTGGGACAAAGCCAATGCGCTTTTGCTCAAAAAAACGTTAAGTGAATTTGCACACGAATTATTGATTGTTCCGATTTCTAAAGGAAAAAAATTATATAGTATTTCTTCGCCTGATAAAACAGTTGAATATACTTTTAAAGCTTCAATTTTAGCCTTAAATCATTGGTCAATTGCCATTGAATCAATCATAAAGACAAAAAACGGAATTGAATCGCCATTGCGTTTATTAGAATTTATAATTGAATTTAAAGATCATTTAGGCATCGGCGAAAGCCTTTTACCAACGTACTTAGAAGAAATTACAAGCACGTTGTACAGCACCGCTTATAAAATTGCGAACGAAAAATACAATTCAAAAGATTTATTAGAATTGGATTACCAAATAATTGAACATGCCATGACAGAAGGGCATCCGTGTTTTGTAGCCAACAGCGGTAAAAATGGTTTTAATATTGATGATTTTGCAGTTTTTTCGCCCGAAGCCAATGCGCCTATACAATTGTTATGGCTGGCAGGGCATAGGAGCAAGGCAACTTTTACAGCTATTCACGAATTAGATTATCAAAAAGTTTTAATGCAGGAATTAGATGCTGAAACTATTTTACGTTTTGAAAATGTTCTAAAATCTCAAAATTTGAATCTTGACGACTATTATTTCTTTCCAGTGCATCCGTGGCAATGGTTTAACAAACTGGCGCTGATTTTTGCGTCGGATATTGCCGAAAATCATTTGGTTTGTCTGAGTTATGGAGAAGACGAATATTCTGCACAGCAATCGATTAGAACGTTTTTTAATATTTCTTCGCCAGAGAAATTTTATGCAAAAACAGCGCTTTCTGTTATTAATATGGGTTTCATGCGCGGACTTTCGCCGTATTATATGGAGAGTACACCTGCTATAACCGAATGGGTTGGGAATCTGGTCGAAAACGATGCGTATCTACAACAAAAAGGATTTACATTATTAGGCGAAGTTGCAACGCTTGGCTATCGCAATTTTTTATACGAGCCTTTGGGCCGAAGTATTCCGCATAACAAAATGCTGGCCACATTATGGCGCGAAAGTCCGATCCCGAAATTGTCTAAAAATCAAAAGATTATGACAATGGCTGCTCTTTTGCATGTAGATCAGTCAGGGAATTCTTTTGTTAGTGAGTTGATAAAAGAATCGGGAATTAGCGCCAAATTGTGGGTTAAAAGTTATCTCGACGCTTATCTTTCGCCATTACTGCATTGTTTTTATCAGCACGAAATGGTTTTTATGCCACATGGCGAAAACCTAATTTTGGTTTTAGAAAATCACGTTCCTGTAAAAGCCATTATGAAAGATATTACCGAAGAAGTAATGGTTTTTAATGCAGAAATTCCGTTACCGGAAAAGGTAAAGCGCATTCACATCAATATGAAAGAACCGTTGAAAATCTTATGTATTTTTAATGATGTTTTTCAGTTTTATTTCCGTTTTCTTTCTGCCATTTTAGCAGAATCGAACACACTTTCTGAAGAAGATTTTTGGTCTTGTGTAGCAGATTGTATCACGCAATATCAGGAAGATCAGCCATATTTGAAAGAGCAATTCAAAAAATACAATTTGTTTGTTCCGGAATTTGACGCTTGCTGTTTAAACCGTCTACAATTGCGAAACAACAAACAAATGCTTGATTTAGCAGATCCTATTGACAGTCTTCAATTTGTTGGGAAATTAAAAAATCCCGTGGCGGCGTTTGTTCCGGTTATCTGAAACATTTGTCGATTTTTTTTGCGAATAAAAATTAAGACGACAATCCCAGGCATAAGATAAACTTCAATGTCTTTCCAAAAAACGTGACAATGTTGAACTTTTATCTCGTTATTGAATTTATCTCATTCAGAAACGTCGTCTTACCCTTACTTACGATCAAATTGTTAAGTTGGTTTTACAGTTACTGAAAATTTTCAAAACTTTAACGTATAACATCCAGTTTATAAAAACAGACGTTTTCTGTACTTAATTTTAACAAATTTAAAAACAGCTTTGTCAAAGTTTAAAACTTTGACAAAGCTTTCTAAATCAGCACTTAATTATTTCACAACGGTAGCTTCAAATTCTACTTTAAGTGTTTCGAACAGACTTTTTACTTCCATTAGACTCGTCGCTTGCTGAACGCCGTGTTTTGCAATCCAATCCTGAATGATATTGAAATGTGGCCAAAGCTCATCTGTAGCAGTTGTATAAATAGTTAGGCGAACAATTCCTTTTGGTTCATATCCGGCTTTGGCGATTACAGTTTCAAGATTATTCAGGGCCAATTTTATTTGCGATTCCATGTTTTCATTGCTCGAAGTTCCGTCGGCATTTACGGCGGCTTGTCCGGAAACGTATAATGTTCCTTGCGGATTTTTAACTTCTACGGCCTGGTTATAACTGCGTTCTTTTTGCCATTGCCAAGGGTTGATGATTCTTTTTTCCATTTGTTTAGCTTTTTGTGCGAATATTGAGGTCGCGGTTAATAATAGTAATGCTAAAATTTTTGATGTTTTTTTCACGATTACAGTTTAAAATTAATACTGCAAAGTTGTGTATAACATGTGGAAAGAGGTCTTGACATTTCTCACGATTATGAAGTGAGATTTGTCACATTTAGAGAGTCAGAGTATAGAATTTAGAATATAGAATATAGAATATAGAATATAGAATTTAGAATATAGAGTATAGAAAAAAGAAAATAGAAAAAGAGAAAAGTATCGATGAAATCTGCGGAATCTGCGAAATCTGCGTGAAACCAATTTTTCAGTCCAATTATAACTGAGACTGAAACTGGGACTGAAACTGAGACTGAAAACTGAAAACTGAAAATCAGGAAGATAAACGACTCAATGTCTCACGGGAAACGCCCAAGTAAGAAGCAATCAGGCTTTTTGGAACACGTTGAAAAAGTAAAGGATATTGTTTCAGAAGCTGTTCGTAGCGTTCTTTAGAATTCGAAGTCTGCCAGGAAATAATACGGCGCTGTGATCCCAGAAAACCAGAAGTGGCTTTTTCCAGAAAAAAGCGTTCCATTTTTTGTAAACCGTCGCAAAGCTTTTTATAATCTTCAAGTGTACAGCAAAGCACTTCGGTATCTTCTAAACATTCGAGCGACAAGGTGGCTTCGGTTTGTGTAAAATAGGCATAATAATCGCTTTCCCACCAATCTTCCATAGCAAATGAAACAATGTGCTGTTTGGCCGAATTATCGGTATAAACCAACTTTAAAAGTCCCGAAATTACAAAATAAGAATACTTAACGGGATCGCCTTCCTGAATCAAAAATTGGTGTTTCTTAAATTTTTTAGTAGTAAAGTGAGAAGCCACAAACGCAAACTCATCATCGGTAAGCGGAATTATTTTTTCGATATGTTCTCTAAGGATTGCCTGCATAAGTTGTGGGCAAAGTTATTGAAATTTTTGGGAAATGGAAGATTTGAAATTATGTTTCATAGCGCGGATTTGTAATCCGTGCCCGCAGCGATAAGAAAACTTAGCATTTTGAAAATGTGATTTACTTTGCGGGCATGGATTGCAAATCCGCTCTATCGTTGTGTATATCTAAGGGCATATCCGTGAGATCGGGTTTTGAATGTTTCAATTGTGGAAACTAATTTAGTTTTTTTGGAGGTTGTGATAGCTAAATATTTAAATTTTTTTAATCTGTTCAATTGTAAATCTTAATCGTTGTAATAAATCGTCATATGTAATAATATCGATAACATTTTTATATTTTCTTTTGACTACCTCAAAATCAGACTTTTGTTCAGGGGATAAATTGTTTTCTCTTCCCGAAATTATAAAACCTTTAGGATTAGTGATTTTGATGCTTAATTCCTTAGGAAGTCTGTCAGAATATTTGTCATTTAATCTCTTTTCTCCTGCAGCTCCAGATCTATTTAGATGATATATATATTTTTCTAATTGCATGACTGTTCCTGTCAAATCTTTATGTGGAATATAATTATTTCTATAATAATTATTTGACATTATTGAATTTTCAAAGGGTTTTTTAATTTCAATAACATCTATATTTCCATTACTGTCTACAAGCATAAAATCTAGAAATTTCTTTTTTTTTGAATCAATAGTTATATAAACTCCCGTAAATGAAAGGATGTATTTAGGATAAAGTAATAAAATTATTTCAAGAATCTCTATTTGCCATTGGTTTTCATTATATGAATTTTCACTATTAAGCATTTCTTCTAATTTTTCAAGAATTGTATTATATTTTAGTAATTCATAATCTTGAAATATTCTATTTAATTCTTTTCCTTTTTTTGATTTCTTTTTATTAATATAATTTTGAAATTTTTTTTCAGAATCAATAGTAGTTTCAAAATAATTCTTTATTGTAGATGTTATCCTTGCGTCTGCATATAGATTTTTTTCATATGTATTAGGAAACTCTTTAATTAGATCTTCAAATGTCTTAAAAGGAATTGAATTTATATTCTCACCTCCAATATAAATATCTTCCTTTATTAAAGAAATTATTTGTTTAAACAAAGATATTTTAGTCTCAGCAACGAAATAATCTAAGTTAAGGTTTATGTCCTTGTGAAAATAGATATTTCTAATATCACTTAATATACCTTTTTTAACTTTAAAATAGTCTCCATCAATGTATGCAAAAATGAAGGAAACAGGTTTAAATTCAATATTAAAAATAGACATCGGATCTAATTCTAAATCATCTGATAAATCTTCATTATATAAATCCTCTTCAATAAAGTGAAATGTTGATTTATAATTTATATATCCAGTCTCTTTTATACTTTTGCGAATCCAGTCAGAATTAGAATAATCACTATAATCATATGTAAAAATTATTTTATCTTCAACAACTTCAAATGTTACCATATATGTGTATTTTCTTATCCAAAAATTATTAATAATAAGTATGCAAAATTTTATTATTACATCTTATGGTGTTGTAAGATGATTCCAAATTGTAAGCAATTAGTTGTAAACCTATTTATACGAATATCTGAGCAATATAACATATGAATAGAATTTGGTTGTGAATTTATTTGTCTTGCAGGCCATATAGAGAAAAATGTCGGAAAGGACATTTGTGTATAAAAAGAAAGCTCTCTTCTGAAACCTAATAATTCCCTGATAATACTCTTCTTTATTGATGTGTTTTTACATTCTATGGCAATAATAATGTCTGAATGTTTTGGATATCCATTTTTGTTAGGTTCCAATAATACAATGTCAAGTTCATGATAATCTCCATATGTTTGTCTAATTGGTGATCCTTTCATTTCGTAACTTAGAGTGTTAAAATAAATATCAGTAAACAGTTCACCAAAAAGTGTTGTTCCATCCCAAATTTCAAAGTAAGGATCTTGTCTATTTATTGCACCACCTTTCTGTTTTAAAATTAAGTTTGATCCTCCAACAAGTTTGATACTAAAATTTTCTTCTGTCGCTAATTTTTTGCAAACTGTAGCAAGTACGTGTGCTTCATAAAGTTTGCCTTGTAGACTATGGATTGGTAAAAGGGTATTTGTTCTTGCAGGTGCAATATTTGCGTTGGCATATAAAATATCTGCAATTTGATTTTTGATTCTTATTATATCAGCTTGTGTTAGCATAATTAATTTTCGTTACGAATTTCGTCAAGAATAGTTCTAAAAGTTTCAGTTATTTGACTGTAGTCAGGTAAATCTTTTAAATCAAATTTTATAGATTCACCTTGGTTTAAAAGTTCTACAGCAATTGATTCAAGACTATTTTCTCCTCTATTATATTTATTAAAAGTCTCTAATATTTCGTTAAAATTTTTATTGGATAATGAATCAAGAATCTCAATACTTTCTGTAAGGAAAAAAAACAAAGGTAATTTGGGTTTTTTTCAAAATCTTTTTCATCATAATTTTCTTCAAGTCTAGTATTAATTTCTGTTACTATTTGATTAAAACCATTTACATTAAGTTCGTTAATTAAATGCTCTCTAATTTCAGTTGCTTGTTTTGGAGTCATTGATGCTTGTTTTAGCTAATAAGTTTAAAATTTAGTAATAGACTGATTAATAGTGTTATTATAATTTAATTTAATTTAATCGTTTTTTTATTTCTTCAAACCATTGACTAACTTCTTCATGAGCATTTCTTTGTTTAAGTAAATCGATTGTTATCTGTGAAGAAGTAATTGTATTCAAGTGTTTTTTTACATGGCTTGTACATCTATCTCTATAATTTTTGCCTTGATTTTCCCAAACCTTACCTGGACTTCTTTGACCATGTCTCAATTTAGCAATAATTGTTGTTATATCTGAATGATCATCAATAGTAAGGATAATTGGAAAACCATCATTTGCTTGAAAACTAGGAATTATAATACTTTCATGAAAATAGTTTTCAATCTCTCTTTTTTGGGTAAGAACTGCATAATGCCCCAAACCTCTATTATTCACTTCGTCTACAAAATTTTGATATTTTAAATCCTCATCTCTATCATAAATATGTACTTCTTGTTTGTTTAGCTTTTTTAAGTAATTATTTGTGACCCAGTGTCCCAATGTCCCACCTCCTAAACTAATTGCAACGATTCTATTATCATTAATTAAATCAATACCAAATAATGGAGCAATTTTGTTAAAAAATTCTATATCTGTCGGACCTTCTAAACATAAAAAGACTTTCACATGTTCAGGTTCTTTTTCTAATGAAGGCAAAACTCCTAATGTTTTTGCAATTGTTTCAAGATTATCTTCATTTCCGGTTTCAATCTTGTTTTTACCATTAATTTTATGAATAAATCTCAGATTTTCAACTGGAATAATACTACCTAAAGATGGACTATGAGTAGTTGTTATTATTTGTGAAGAGCCATTTTCAGCTAATTCTTTTAAGGCATCAATAAGTTTAAGTTGCCAATCGGGATGTTGTGAAGTTTCAGGCTCTTCAATTGCATAAATTACATTTGGTGTATTTTTCTCTTTCCTTCTTCTTTCTGCTTCCGCTCTAAAAAAATTAATTAACAAAAGCCTTCTAACGCCGCTTCCTCTTTTATTCATAGGAACGTCATCACTTGTTAATGTTGGTGAAAAAAGATTATGCCATTTTAATTCTGAAGGATATTGTAAAGAAAGTTTATCAGCAACCTCTTCATTCATTTCTTTCAATTTTTCAATTGTTAAATTGGCAATTTCACCTACTTCTCTTTCAACTTCTTTTTTAATCTCATTTAATATTGGTAAGTGTTTTTTAAAAGCCTGTTCAGCTGCAATTTTTAATGGATCTTGAATTTCTTTATCTTTATCATCATTTTTTCTATCGGATTGAAAAAGGGCAAATAAAGGAAGTTCTGGAGATATTTTATCCCAAATATCCTTAACACCTTCTTCACTAATTTCTAAATCAGTTTTATCTAAATATAATGTTTCTCCTAAACTATCCCAGATAGCTTTTCGTATTTCATTTTTTATACTAGCTTTGAAATCTCCATCAATATTTAATTTTTTTATTCTTGTTTGTAAATCTTTTATTTTTAAGCTATGAAGATCATTTGCATCTTCATTAGTTGGATGATTACATACAATAAAAGTTTTAGGCTTTGTGAGAGCTGAAAAGTCTTTTTTTATTTCTAGTAAAAATTCGGAATTTAATAAAAATTCATCCTTTAAATTTGTTTTAGCGCCTGCATCAAGATTAATTTCATCTGGGAGGTTTGAAAAAATTGCTGTAAGTTTCACAGTTTCTTTATTTTTTTTAGCTTCTATATTAACATCATCAGAATCTAGTTTTCTATTTTCAAAAAAAATATCCAAACCTTCTAAAATAGTTGATTTTCCAATATCATTTTTACCTATTAAAACAGTTAAGTCATTAAAAGTTATTGTTGTTGACTCTTTATATCCTCTGAAATTTTCTAATGTGAAGCTTACGATTTTCATAAATAAAATTGTTTAATTGTTAATTGCGAAGATTAATAAAATTGAAATTCAAAAAATAATATATTATAGTTAATTATTAAATTGAATCAAAGTTCACTATTTAATAATGACCCACTTTACGGAAAACCATAATCACAATAAAATTTGTCTCAACAAGTGTAGTTATAAATAAAACCAACACAACAAGTATTTATACGGGTTTTTTATAAACGTTTAGGCTTTAACATGAAGTGTTTGGTTATAAGGCTAAACGTTTAGGGTGTTTTGGGTAAAACTTTAGGTTGTGAACCTTAAAGATTAGGTAGGTAAGCTAAAATTTTAGTCTGTGTTCGTAAAGTTTTAGGTTGTTCGGCTAAAAACTTCTCGAAAGAATGTAAAAACTTCATGATATAACCTAAACGGAAGATTATAAACAATAAAAAACCTCGACTTCTAAAAAATCGAGGTTTTAATCTATCACATAAAAAATAAAATCCTATTCCAAATCCAGATATGGATTTAAAATTTCGGCTAGTTCATTCAGCCAAAAAAAGCCATTTTCTACATTGATAATTTCGTTTTGAAGGGTTTCGTGTTTTCTTAAAACTCCTAAAGCGACAATGTGATTTAATTGCCTTATTGTTTTGGCGAGCGTTTCCGGCTCTATTGTGTTGTTGAAGAAATTCAGCAGCCTTGTTTCTGTTTCTTTGGAGAGGTTGTTTGTACTCATAATGTCGTAGTTATAAGAAATATAAAACCCTTGTACGTTAGTGATTCTTACGCCTACGACAGCGTTTGCGGTCGTTTCCGATACCGCACACATAATACAAGGGCAAAGTCTATTTTGTTCTTAAGGTCGTAGTTTAAGAACCGCAAATATAGGAAATACGCTTATAACCACTAAGACTTTACTTTCTTTTTTGTGTTGAAGAAATAATCTCGCAAAGTTCCGAAGTTCTTATTTTTTGTCATTTCGACGCAAGGAGAAATCTTCGTAAGAAGCTCGACAAAGATTGGATTCTCGTTGCGGAGTTACTTGCGAAGATTTCTCCTCTGTCGAAATGACAAGATGGGGTTAAAAACGTTGATTTTGAAGTCTCAGAATGGCATTTTTTTAAATTTAAAACCGAGACGTCTTATGAAACCGATTGCCCTAGGTACTATCTTAATTACCTAATTAATTTTAATATTTTTTATCTTTGTTTTAACAGAGAGGAAACTTACTGTGATCATTCAC
>NZ_JAWVWO010000028.1:0-62806 GCF_033657265.1 Flavobacterium sp. MMLR14_040 | reverse complement strand
AAATAGTGGCGATCTGTGATGGAAAACCAAATAAATCATACCTGTTCTAATACTTGTTAAACTCTTCCGAACACTTATGTTTTTAAAACCTGTCGGGTTTATTCAGATAATTAGACAATAAAAAAGCCGCTTCAAATGAAGCGGCTTTACTATTTTTAGAATGTAATTTTTTATAAAACTTCCCCTTTAATTTTTAGGGCAACTCTACCATCAGGATAATTTACAGCATTGGTTTCTACAGTAATTGTTTTACGAATAGGACCTACAGCCATATTGTATTTCACATCAATCTTTCCTTTTTTACCCGGCATAATTGCAGCAGCAGGTTTTGTAACGACGATCGTGCTTACTGTTGATTCTGCAGATGTAATTAATAATGGGGCGTCTCCTGTGTTTGTAAATTCAAAAGATCGAACTGCATTATCACTCTTTGATATTTTCCCATAATCAACTGTATTGTCCGGTGCCGAAAATTCAATTTTTGGACCGTTCTGCGAATAACCTATTGCACTAAATAATACTATTACAATAAAAGTGGCAACATTTTTCATTTTGAAATTGTTTTTAAGTTGTAAGTAAATATACTTTGTTTTAATTAATACACAAATTATTATTTCGCTTTTTATAGTGTACTTAATTATTTACTTTTGCTGTCAGTTATAATTACAAAAATTGAACCAAGTTTTTGTTTAACTGTTTATTTGTTTAATCGTTAATTCGTTTTTAGCAATTAAAAGTTAAACAGAATCACGATTAAACAGATCAACGAATTAACGATTAAACATATCTACAGTAAATGAGTATTCCAGCACAATTTGACGCTAAAACGATCGAGAATAAATGGTATGATTACTGGATGAAAAATAATTATTTTCATTCAGAGCCAGATCATAGAACACCTTATACAATTGTGATTCCGCCACCAAACGTGACAGGAGTCTTGCACATGGGGCATATGTTAAATAATACAATTCAGGATGTTTTAATTCGTAGAGCGCGTCTTAAAGGCTTCAACGCCTGTTGGGTTCCGGGAACGGATCACGCATCTATTGCAACCGAAGCAAAAGTTGTGGCAAAATTAAAAGCAGAAGGAATCAATAAAAATGATTTAACCCGCGAAGAATTTTTGGCGCATGCCTGGGAATGGACAGATAAATACGGTGGGGTAATCTTAGATCAGCTTAAAAAATTAGGTGCTTCCTGCGATTGGGAAAGAACCAAATTTACGATGGATCCTGATATGTCTGCATCTGTAATTAAGTCATTTGTAGATTTATACAACAAAGGATTAATTTATAGAGGTTACCGAATGGTAAACTGGGATCCTGAAGCAAAAACAACTCTTTCTGACGAAGAAGTTATTTATGAAGAACAACAAGGAAAATTATTTTTCCTGAATTATAAAATTGAGGGAACTGAGGAATTTTTGACCATTGCTACAACACGCCCCGAAACTATCTTTGGAGATACTGCTATTTGTATCAACCCAAATGATGAGCGTTTTACACATTTAAAAGGTAAAAGCGCCATCGTTCCTATTTGCGGAAGAGTAATTCCGATTATCGAAGATGAGTATGTAGATGTAGAGTTCGGAACAGGATGTTTAAAAGTAACTCCGGCGCATGATGTAAACGATAAAGCATTAGGAGAAAAGCACAATCTTGAAATCGTTGATATTTTTAATGAAGATGCTACGCTAAATAGTTTCGGATTACATTATCAGGGAAAAGATCGTTTTGTGGTTCGTACTGAAATTGCAAAAGAATTAGAAGAAATTGGAGCTTTGGCAAAAACCGAAATCCATTTGAATAAAGTTGGAACATCTGAAAGAACCAAAGCGGTAATCGAACCAAGATTATCAGACCAATGGTTTTTGAAAATGGAAGATTTGGTAAAACCGGCAATTAAATCAGTTTTAGAAACCGGAGAAATTAAATTACATCCAAAACGTTTCGAAAACACTTATGCACATTGGTTAAACAATATCCGTGATTGGAATATTTCTCGCCAGTTATGGTGGGGACAACAAATTCCGGCTTATTATTACGGAGACGGCAAAGAAGATTTCGTAGTTGCAGAAAACATCGAAGATGCTTTAAAATTAGCACAGGAAGCAACAAACAACAAACAATTAACAATAAACGACCTTAAACAAGATGTTGATGCCTTAGATACCTGGTTTTCATCATGGCTTTGGCCGATGTCTGTTTTTGGTGGAATAATGGATCCTGAAAGTGCAGATTATAAATACTATTATCCAACAAATGATCTGGTTACAGGTCCGGATATTTTGTTTTTCTGGGTTGCGAGAATGATTATTGCAGGTTACGAATATGCAGGTGAAAAACCATTTACAAATGTATATTTGACAGGTTTAGTTCGTGATAAACAACGTCGTAAAATGTCTAAATCATTAGGAAATTCTCCTGATCCTTTAGATTTGATCGAAAAATTCGGAGCAGATGGTGTTCGTGTAGGATTACTTTTAAGCGCTTCTGCAGGAAACGATATTATGTTTGATGAAGAATTATGTCTTCAGGGAAAATCATTCACAAATAAAATTTGGAATGCCTTTAAACTGATTAAAGGATGGGAAGTTTCAGAAACTATTCCGCAACCGGAATCATCAAAAGTAGCGATCGAATGGTACGAAGCCAAATTGCAGCAAACTTTAGTTGATATTGAAGATAATTTTGAAAAATACAGAATTTCAGATTCATTAATGGCCATCTACAAATTGGTTTGGGATGATTTCTGTTCTTGGTTTTTAGAGATGATCAAACCTGCCTATCAACAACCAATTGATAAAATTACATTTGATAAAGCAATCGAAATGTTAGAAAGTAACTTGAAATTGCTTCATCCGTTTATGCCTTTCTTAACTGAGGAAATTTGGCATTTAATTGCTGACAGAACTGCGGAAGAAGCTTTAATCGTTTCAATCTGGCCAGAATTAAAACCATTTAATGCAAGTTTGATTTCTGATTTTGAAAATACAATTGAAGTAATTTCAGGAATTAGAACGATCAGAAAAGACAAAAATATTCCGTTTAAAGATGCTATCGAATTAAAAGCAATCAATAGTGAGAATATCTCAACATATTTTGATTCAATCGTAACGAAATTAGGAAATATTTCAGCTTTCGAATATGTTTCGGCTAAAGTTGATGGAGCGTTATCTTTCCGTGTGAAATCAAACGAATATTTCATTCCAATTTCAGGAGGAAATATTGATGTTGAAGCTGAAATTGCAAAATTAACTGCAGAATTAGTTTACACACAAGGTTTCTTAAAATCGGTTCAGGCAAAATTATCTAACGAAAAATTTGTTGCCGGAGCGCCGGAAAAAGTTTTGGCAAACGAAAAACAAAAAGAAGCCGATGCTTTGGCGAAGATTGCTACAATTGAGCAAAGTATTGCAGGTTTGAAATAACAATCAGATTTTATTTTTAAATATAAAAGCTGTCCTTTTGGGCAGCTTTTTTCTTGAAATTTCATTTCGAGGTACTAGGAATCTCCGTAAGTAACTCGACAAAGTACCATAATGTTGTCATCCTGAGGAACGAAGGATCGCACACGAAACTCCGTCTAGTAATCCACAATCTTTGTCGAATATCTTTCGAGTCACTAGTGTGATCCTTCGTTCCTCAGGATGACAAGATTGTCGAAGACAAAACTATACTCCGTATTTTTTACTTTTTACGATTCAAAACTAAAAATAAAGGATAAGAAATCAATGTAATTCCCACAATAATCACAAAGCTTTTAGGATCACTAAAAATAAAACCAATTAATAATGCAAAAGAAGCTATAATAGCAATTATCGTACTCCAGGGATGCCAAAAGGAGCGGTAAGGTCTTGGTAAATCCGGTTCTGATTTTCGTAGTTTTATCAAAGAAAAATAAGCCAATCCCCAAACAATAATAGAGGTGAAGGCAGCAAATGAAAATAAAACTTCAAATGAACCAATACAAATTAAAAACAAACTGAAAAGTGACGAAACCAAAAGCGCAACAATAGGAGTTCCGCCTTTATTGACTGTTGTACCTTTTTCGATAAAAAAACCATCGCGGCTTAATCCGTATAAAATTCTTGGCGGAATCATCATAAAGGCATTCAGGATACTAATCAAGGAGAAAATTGAAATTACGGTAACGATAATTGCACCGTTTTTTCCAAAAATAATATTGGCAACATCGGCAGCAGCCAAATTAGATTTTGCTACAGTTTCAATGGGCAAAATATAGAAAAAAGCAATGTTTATCAG
This sequence comes from Flavobacterium sp. MMLR14_040, assembly GCF_033657265.1. Lineage (NCBI taxonomy): Bacteria > Pseudomonadati > Bacteroidota > Flavobacteriia > Flavobacteriales > Flavobacteriaceae > Flavobacterium > Flavobacterium sp. MMLR14_040. Next base: position 58,538 of record NZ_JAWVWO010000028.1, on the reverse strand, counting down.
AACATAAATAGCTATAACAAGTAATACACCGCTATATAAAGATTTTGGAATATTTTTTCCCGGATTTTCATTTTCTTCTGCAAAAAAGCAAACACTGTTCCAGCCATTATAAGTTCCGATGATCAATTGAAGCGACTTAAAAAATCCAAACAATAAGCCGATTTGGAAGATGGTATTATTTTTAGGAATTGGATCTAATTTTACGCCTGAATACATAAAACAAGCCACAACTAAAGCCACAAAACAAATCACCTTTAGCAAACTTGTAATTTGCTGAATAACGCTTCCGTTTTTTACTCCGCTTAAATGCAATAATACAAACGCAATTAATAATGAAATGGCAATTGAAGTTGAAAAATTTGCCAGATTGGGAAACAGGATTATAAGATATTCACTAATTACGATACAATAAAAAGCAGGAGGAATGGCATTGGTAATATAATCAAACCAACCCGAAAGAAAACCGGCATAATTGCCAAAAGCTCTTTTGATGTAATTGTAAGATCCTCCGGCTTTTGGTAACATTGTAGCCAGTTCTGCATAAGAATTGGCGCCAATTAAAACATAAATTCCGCCAATGAGCCATGAAGCAATAATAAGCCAGTAATTATCAAGCATTCCTGCAATTGTGCCCGGCGTTCGTAAAATCCCAACTCCAATTGTTCCTCCAATTAATACGGCAATATTAAAACTTAATCCTAAACTTTTCTTTAATTGGTTCTTTTTGGAATCTGACATATTTGGGTTTTAATTTTTGTAGTGATTTATACGAACAAAAGTAATTATAAAATGAGACACATTTTTAACAAAATAAAAAACCTCAACTTTTGCAAGATGAGGTTTAAAATTTCCAAAAGAACATTCTAATTTCTAGTAATCAGAAAACCCTGAATGGAGAAAATCTAATTCAAAACTTAGAATTTATAACGTAAACTAGTCATTACCTGACGAGGCGCTATTGGGTTTACACTATAATTTTCGTGAACTGTATAATTCAATTCATTTGTTATGTTTGATAATCTGCATAAGATTGAGAATTTTTTCCATTCATACCCAAGAGAAGCATCTACAGTAACATAACCTTCTAAAGGAATATCACGATCTCTAATTGTTACAGTATATGTTTTTGGATTGGTTACAGGTGTGTTTTCTGTCCATAAATAATCATCATTCCAGCCACCTGTACGATCTCCAACATAATTTCCAATCGCTCCAAAAGTTACTCCTTTTAATAAACCACTAGGCAATTTGTAGAAAAAACTCAAATTGGCAGTGTTTTTTGGCGTTCTTGCTAAAACATCTCCAACAACAAGACTTCCGCTTGTGCCAGATGATTTAGATACTTTGGTTTCATTAAAACTATAACCAGCCATAATGTTCAAACCTTCTAAAGGTGTCGCAGTAATATCTATTTCGACTCCTTTTCCTTTTGTAGCTCCAACTAATTCTTTTAGATTAGTATTAACGTTTTGTGTAACACCGTCTGATTGATATTGAGCTGTTTGTGCTAAATTATTATTGGTAATTTGATATAATGTTACGTTTGTGGTCAAAAGGCCTTTGAAGAAATCTTTTTTCACACCAACTTCATATTGATCGACAATAGACGGGTCTAATGGTTTTAAATCTACTGTTGTTCCTGTATTTGGATTAAAAGAGTTGGAGTAACTCGCAAATAAAGACAAATCTTTAGTTGGCTGAACTACTAATCCTGCCTTAGGTGAAAAAGCTTTGCTAATAGATTTAGCACCAATTACTGGTACTGCATCTTCGTAAGCAGTCGTAATAACGTTTACATTATTCTTTTTCTCTATTACTTCTTTTGTAGTGGTAGCTTCGCCTTGCTGCCATGACCAACGTAATCCTGCGAGAACTTTTATGTATTGATTAATCGAAACTAAATCCTGAAAATACGCACCAAAACGTTGCGTTTCTGTACTTGTTAACTGAGTAGTTCTTGCTGGATAAGGAATAACAGTATTTTGTGTGCTATAATCGTAAGTATATAAGTTTATAGCGGTAGCTTCTGTTGTTAAAAGGTCTGCAGGTTTTCCCGGAGCATAGAAGCCAAAAGTATAACTTGGAGCCAAAGAGTTTTCGTAGTCAACACCAGTAAAGATTTGGTGTTTTATACTTCCTGTATTAAAAGTTCCCTGTAAACTTAACTGGTCACCAAAGATTTGTTCGGCAGCGTCAGCTTTTGTTAAACCACGTTTCCAGTTTCCGTTAGCATCGATTGTACTTAATTGTGCTGTAGATGTTTGAGTTCTGCGGTAAGACTGGTAAGAAGAATTAAAATTTAATTTCCAGTTTTTATTGAAATCATGGTTAAATAATAAAGAAGCACTAGAAGATTTAGTATTTGCAGTAGACCAAAGTGCTCCGAAGAATTCGTTACGAGGTAAGTCTAAAATTGTTTTTCCGTAGATTCCGGTTCCAAAATCCGGAGTCCAGTCAGCACTTAAATAATCTCCTTGTAATGTAATTTGGGTCTTATCAGATAAATGAAATAAAAACGAAGGGTTGATATAAATACGTTCGTTTTTTACATAATCTCTAAAGCTTTCTGAGTTTTCATAAGATCCTGTAAATCTGTAGGCAATCGATTTATTTAAAGGTCCGTAAAAGTCAACAGATGGTTTATAATAAGAATAGCTTCCCATTTGCATAGAAACCTCTCCACCGCTTGTAAATTTTGGTGTTTTGGTAACTAAATTCATAATTCCGCCAGGAGCAACATTTCCATACAATAAAGCAGAACCTCCTTTTAAGAATTCAACTTTCTCCAAAGAAGAAACTTCTGGAATTGAACCGGCATTATATCGAAAACCATTTTTAAACATATTATTGGCACTCATATCATATCCTCTTGAAAAGAATGATTCCTGTGCACCACCACGAGCAGATCCTACATAAACGCCATTAAGGTTTTTTACTACTTCACTTAACCTAATAGCTTGTTGTTGTTCGATTACTTCGCTGCCAATAACCTGAACACTTTGTGGCAAGTCCATTACTTTAATTCCGGAACGTGCTGCTTCAACTGGCTTTTTAGGTTTATTTGGTGTGATTAACACTTCGTTAAGGACTTCTCCCTTTTTGTTTTTAACAGTATCGTTTGTGATAGTGTTTTCTGTACTTGTGTAATCTTGACTGTAAGAAGCTGCAAAACTTATTAAGGCTAAGAATAGTATTAAATTATGTTTCATGGTATTTATTTAGATTCAATAAAAATTACGAATGCAAATATAGAGATGTGAAGTCCTTAACAAAAAATTATGAGGTAATTATCTTGATTAAAGTTTAATTAATATTGTCTTAAGATTAGCTTAAGATTTTGCTTTTACTATTTTTATTTTTTATAATTTGAAATACCTAAAACAAAAAACCTTGCTAGGAAAAGCAAGGTTTGATTGAAAAGTAAAATCTAAAAAGGTTTTGAAATTATTTAACCGAAATTAAATAAGTAGCCATTTTCCAGATCTCATCGTATTTTTTACCATTGTGTTCTCCGGCTGATTTTTCTGTATAAGCAAATTCTACCATATAATTTCCTGGCCAAATTGGTGTAAAAGAGATTTCTCCTTTATCATTGCTCCATAATTCTTTTTCCCATCCATTTGGTGCAATTACTTTTATTTTTTGCTCTTTCGCCTCTTTGCCTTCGTATAAAGCATTTACATTGATCTTCGTTTTTTGTTTTGCAGTTACTACATCTTTTGCAAATACACTAATAACATTTGTATTTACTGTGGCTTCGTTTCCTTTTGCAGCGTTTCCAACCGTTACAGTTGCGCTTGAATTGTAATCTAAAACCATAGTTCCGTAAACATCTTTTACTTTATGGTGCATTGCAATTGTGTAAACACCCTCTTCATCTGGCGTAAAGAAAGCCTGATATTTGTTTTCTAAAGCTGCTGCCGTAAGTTTTGTTTCTTTTTTAGAAGGGCTAATCACTACTAATGTAAAATCTTTTAAATCTGAAAACCATTTATCAGCTTTTGTAATGTCATTATCGGAAAATTCTCCAAAGTAAACAGAGATTTCCTGTGCTTTTCCTTTTGTTCCGGTTGCTTTAGTTTCGATCCAAAGTGCGTGAGCAAACAATTGCGGACTAGCAACTAACATAAAAAGAAAAAAGGTGATTTTTTTTAAAGTATTTGATTTCATAAGATCAGGATTTAAATTTTGTTAGGTATGATATTTTTCACAAACTTAACTCTTATTTAGAACAATTAAAAATAAAACATTAAAAATGAATCGTTAAAATTTTCTAGTTTATTTAGCTTTCTTCTTTTTATTATTTCTTCCCCACCAAATATAAAAACCGGTTACGGGAAGACTTGCAGAAATTAAACTGGCAAAAAAAGCGAGTATTTTTCCGGGCAATCCTAATATTCCGCCAGAATGAATGGCATAGTTTAACGAACGTATTTTTTCTCCGTTGTTTTTATCAGCAAAAGTTTTAGTATTTAATAATTTTCCTGTGTACTGATCAAACTGTAAATTGATTCTGTCGAAGTTGCCGCCATTCTCAATATATACCGATTGTGTTTGTAAAGAATCTTCGGGAAACGAAATTGTATAATTGTTTGCATTAGGATAAGCGTATTGAGCTGTGTTTAAAATTTTATCAATTGTATTTTGATCTTTCTTTTTGGATAGATCAGAAACAAAATTGTCTTTCTTTTTTTCAATCGTCTGACCTCCGTTAGCAATCCATTTTACACTATTGTCAAACCATTTAAAAGACCAAACCAATCCCGTAAAAGCAATAATCAAAGCAAAAAGCATAACGTAATATCCCAGAATATTGTGCAAATCATAGTTTTTGCGTTTCCATTGGGTGGTATTTTTCCATCGAAACCAAAAGCGTTGTTTGGCAGCACTTTTATTTTTTGGCCACCAAAGAATAAGTCCTGTTATAAGTGAAATAATGAAAATAATTACCGCTATTCCTACAATAGGCTTTCCAATATCGTTTGTAAGCAGTAGACTCCAGTGCAGAAATACAATTACGTTAAAAAACTCAGTTGTTGTATTTTCTATCTTTTGAATTTTTCCTGAAAAAGGATTTACATAAATCGTATAATTATATTCCTGAGTGTCCCAATACCAAATGGCATTTGGGTTTTCTTTTTCTTTGCTGGTAAAAAAGGTTACAGTCGCATCTTTTTCATTTCGAATTCGGATAGCGCCGATTGGCTTATCTTTTCCAATCGAATCCTCTACGATTTTTAAAAGTTCGCTTATGTTTTTCTTCTCCTTTTTTGTTTCGTCTGCATAATATCGGTTGTGATAAACGACAGGTCTTAACTCTTCATCAAAGACATAAATACAACCCGTAATTCCTAAAATAAAAATAATTAAACCGGAACCCATGCCCAGCCATAAGTGGATTTTAAGAATGATTTTTTTAAAAGACATTTAAAAGATTTTTGAAATTTGTTTAAAATAGAAACACCTCTGTTCCTAAGAAAGAGGTGTTTATTTATGGCGAAATAATTTTTAAAACTTAAGAGTTAAGTTTACTAAAAAGTTAGCCGGCGCCTGAGAGTTTCCGTAAAAATCCCAATATTTTTCGTTGCTTATGTTGTTGAATTTAACACCAACTCTCCACGTTGGCTGGTCATAAAATACAGTAGCATTGTAAGTTGTGTAAGATGGAATGTAAAAAACATTATCTTCAAACATGTATGATTTGTCAACATAATTTGCTCCCGCACCTATACCAAGACCTTTTAGTTGATTTTGGAAAGTATAAGTTGTCCAAAAATTGGCAACGTTTTCCGGAGAACCAATAGCTTTAGATACTTTTTCAACACGATTATCATTGTATGCATATCCTGCAACAATATTTAAACCTGCGAAAGGATTTGCGATTAACTCAAAATCAACACCTTTGCTTATTTGTTCACCATCCTGGAAAGTAAATCCATCTGCATCAGATCTTATTGCATTATCAATTGTAATATTGTAATAACTTGCTGTAAGGCTTAATTTTTTATTAAAAGCTTCGGCTTTAATTCCTCCCTCATATTGCACGGCATAAATTGGGTCCAAAATCAATTTTGTAGCATCTGGCTGGATTGTAGGAGCAGAATTTTGAAATCCGTTCATGTAGTTTCCAAATATAGAAACCTGGTCTTTTACAATTTCATATACCAATCCTAATTTTGGAGATAAAGACGTTTGTTTATATCCTTCTGAACCTTCCGTAGCAGGAAGATCAAAATTGTCTACACGCAAACTCAACATAGCCGATAATTTATCTGTAAAGTTAATTACATCAGAGGCATAAAGGCTAAAAGTGCTGCTGGTAGAAACCGGATAAGCTGTTTGAGTTAATACCGCATCAACATCTTTTCTTCTTAACGGCTCATATGTTCCTGTTACATCTACAAGATCTGGAAAATAAGCGGTTACACCAGAAGAAAAACCGCTTTTATTGAAGCTGTAATTTGCTCCCAATAACAATTTATGTTTGATGCTTCCTGTAGCAAACTGACCGTTAATGTTTTCCTGAATGTTTGTATAATTATCATAAATAGGTCCCCAGTTACCAACTCTTCTTGCTGCAACAGTAGGAGAAGTCCAAAGTAAATAAGTCTGGTAACTGCGGTCTACATTTTCTCCCATAAAAGAGAATAAAGTAGTCGATTTCCAGTTTTCAGAAATTTGATATTCTGCCTGAGCGAAAAATTTGTTAGCAGAAGTTTTTGCATCATTATCTTCATAGAATAAAGATTTTTTGTAGCCAATTTTTAAATCTCCGGGATTTGTAATTCCAGAAGCTGCATCATATCTGTTATACGTACGTCTTGTATTGTTTGAACTTAATAATTCGGCATCAATGTTAAAAGTAAGTTTATCGCTTGCCTTAAAAGTAAGACTTGGAGCAAAAGCAATAGTTTTGCTAAAACCATGATCTAAGAAACTTTTAGCATTGTCATAAGCCAAATTTACTCTGAATAAAACCGTTTTTTCTTTGTTTAAAGGTGTATTTACATCGGCAGTTAAACGGTTTTGATTAAAACTTCCTGCTGTATAAGATACCTCAGAGGCAAAACTTTCAAACGGTTTTTTAGTAACCAGATTAACAACACCACCAAAAGATGAAACTGTAGAACCAAACAGAGTTCCGGATGGACCTTTTAATACTTCAATGCGCTCAACATTTGCAAGATCAAGAGAAGAACGGTTGGTAGAAGTCTCCATACCATTTCTTGCATTTACTCCTGTTGTAAAACCTCTAAACGTAATGCCAATTCCTCCTGAAGGATAGGTTACAGGCACAGTTCCGGGTGAATTTCTTATTGCAGTTTCAATATTTACAGCCACTTGCTCTAATAAAAGCTCCTTGTGAATCACACTATAAACTTGTGGATTCTCCAGATTTTTTAGCGGCATTCTTGCAACGTAATCTGTTTTTTTAGATAAGATGCTTTTTTTGCTGTTGATAACCACTTCTTGTAATTCCTTATTAGAAACCTTTAGTTGTAAGTTGACGTTTGCAGTTTCACTTTCGGCTACAACGACTTCTTGTTCTGTTGTTTCGTAACCAGTTAAGGAGATTTGCAAAGAATACGTATTTGGTTTTACTCTGTTTAATTCAAAAGTACCATCATCATTGGTAACGGTACCGTATTTTGAATTTTTAAGAACAACGTTAACACCTGCAGCCGGATCTCCTTCTGAAGTTGTGATTGTTCCTTTTATTTTTCCATTAGTTTGTTGGGCTGATACCGTGCTTATTGAAAACAATAAGCAAATTAAAGATAGAAAACGAGACGTTTTCAAATTAAGATATTTCATTATAATTATAATTTGGTTAGCAGTGTTTTTATTTAGAATGAATAAAAACAGTGCAAATGTAAATATTATTGTTTCTTTAACAAATATTATTTCAAATAGATCATGTCAATTTTGTTATTATTTTAATGACGATGTCTTATGTTGTTGATAACCATTTATTTGTGATTTATGATGCTGTTTTTGTATTCGTAAGAAAAAAATTAAAAGAGTAGAATTTAGTTGAAAAGGCCTAAATTTGCAGCCAAATAAATTTTACAAATAATGATTCTCCCTTTTTTTAAAAGAATCCAGAATTCACCAAAAGGATTTAGAATAGCCAATACAGTATTTTTTTTCGTTTCCGGTTTCGGATATTCTTCGTGGGTATCCCGAATTCCGCACATACAAGCACAATTACATTTATCTGAAGCAGAATTTGGAGCTGTTTTATTTGCATTTCCGATAGGTTTAATGCTTACCATGCCTTTTACAGGAATGTTATTAAACAAATACAGCAGCCGTTATATCATGTTGTTGGGTGCAATTATGTTTAATATTGCTTTGTCTTTACCGGGCTTAGCTGCTTTTGTATGGCAGTTGGTTATGATACTTTTAATCTTTGGAGCGTCTCGTAATATTTTTAATTTATCTATTAATGCACAATCTCTTGAGGTTCAGAAATTATATCCCAAATCGATTATAACCCGTTTTCATGCCGTTTGGAGTATAGCCGTTTTTTCGGGTGCCGGTTTGGGGTATGTAATGGTTACACAGCATATTGCGCCTTCCTATCACTTATTGGGAGTAAGCATTTTGATGATGGGACTTACAGCTTGTTTTTATCCTTTAAGTATTCATAATGAGCCTGTTCCTGTTAAAAAGAAATTCTTTTCATTGCCAGAGAAAAACCTCGTAAAGTTTGCCCTGATTTGTTTTGTCTCGATGGCTTGCGAAAATACAATGTATGACTGGAGCGGTATTTATTTTGAAAATATACTGCACGCTTCGCCAAAATTAACCAGTGCTGCATTTGTATTTTTTGCAACGGCTGTAACTTTAGGACGTTTGTTTGGAGATTTTGGTGTAATGAAATTTGGCACGAAACGAATTCTGCTTTACAGCGGAATATTGATTACTGTAGGTTTTGGGATTTGTTTTGTTCTGCCATACGCATACCCAACTATTTTTGGTTATGTTTTAATCGGATTTGGTGTTTCCTGCGTAGTCCCGTTAGTATTTAGTATAGCCGGAAGATCCTCAAAATTAAGTAGTGGCTCAGCTCTAACTTCTATATCGACTATTGGGTATCTTGGATTTTTACTTGTTCCGCCAATGGTTGGTTTTATCTCAGAATATCTAAGTATGAAATTTGCCTTTTTGATCATGGCACTTTTAGGAATATTGATGATTTTTATGGTGAATAAGATCGGGGAGAAGGAGTAGCTTTTTTTTGAGTTGCTAAGATGCTGATTTTTTTTGGTAAAGTTTTATTTGAATTGCCTCCTGCTTTAGCTGGAGGTTATGTAATTATATTAAAAAGGCTTTAGCCAAAATTAGCATTTGACTAAAGCCTCTAATATTGGCTTTATTTTATTCTCCAGTAAAAGCAGGAGGCAATTCAATATATCACTTAAAACTTGTGTTTTTGTGAGATTATTATTTTATTTCTTGATCAAAATAAACCTTTCAGTAGTTTTCTTTCCACGTAAGTTTCCAGTAATTTCAGCCGTTAAAGTATTATTAGCGCCTTTTCTATACGTAATTTTTTGAGGATAATCGTGCGATGGATTTTCGAAAACTAACTTATTTTCCGTTTCTGAAGTAGAACCAAAATCGATCGCTTTGTCGTCGTTTTGTCCATTTACAGTAGCACTGTATAATAACATTTCACCTTTTTGTGCCAAAGTTATTTTTTCAGAATGCAGCGTGTCATCTGTTTTTATAAAATAAGATGTTGCGGTAAAAGTGCTATCGTTTACTTTTTGCCAGCTTTCGGTAAGTACGCCATCGGGAGATTTATTTTCCCAGGTTCCGAGAAGCCAATCAGCAATTTTGATTTTATCTTTTTCGATAGTTTCTTTTTTTTGGCAAGAAACAATTGCTAAAAAAAACATTAAAACGGTTAGTTTTTGAAACATATTGGTGAGTTTTTTGGTTAGATTCTAAAGCTAAGTTATGAAAAAGTTAGCCACGAATTTCACAAATTTTCACGAATTAATTATTGAGGATGGTTAGTTGAAATTCTAAAAAGTTGTATAGACTAAATAATAAAAAAACTTTGTGTCTTTGAGTCTTCGTGGCAAAATAAAAAAATCAAAAACCTTCCTGCAAAATTGCATAAACTAATTCTTTACTAGGCTTTTGATCTTTTAATTTTTCTCTGACTATATCAAAAGTAACTTTAAAATCACAGCCTAATTTATAATCGCCACAACCGTAAGCGGTTTTACCTTTCATAATTGTTCCTTTTTTGCATTTCGGACACGTTAATGAATCAGATGCCGTATTCGCATTCGCATTTGCATTTACTTTTGATTTCGTCTTTGTTGCTGTTTTCTTCGGCTCTAATTTAAGTTTGTAATTTTCTTCAAAACGAATCAAACCTTCTACGGTACCATCTTGGGTTTTAAAACCTTTTATGTTTACAGTTGAGCCTTTTTCGAGCAATCGTAAATATTGACTTTCTGTTATTTTTTTATCTGAAAAAACATAAGGCAGAACAAAATCACAACCAGCCTTATATTCGCTGCATCCGTAAGCCGATTTTCCTTTAATCAGATTTCCTTTTTTACATTTAGGACAGATTTCGGCCAAAATTCCATCCGCTTTCTTTTTTTCGACTTTCACGGCTTCTTTCTGAACATTTCCGGCATGCGAAATATTGGCGTGTCGGGTTTCGCTTCGAACTTCAGTAACCAAAGCTTCAACCATTCGCTTCATGTTTTTGATAAAAGCTCCGGCGGTAAAAGTTCCTTTTTCAATATCTTTCAATTGCTTTTCCCAGGAACCCGTAAGTTCAGCAGATTTGATTAATTCATTCTGAATCGTTTCAATAAGCTGAATTCCTGTTGGAGTTGGCAAAACCTGTTTTTTGTTTCGAACAATATATTGACGTTTAAAAAGTGTTTCGATAATATTTGCCCGCGTTGACGGACGACCAATTCCGTTTTCTTTCATCAATTCACGTAAATCTTCATCATCAACTTGTTTACCGGCGGTTTCCATAGCACGTAATAAAGTTGCTTCCGTAAACTGATTCGGCGGTTTAGTTTCCTTTTCTAAAAACGAAGGTTCATGCGGACCTTTTTCTCCCACTACAAAACTGGGCAATAAATCTGCTTCTTTTTCCTTCGCATTTGGGTCTTCGAAAACAACGCGAAAACCTTTCTTTAAGATTTCCTTTCCCGTAGTTTTAAACATCACATCAGCCGCTTTTCCAACAACTGTTGTATTAGCAACCAAACAATCGTCGTAAAAAACAGCAATAAAGCGTTTTACAATAATATCATAAACCTGTTGCTGATTGTATGGCAAATTAATTTCGATTCCGGTTGGAATAATCGCATGGTGATCTGTAACTTTTTTATCGTTGAAAACCTTTGGCGATTTTTTTATCTTTTTTCCTAAAAGAGGCTGCGTTAAGGCACTATAATTAGTCAGTTTCTGCAGAATTCCCGCTACTTTTGGATAAATATCGTTTGGTAAAAAAGTAGTATCAACCCTGGGGTACGTTACTACTTTTTGTTCGTATAAACTTTGCGCAATTTTAAGCGTTTCATCTGCAGAAAATCCAAATTTTGTATTGCAATAAACCTGTAAACCTGTTAAATCAAATAGTTTTGGCGCATATTCGTTTCCGTTCTTTTTTTCAACAGAAACAATTTCGAACTCACTTTCTTTGACTTTATTGGCTAGAATTTCTCCGTCTTCTTTTTTCAGGAAACGGCCATCTTCATAACTAAAAAGCGTTTCTCTATAAAGAGTCTGCAATTCCCAATAAGGTTGAGGTTTGAAATTTTCGATTTCTTTCCAACGGTCAACAACCATTGCCAATGTTGGCGTTTGTACACGGCCAATAGACAAAACTTGTTTGTATCCGCCATGTTTTACGGTATACAAACGCGTAGCATTCATCCCCAATAGCCAGTCGCCAATTGCTCTCGAAAAACCGGCGTAGAATAAATTATCGTAATTAGCAGACGGTTTTAAATTCTCAAAACCTTCTTTTATGGCTTCAGTTGTTAAAGAGGAAATCCACAAACGCTGAACTTCGCCTTTATAATTGGCTTCGTTCATTACCCAACGCTGAATCAGTTCTCCTTCTTGCCCGGCATCCCCGCAGTTTATAACGACATCAGCTTTGTCGAATAGGCTTTTTACAATTTTAAACTGCTTTTGAATCCCTGAATTTTCTACCACTTTGGTTTCAAATTTTTCAGGAAGCATGGGCAGGTTGTTCAAATCCCAGCTTTTCCAATGTGGTTTATAATCGTTGGGTTCTTTTAAAGTACATAAATGCCCAAAAGTATAGGTTACAGCATATCCGTTGCCTTCATAATATCCATCATGCTTGTTATTTGCACCCAAAACGGATGCGATTTCACGTGCTACACTTGGTTTCTCGGCAATACAGACCTTCATTTTTCTCTTTTACATTTGAAGAGCGAAATTAGGCAATTTTTCTTAAAGGTACTGAGGCGCTGAGAGTCTAAGATGCTAAGTTTTTTGTTTTGTCGTTAAGAAGTTGGATATGAAGTTTTTTAGCTGGTTTTTTTTTAATCGCGCAAAAGCGCAGAGGCGCAAAGTTTAAAAATAATACACAAAAAACTTTGCGCCTTTGCGTCTTTGTGAGAAAATTTGATAATGATTTTTTATGGCGATATTGCTTTATCTTGTTGAAAACTCTTCCTCGCGAGGACTTTGGTTTTTTCTTAGAATCTTAGAACCTCAGCGCCTCAGAATCTTAGTGACTAAAAAACTCCAACATCGTTTTCAATGCCTCTTTTGAATGCATTTTTTCGCCGTTTTCAATAGATTCCTGTGCTGCTTCAGAAGCTCTTTTACGCATGATGATTTCATAACCTGAAATAGCTTCCTGAATATTTTTATATTTATCAGATGTCAGGCATTCGCTTAATTCTAAAGCATCGAGCATGGCCATATTGGCGCCTTCACCGGCAAACGGAGGCATTACATGTGCGGCATCGCCAATCATGGTTAAATTAGGCATCGCTTCCCAGGTTTGATCCAAAGGCATGCAATAAATCGGACGTGGAATAAACGGCGCAGAAACATTTTCGAATAATTCGTACCAATTGCTGCTCCATTCCGGATATTCGGTTTTAAACCATTCCAGCATTTGTGTTTTATTGGCATAATCCAAACCATTTGTTTTGGTCCAGTTTTCATCGGCTTTAAAACTGGCGTAAAAACCAAGATCGCCGCCGCCTTTTTGTCCGAGTAAAATATTTTGGGTATCACCAAATGCCATTATTTTTCCGCCATCTATTAATGAAGCAATATGAGGCGCATTTTTTGCCGACTCATAAATATTGCCTTCAAGCATTAAAATACCAGTATAAAAAGCTTTAATATCAGTAATATAAGGTCTGATTTTTGAGTTTGCGCCATCAGAAGCAATGACAATATCTGCATAAACCGAATTTCCATCTTTGAAATGCAATAACCAGCCTTCGTTTTGAGCTTCCATAGAAACAAAATGACTGTTCCAAACTACGGTTTCGGGTTGTAAAGAATCTAACAATATTTTGCGTAAGGCTCCGCGATCAATTTCTGGGCGAAAGTATTCGTTGCCAAAATCTTCATGAACATTGGTTTCGTGATCGCTATGAAATATTTCTCCCTTTTCGTTTAAGATTAAAGTTTTATCTGCGCCTGGCAAAAAGTTATTTTTGAATTCTTCAAACAAATTAGCTTTGTGAATGGCCGCCAAACCAGATCCGTCGTGCAAATCGAGAGGCGAACCCTGAACGCGCGCATCTTTGTTTAAATCTCTTTCATATACTTTTACATTAACGTTTTGCAATTGTAAAAGTCTGGCTAAAGTAAGTCCGCCCGGACCGCCACCAATAATGGCAACTTGTTTATTTTCTAGTAACATTCCTTAGAAGTTTAAATTATTTTATTCCCGTTTGGCTTTTTTTAGCCATTGTTGGGGACAAAATTATTGTGCTTTCAGGACGGATAATAGTATAAATCGGTCATTCGTATTTTTTAGCAATTCACTGGGAACTACGCCAGAGAATTTTTTAATTTCTTTGATAAAATGATTTTGGTCTGTAAAGTTCAATTCCGGAAAAAGTTTGCCTTTTGCAATATGTTCTAATGAAGCTTTGAAACGCAGAATCTTGCAAAATGCATTTAACGAAAGCCCGAATTGTTTATTGAAATATCGATTGATTTCGCGGCTGCTCCAGGATATTTCTTCTGAAAGTTGCTGTACTTTAATTTCACCGTTTGATTCATAAACCAGTTTAAAAAGTTTACGTTTTCTCTCGTCGATTTTATTGGGTAAAATTTCGTTGATTTTTTCTACTATTTTTTTGTGAAAAGATTCAAAATTTATCAGATCATCATCGTTCACTTCCCAAAAGTTTTGAGGTAAAACTTTGGCATTATTTAAAATATCAGCAATTGAAGTCTGTAAAATATATTCGACTCCAAGCGGTTTAAAACTAATTTTATATGCTAGTGTATTTGCCTGAATGACTTGTTGCTCTGGCACATTTTCCAGACCAATAAGCGCAACCTGAAATGGCTCTGTTTCAGACTTCATAAAAAACAAATCAATTCTTCCGTCTGGCATTAAAACCACTTCCATGTCTTTGCCTGACTGGTTATGAAACATTCCAATATTTTCTACAAAGTCAGTAAGTGATTGGTCTGGTTCTATGGCTTTGTAGTAGAAGTTATTGTTCATTGTTATGATGGTTTTGCCACGAAGGCGCTAGGGCACTAAGTTTTTTTAAGTTTTATTTACTGTGTCCTTGCGAGGAAGACGTGTTCTCGGGGCGAAAGCAATCTCACTAAGATGTGCCAAGTTATTTATTCACTCTTTTTCTGCAAGTTAAAAACGGTACCGGCAGGATCCATAATCCAATGCATATTTTTGGGAATTTCTTCAATTTCGTCGCAAGTTTCAACACCATTTTGTTTTAAATATGTTGTAGCTTCCTCGACATCAGGAACGGTCAATTGCAGCCAGGTTTCAGAATGGGTGTAATTGTCTACACAGTCCAGCCAAATCACATTGTTCCCAAATTGAACCGAATGTGTCCTTGAAACTGTTGGATTATCTATTGGCACTTCTTTTACTTCCAGTTTTAAAATCTCACGGTAGAAAGCTACAGTTTTGTTATATTTTTGCTTCGGAATTTTAATTGCAATGTTGATTCCGGCTTCAAATCTTGTTTCCATAATTAAATGTGTTTAAAGGTTTTGCCACGAAGTCACTAAGATACCAAGTTTTTATTCTTTTGTTTTATAAAAGTAGTTTTATTGCATCTTTGTAAGGAAGAAGCAATTTACAACAATCTATGGTTTATTTACAAAACAAATTCTCCTTCTAATACCTTTACGGCTTCTCCTAAAATAAAAACTTTGTCACCTAAAAGTTCTGTACTCATCTTTCCTGTTCTTAAGGAAGACTGATACGCATTGAGTTTTGTTTTATTCAGCTTTTCGGCCCAATATTTAGTCAAAAAAGTTTGAATACCACCTGTTACAGGATCTTCGTTAGTGCCTGCCCAAGGCCAAAAATATCTGTAATGAAAATCGAAAGTTTCGTTGTCTGAAACGGCAGTTACCAAAACGCCACTTATTCCGGTGTGTGAATTTAGCAAAGCCGTAAAATCAGGTTTTAAATTAGCCAGTTCGGTTGTGCTTTTAATTTCAATTAAAATAATTTTATTTTTTGGACTGTATCTTTTATTTACAACTTCAGAAATTCCAAGTGCCTCTATCATTTTTTGAGGAACTTCGGTTTCTTCGGTGTCGTAAACAGGAAATTGCATTTTGATTTTATTTCCAACTTTTTCAATAAACAGCTCGATATTTTCATAGTTAATAAATTTTATATTTTGAAATGAAGTCGTATCGAAAACAATTTTTGATGAAGCCAACGTTGCATGTCCACATAACGGAATTTCAGTCTTTGGCGAAAAAAACCGGATGCTGTAAACGTTATCCGAGATTTGCTTTATAAAAGCAGTTTCAGAAAATCCAATTTCTGTAGCAATGCTTTGCATGGTTTGGCTATCTAGTTCTGTATCTGGTAAACAGACTGCAGCGGGATTTCCTTTAAATTTTTCATTTGTAAATGAGTCTACAAAATATGTCTTCATTTGTTTGATTTTCTATAAGTTTAGAACTGTATTATTTTAATCAAATTTAAAGATTTTTACTTGTTTAAACTTATGTCATGTGGAATTATAATTTATGTTTTAGATATTACAGTTGCATACAACCGATTGTATGCAATCACTTAAAAGTAATCTGTTACTTGTAGTTTTGTTTTCAAGAAAAAAATAGAAAATCATGGAAACACAACATAAACAAAAAGTCACAGAATTTCTTGAATCAATGAAAAGATTAAATAAATTCAAAAAACTAAAACCAGAAAATAGTAGTGACAACTCGTTTAGCGTAAACCTAAAAATATCTGGTTATAACGAATTAAATTTAATGGTTTCAAGTCTTTTAAAAGCAAGTATTATTTTGCTTAATGATGATGCCAGAAGTCAGGCCTGTTTTTCTTTTAATGAAGCTGATCATAATGTAATGACTTTGCTTGAAATTGCTTTACAGCTTTTACCTGAAGAAGAAATGGAAATTTTGGATGATTTGCATAAGATTTGTTTGTAAGGCTAATGCAATTTAAGATTTACTATATGCTAGCGCTAGCGTCCCGTTCTGCCAGCATATAATTTTATTTGTTTTGTTATTGACATAGTTTGCGTTCACGAGCGAGACGCCAGCGCCAGCGGGGGAGCAGGGAAATTATTTCTTTTTCATCTAGCTTTAGACTAATTAACATCAACCTTAAAAGAAATCGTATCATTTATAACCGTTTTTTCTTTATCATTAAATTCATATTTAACAACGGCTCTTATCGTATTAATTCCTTTTTTGATTAATAATTCTTTTACTTTAATTCCAGTTTGGGACGTTTTTTTGAATGTTCGTTTAGTTTTTACCTCATCTGCATTTAAATTTTCTATCTTAAAACTGCGCTTGGCATTAGGTATATTGGCTATTATATATTGCTGTTGTAGTGTGTCTCCAACTTTAAGGTACTGCTCAATTTTAGTTTTAAATCTCTTTTTGTTTGCAATTCTATATTGATATGTTTCCATTAATGGATAACCTTCAAAGTTTAAAACATTTCCCTTTTTATCAAAACGAACAATAAAAGCTGACAAGCCAAAATAGTCATATAATGTGTATTGTATTATTTTTCCCGATGGATAATTTTCTGTAATTTCCTGTAAAATTTTGCTGTTTTTTCGATAAAATATTGATTCTATTATGCCATTGTCAAAATAATAGATGCTTTTTCCGTTTGGTTCTCCATTTACAAAATTTCCTTCAGCTATTTTATTTCCTTCTTTGTTGTAACGTATAAATTTTCCATGCAAAACAGTATCAACATCTTTAATGATATATTCATATTCTGAAGCTTGTTTTCTGTTTGGATAATATTCACGTAAAACATGTTTTTTTTCAGCCCTAGACAAGAAAAAAAACGCTATTATTGCTAATAGAATTACAGAAAATAAAATTGTTAATATTTTATTTCTTTTATTCATAATCCTTTTTAATTTCTGTTCTAATTTCTTTTCCATCTTTGTTATACCAAGTTGTTCTTAAATTTTTATTAGCTCTAGTACTATTTTCATTATTCTCCTTAGCTTGTTGTTTCTCTACAGTTTCTTTCACTGCTTTAATTCCATTTGACCCAAAATCAACAGCGTTTATTCCATCATCTACTTTATTCTCATATGTTGGTTTTCCTCCATTTGTTCCTTTTCCTCTTGAAGTAGTACCTTTCACTTCAAATCCCAATATAATAATAAGCGCTTCAAATGCACCACCAAAATCAATCCATGTAACACCTCTCGATCCTTTGCGTAATGAGCCAGGGTCTTGATTGTTTCCGCCGTCAGAAAGTGCATATCCTCCACTAAAAAATGATGATTTTTTTTTCTTAAAATTGTAAATAACGTCTCCGTTATAATATATTTTTTTGGTCTCTCCATCCAATAACAATCTGTCACCATTTGTAAAAGTTTTGCCCCAGGAATGTCCTAAATTAGAATAGTGGTCAATTTTAGCATGTCCGTCAAGCCAAATTATTTCTCCGGTTTTTTTGTTTCGATACCAATCAAATGGAGTTCGCCCGTAGAAATCGACCAATCTCAATAAATCGTTGTTATAAGCAGCATAGGAAGAATACTGACCGAGATCGTCATCTTTCTTAAAATTAGTAAAGGTGTCAAAGGTGTCAAATTTTCTAAACATAATAAATCAGATGTATTTTTGTAAGTAATTACTTTGTTAAACACAATAATACGTATAATTTATCTTACTTAATATATTGATTTAAATATTAACATAATTGTTACAAATAAAAAAAGAAACCCGATAGCGCGGATTTGCAATCCGTGCCCACAAAGAGGGTCATCTTTTTAAAAACACAAAGTATTGTGTCTCACTGTTACGGGTACGGATTGCAAATCCGCACTATTGAAGGGTAAACTATAAATGCGAGATCTGGCTGGTTGTTATTTTAAATCTTTTAAATTATCAGGAATCACTAATGATTCTTTATAGCTTTTAATGTTTGAATGATTTCTATATTTTCCAAATAACGTCTTTATTGTAATTGAATTAAAAATTGCTAAAAGGAATGTTATAAATCCACTAATAATAAAGTTCGATTTTAAGACCGTGAAGTATTGAATTGCTTTTGTAATATTCCAATCAGATTCATTAAATATATAGATAAGAGCGACTATCATTATTGAAGAAAGGATAAGAAATTCAAACCAAGTTTTTCTTCTCCATTTTTTTAATTCGATTTTAATCCAATTATTTCTTTTTAATTCAATGATTATATTTCGTTCTTTTAATAATTCATGTTCTAATTTAGCAACTTTTGAAGTTGAAGAGTTTTTCTCTTTCAATATTTCGTCAATTCCTTTTGATTTTTCCTCGAATTCTTTTCTGGATTTTTCTAATTCGTCAGTTCTTCTCGAAACATTTTCAAATATATGTTCTAATTTTTTTATTCTTAATTCTTCAATTCTTTTTTGTTTATTAGATTCTTCTTCTAATCTTTTTACAAATTCTACTTTATCTGTTTCTGCAAGAATGTTTAATTCTTCAATATCTCTAAGCTGTTTATTGGTTATTCTTGTTGCAACTCTTATAATATCAGTGTCGCTAATTTCTTCTTTTGCATATTTATGAATATTATCATCTAATTCTCTTAAAATTTTTGATTTTGGAAGATTTATATTTAAGGATAATGAAATTATAGAGGTTAATCCGATTTCTGCTAAATCATTTCCTTCTATATTTTTATTGATCTGTGGATTACTTAACCATAAGATATTTAGTAAATCATCGGCTTTTATACTTTCAGGTTGAAAACCATTCTTCAAAAATATATTTTCACCATCACTTGATGTTGAGTTATTAACAAACCAAGCATTAACTTTATCAAATTCTTTAATTTTAAATTTTCTTGTTTTGTTAATGTAAAGTATTGCTGTAGCATCATGTAATGCAGATTTTTTAGAATTTCTTACCTTTTCAAACAATTTATATTCCTCAGTAAATTTTGCTTCATTATTTAATTTATCGGTTTGATACAAAATACTTATACCAAATGTACTTATTGTAGTTTCTAAATTATCTGCTATTCTTTCTAAATCAGATTTATTTAACCTTCTCCGATCGCAGGCATTATAAACATCTTCTGGATTTACTTTTTTTTGCAAAAAAGACTTTTCAAAAAATTCTGCTTTTGTATCTAGAAGATTTTTAGTTTCTTCAATTGTATCTTTTAAAATTCTAATTTTGAATTTTTGTTGTTTAGCAATTTTTAATAATGTTCTGCAAGTATGTGTTGATTCTGGGGTATTTAAATCAATTAATCCAACAATAAAATTAGTATCAAATAATAATTCTATATCTCTTTCAGCTTCGTCAGAATTGTACTCGATATAACCAGAAATAATAGAACCCAAATAAATATTCTTTATTCTTTCATAAATTGGAGGGATTTGTTTAAAGAAATTTACAAATTGTGCTTCTGCTGTATAATCAAATCCATTTGTAGTTTGGCTATTTGAAATGTATTTTGAAAGATTAAATTTATTTTTTTCAATAAACTTAAATATTGAACTGCTGTTTTCAATTTTTAATTCCGAAGTTTCACAAAACTGTTTAAAAAGATCTTCTAATTCGTTTATATCTTTAGTTTGGGATTCAATTATTTCATCATATTCTATAAATGCAAATTCCTTGATACTAAACGCACCATCTTTGTATAATACAAAGTGCGTTTTTTCTTCAGTATTTACCTCTTTACAAATTTCGACCAATATCTTTTTTAAAACAGGGATTGGGAAGTCAATATAATATAATTGATCAGCAGTAGATTTTATTTCAGAAACGCTTTTACCTTGAAATATACCATTTGAATTCATTTTTGAAAGAACTCTTTTTATAAGCGGAATAAAAATATCAATAGGTCCTTTAGCTAATGTACCTGTATTTCTTATGTGAGCTAAAAGACTATACGTTATTGCTTTTTCTTTGTTCATTTATTAAATTATTTTTTCTTTTTTAGTTTTAGAACATATGACTAATTAACAATCTTGCTGAGTTTTTGTTAAAATTATATTTTTCAAATATATAAATTAACATCGTAAAATCATTTTTCCAAAATTAAATTTGTAAAATCATTTTTTACGGAAACCATAAATATTCTTGTAAACCAAACTCCCTAGCCCTGATAAAAGTGGAAATCCTTTTGTGAAGCTTTAGCGAAACAAAAGATTGTAAACGAATAGCAGGAAACAGATCCAAAAAGCTGACATAATTCCACTAAAAAGTCAACCTAAAAAACTCAAAAAATCAATAATAGAATTTTCAACAAAAATTTCGTAAATTTGCACTCCAATAAAAGGAATTAGAAAATGTTAGATAGACTTCAAATAGTAAAACAGCGTTTCGACGAGATTTCGGACTTAATTATCCAGCCGGATGTTATTTCTGATCAGAAACGTTATGTGCAATTGAATCAGGAGTACAAAAACCTGAAAGCATTGGCTGAAAAGCGTGATGAATATGTGCTTTTGATGGCTAATATAGATGAGGCAAACGAAATTATTGCTGATGGAAGTGATGCAGATATGACCGAAATGGCCAAAATGCAATTAGACGAAGCAAAAGAAAGATTGCCGGAACTTGAGGAAGAAATCAAATTTATGTTGATTCCTAAAGATCCTGAAGATGCTAAAAACGTAATGGTCGAGATTCGTGCCGGAACGGGTGGGGATGAAGCGAGTATTTTTGCCGGAGATTTATTCAGAATGTATACTAAATATTGTGAAAATCAAGGCTGGAGAACTTCGGTTGTAGATATGAACGAAGGAACTTCCGGAGGTTTCAAAGAGGTAATTTTTGAGGTTTCGGGTGAAGATGTTTACGGAACTTTAAAATTTGAAGCTGGTGTTCACCGTGTTCAGCGTGTTCCTCAGACTGAAACACAAGGTCGTGTGCATACATCTGCTGCAACGGTTATGGTTTTACCGGAAGCGGAAGAGTTTGATGTTCAAATTGATATGAACGATGTTCGTGTTGATTTCTTCTGTTCATCAGGACCTGGAGGACAATCGGTTAATACAACGAAATCTGCGGTACGTTTAACG
The DNA here is from genome assembly GCF_033657265.1 of Flavobacterium sp. MMLR14_040. Classification (NCBI taxonomy): domain Bacteria; kingdom Pseudomonadati; phylum Bacteroidota; class Flavobacteriia; order Flavobacteriales; family Flavobacteriaceae; genus Flavobacterium; species Flavobacterium sp. MMLR14_040. The sequence goes on along the minus strand of NZ_JAWVWO010000028.1, from coordinate 36,783 downwards.
CACATTCCAACCGGATTGGTGGCGCAATGTCAGGATCAGAAATCACAGCATAAAAACAAAGATAAAGCGTTGAACGTTTTACGTTCTCGTTTATACGAACAGGAATTGGCTAAGAAAGAGGCTGAAGATGCTACAAAACGTACCTCTCAGGTTAGTTCTGGTGACCGTTCGGCTAAGATTCGTACGTACAACTACGCTCAGGGTCGTGTAACAGATCACAGAGTTGGTTTAACTTTATACGATTTAGGAAACATCATGAACGGTGATATCCAAAAAATTGTTGCCGAATTACAATTGGTAAACAATATGGAGAAATTGAAAGAAGCTTCGGAAGTGTTCTAAAAAAGGTACAGAGGTTTAAAGGAACAAAGGTACAGAGGTTTAGAATGTGCCTTACGATTTAATAAAATTTAAAAAGGGACTGTTTCACTTGTGAAACAGTCCCTTTTTTATAAGATTCAAATCTGATAACTCCGGATCTTTGGCATCTTTGTACCTCTGCGCCTTTGCCTCTTTGAACCTTTTAAGATATATAGTGAAGGATATTAACTGACTAACCGTTGTTATTTATAAAAACGTATAATCAAGTTAGATACCTAAAAATACTCTCGTAAATTCAAAACATTTATATAGGTTAGAGTACATGTAAACACCATTTTTTATAATTATTTCATTTAACTTTTCCATGATACATAATTTAAGGTTGTACAATTACTCTTGTGATGGTTCGTGTTGTGATGGATCTTTATCTTCTTCTGAAGGTTCAGATTCATGAGGTTTTGAAACTAAATTGGTTATAATCAATTGTATTACTGATCCGAAGATGCTTTTAAAGGCCGAATCGGATTTTCCTACTACTAATCTCTTTGCGAGATAACCAATTCCTATACTGATTGCTGCTTGTGCCAAATGACTTTTAACTCCAACTGCTTCATTAATTTCTTCAACCGTATTTCTAATCAGATTTAACGGTTTCAGATTGTGTTTAATTTCTGCAACTTCATCTTTAATTGCAATCCAGTCCTGTTTTTGTTGCGCTTTTGTTTCAAGAATCATTTGTTCTAATCTGTCAACAGTAAAAACGTTTTCTTTAATGGTTCCCATAACAATTAATTTAAAGCTTGGTCATTTTCGTTCGAATCAGTTTTAGTTTCTTTTAAAATACTGGAAATAATCATATTTCCAATTGGTGTTTTTATTAGCGAATGTTGAAATTTGTTCAATACAATGGCAACAATCAGGTAAAATAACGCCAATATAAAAAAGCCATAAGAATATTCTCCAAGCTGTTTTCCAATCCATAAACTTATCCCGATATTAAGAAACAAGGTAAAAAACGCAACAACAGCACCAACGGCAATTTTAGATGTTAATGTAGAAAGAACATCTGCTGATGCAGATACCGTTTTAAGTTTGACTAATTCAATACTTGTTCGGGTATAATTTTCAGCTTTTTCAAAAATGTTTTCGTCGTTTCTTGTTGTTGCATTTGTTTCCATGATAAAGGTATTTTATGGTTTAAAAAATTCACTTTTTTAATAGTTCGTTTTTACAGCTTTAGCTTCATCTTTAACAGTGTTGAAGTCTTCTTTCACAGAATTGAATTTTGCTTTTCCTTCTTCGATAATATCTTTACCGTTTGAAGTAATCGTGCTTACAATTCCGTCAAATTTACCTTTTAGGTTATCTCCGTAATCTTTTGATTTATCTTTTATTTTTTTTCTTGTTTCTGAACCTTTATCCGGTGCAAACAAAACTCCTAAAAATGCTCCCGCCGCTGCGGCTCCTAAAATTCCTAAAATTGTGCTACTAGTTTTCATAATATTTGATTTAATGGATTAATGTATATTTAATTAATTGTTGTGTTTTTTAAATTTCTCGACCTTTAATAAGTCTGAACAGAATTGCGATAATAGCAATTACTAATAAAATGTGAATAATACTTCCGGCGCTGTATACAAAGAACCCAAGGGCCCAAAGGATAACCAGAATCACTGCGATTGTATATAATAAATTTGACATGGTCTTGTTATTTATGGTTAATAATTAATTGATTTATTTTTTAATTTAATTTGTATGATAAGTAAACAGAGAAGTTACTGTTTTTTGCATCCGGGAATGTATAAGTTTGTCCTGCAACAGTTCTTTCTTTACCAATAGTGGTTAAACCATAGTTGTAACGAACACCAATACTTACCGGGCTAAAATCAACTCCAACACCTGCTACAATACCAGCATCGAATTTGTTTAAGTCATCTGTATCAATATCTTCGTCAAATTCAGCAGCTCCGTCTCCGGTAAGTTTAGAACTTACTAAATAAGATGCATATCCACCTGCCTGAAGGTTAAAGTTTTTAGTGATATTAACTCTAACTAATAAAGGAACTTCGATATAGTTTAATTTGAATTTTGCGTCTCCGCTTGCAAGATCACTGTTATATTCTAACTTAGAACCTCTTGTGGTAAATAAAACCTCTGGCTGAATAGCAACAAAATCTGATATTGGTAATGTGGCATAAACACCGGCATTAAAACCATATAGGATATTTTCGTCAGTTGCTTCATCATCGTCAGATAAAAAATTAGACATGTTGAAACCTCCTTTTACACCAAACTCGGTTGTAACATTTTCGTCCTGAGCGTGTAACATTCCAAAAGAAGCTGTCATAAATAGGACTAAGGCGCATAATAAATTTGATTGCATTTTCATAATTGTGATAATTTAGGTTAATGATTGCTCTACAGGCATTTAATTAATTTTTTGTTTAATTTGTTCAGTTTCTCTTAAAAGCTGATACATTTCTGGCAAATAATGCAATACTAATTTCAAAATCACTTCGTCATTTGTTTCTCTAGAAACCGATTCTAATGCTTCAATTTGTCCGTTTAATGATTCTAACAATGAATCCAGATAAACTTTATCAAAGCTGGCAGCTTTAGTATCAGTTAACTTATATAATTCCAGTTTACTGGAGTTGTTTATTTCGGTAACAATCACCAGCCTTTTATTGGCTATTTTTGCTATATCCCTTAACAAATTATTTTGGTGATTTTCAATTTTCCTGCTTAATTGCTTGATAATACTTTTAGAAGTTTTTTGTTCTGCAATCTGACTTTTAGAAATAATAGCTTTACTTAAATTTGCCGTCGCAATAAAAAAATAAGCTTCCATTTGCTCTTTGTCATTTGTATTAAAAGCTTCATTTTTAAAGTTGCTTTCTATTAGATTATTTTTGTTGCAAGACGTGTTGCATACGATGATCAATAAAAAGAATATTTTTAAAAATGTTGCTCTCAATATGGGCATTGCTTTCATTAATTACTTGTTAAAGTATTACATTACAAAGATGCTAACGAATGAAGCGTTTTGCTTTACAGCATAAAAAAGAAACGTTATATAATTCCCATAATGGATTTATATAACGTTTTTTATGTAGTTTTTTGGAAGTTTTATTCTGGTAGAAACACAGTAAATACGGAGCCTTTTCCTAAAATGCTGTCTGCAGTAATATGACCTTTATGGTTCTCGACAATTTTTTTGCAAATCGCCAAACCAATTCCTGTTCCCGGATAATCTGTTTTAGAATGCAAACGCTGAAATAAAATAAAAATGGTTTCTTTAAACTGAGGATCAAATCCCATTCCGTTATCAGAAAAAGTTATCTTATAGAATTTCTTACTGGTTTGTTCTAATAAATCAGGATAATCTTTTGATGAAACTTTTTCAGTTACAATATTAATTTCCGGACGAATATCAGGCTGACTGTATTTTAAGGAATTTCCAATCAGGTTGATAAAAAGCTGTTCGATTTGATACGGAATAACATCAAGCTTTGGTAATTTTGAAACCGTAATGGTTGCTTTTTTCTCGTCTATGATTTCTGTTAATTCAGATTTGGCATTTTCCAGTAATTCATTCAAATTCGATTTTATGAATTCCTTTTTAGTAGTATTCGTTCTGGAGAACAAAAGCAAATCGTCTATTAAAACACGCATTCTTTTTGCAGAAACTTCAATCTTATTAATATAATTTTTGGCACTATCAGATAAAACAGCTTTGTCTGCATCAGAAACCCTTGAAATAAAGGTTTGAATTTTTCGAAGAGGTTCCTGTAAATCATGACTTGCAACATGATTAAAAGAGGCAAGTTCCTGATTGCTTTTTTCCAGTTCTCTATTACGTTCCTGAAGTTCTATGTTTAATAAATGCTCGTCAGTAATATCAAAATTGATTCCGAGTAAAATTTGGCTTCCTTGCTGATCAGTCAACAATTTTCCTGTCGATTTGAAATATCTTATTTCATTATTAGGAAGCATGATCTTATAATAAATAAAAGGTAATTGTTTATTGTTAACGATTCCTTCCATAGATTTTGCTACAGCCTCTTTATCATCCGGATGTACGAAATTTAAAAAAGTATCTTTTTCAGGAACAAAAGCATTTGGTTTAAAACCTAATAAACGATATTGATTGTCTGAATAATCGATTTTATCAACATCAAGATCCCATTGCCAGGTGCTGAATTTACCAATAACCTCAGACTCGGCCATTAATCGCGAAGAAATCAAAAGTTTTTTGTTGAATATCTTTAAGCGGTTAATGTCTTTGCTGATTTGTCTGTAAGAAAGAATAATAAAGATTAATGCGGTTAAAAATAATGAAATAGAGAAAACAGGACTTAAAGAAATTTCCTGATCATATATTTTTAATCTTTTTTGTTGGTATTTTTTTTCGATATCATTCATTTCATCAACCTGAAAACGAATGTTATCCATTAAAATTCGTCCGCCAAACATATGATTGTCAAGTTTTCTTTTATCATATGTTTGAGGATTGCTGTACTTAAAACAGTTTTCGAAAGAGATGAAACGCTGTGTAATGAGCTTAAATAATTTTTGAAGGTTTTTTTGTTGCTTCGGATTATCGGCTGTAAGTTTTTTTAATGTAATGAATGAAGTATTTACCTTGTCGCGAGAATAAATATAAGGGGTTAAAAAACGGCCGTTACGTGTTATTATATAGCCACGCTGCCCCGTTTCGGCATCTTTTATCGCCGACATTAACCGCTCTAATTGAATGTTTATTTCATAAGTATGCATTACAAGTTTACTGGATTCGTTTAAATCCTGGTTGTGTTTGTAAGCAATTGAAGAAAGAAATAACAGAATGAAAACTGCGATTACAAAAATAACTCTCAATGAGTTTGAAGAATTAAACTTGGGTATCCACTTCATTTAGGCATTATTATTTTAGGCGCAACAGGAAATTATCTCGGTTTAAACCAGACGTGTGATAGTGCCAATTTAACGTCACGACTTCATTAATAATTTTCTTTAAAGTGTTAAAATCACTTGGTTTTTTTATATAAATATTGGCTCCTTCAATAAAAGTATCTTCTATGTCTTCTTCAGACGAAGAGGTAGAATAAATGGCAATAATTATATTTTTAAGATGCTCGGTTTTTTTAATTTCAATCAAACATTCTTTTCCTGTTTTTTTAGGCATGTTCAAATCCAGAAATAAAATATCAGGTAATTTTACATCCGGTTGCATTAAATGTTCCATTAATTGAAGACCATCATGAACAAATGTTACTTTGGTTTGTACTCTTACTTCTTCAAAGGCATCTTTAAAGAAAAGGCGGTCGTCTTCATCGTCATCAGCGAGTAAAATGTGTAATGCGTTTTTTTGCATCGAATTAGTGGGTTTATTGGTTTTATATTTTTATTTTAAATTCTCTCTTCTTTTTTTAATAATTCTCTGAAAAGCCGAAGGAGTTATTCCCGTTGTGTTTTTAAACTGGGTACTTAAATGAGCAACACTCGAATAATTAAGTAAAAAAGCAATTTCGGTTAAACTCATTTCATTGACTAGCATCAATTGTTTGGCTCTTTCTATTTTTTGCAAAATAATAAAATTTTCTATAGAAGAATACGTTACTTCCGAAAACACATTCGATAAATAACCATAACTATGATTTAATTTCTCTGCCAAAAATACAGAACTTTTAAAATTATTATTATCATCCATATAAACAAGCTCAATAATGGCATCTTTAATTTTTTGAACTAAAACGCTTTTTTGGTTTTCAACAACTTCAAAACCAAAAGGGCTTAAATCATTTTTTAAAGCTTCCAGCGCTTCAACACTCAGATTTTCATCTAGTTCAATTTCGCCAAAACCTAATGTGGTAAAATTCATGTTTTGTTCTTCTAATTTTTGCTTTAAAAATAGAGAACAAATTGTGTTGATGTCAAACTTTATAAATAGTTTCATAGGATCGAAATAGGGTTAAAGATAGTTAAATTTTTTGGACTTTTTGCTGAGATTACAGATTTAAGTGAAATTTATTTGTCAATTGGTCATTGAGCTAATCAAAAAAATACCGTCTAAGTTTAAAATTTTAGACGGTATCTTGATTGGGTCAAAAAGGATTACAAATCCGATAACATTTGATGAAATTCTTCTTTAGTTTTACCTAATTTTTGCTGAAGTTTTCCGTACATTTCGTCTTCTTTACCTTCAGCATACATTAAATCATCGTCTGTCAGATCAGCGTATTTTTGTTTTAATTTCCCTTTTAACTCATTCCAGTTTCCTTTTATCTCTGTAGTATTCATGATAGTTTTATTTAGTAATTTATAGTATTGTAAAGTTGCAAATTAATCCATAACGATGTGTTATATACATTTTCAGGATTGTTGCATAATTCACAGTTTTAGGTTTTAAACCTGATAACGACGTAAAATCCAGGCCATTTTTTCGTGTTGTTGTAATAAACCTGTTATAAAATCAGCAGACCCTATATCGTTATTATCATTTTCAAAAATCGGAATATAGTCTCTAAATTCAGTAACCAATTGTTCGTGGTTTTCTAAAAGTTCTTCCAGCATGTTTTTTTGCGAAGCGTATTCTTTAGGAGATTCTTTTAAGGTAGAGTTTTCTATAAACTCCTTCATTGTTCCAATAGTCTTTTCTCCAAGTTGACTAATGCGTTCTGCAACCTCATCAATATTGTTTTCTAAAACTCGGTATTGATCCTCAAATAATTTATGTAGTTCCATAAAACTGTTTCCTGAAATATTCCAGTGAAATTTTCTGGTTTTTACATATAAGGTCATTTCGTTAGATAAAATCGTGGCTAATATACTTGTACTTTTCTTTAAACTTTTTGGCGTAATTCCAATATTTGGGCTCATAATCCTCTTATTTTAGATTTAGGCCAAAATTATAGAACACAGCAAGTTTTTTATTTACATAATTTATTAAAGATGTTACATGAATTCAATGTTAGCATAACACAATAACAAATCTATTATTGTAGTTTTGCCGCCAACTAAATTTTAAACCAATTTTAAATGAAAAAAACACTACTTATTTTATTTCTTTTTACATGCACTTTAACCGTTAATGCCCAATCTTACATGGGGTATTTTCAGGACAATTACGCCGGAGTTCAAAGCGTTCTTTTCAATCCGGCTTTTATAGCCGATTCTCGTTTTAAAACAGATATTAACTTGTTTTCTGTTAGTGGAGCTGTACAAAATGATTTGTACGGAGTTAAACTTACTGATGTTTATAAAGACGGATATGATTTTGATACCCAGTCTAAAGTAACCCCATCAAATTCAAACAATGCGGTGATTAATTTTGATATTATGGGACCGTCATTCATGTTTAATATTGCACCAAAACATACCATCGCAGTTTTTACAAGAGCCAGATCGGTAAGCAATTTAAGAAACATCAACGGAAACCTTGTAGATCAGGTTAAAGAAGGTTTAGACAAAGCCAGCAGTTTTAATCTTAATGCTGGTAATGCAAACGGATCTTCTAATTCCTGGGGAGAATTGGGTATTTCATACGCCGCAGTTTTATACCAAAAAGACCAGCACTTTTTAAAAGGAGGTTTAACTGTAAAATACCTTCAGGGTGGAACAAACGGATATATCCAGGGAAAAGATATCAATCTTTCCTACGTTGAAAATACCGCTAATCCTGAAAATGGAACGTTAAATTCTCAAGGACAGCTTACTATTGGTACAAGTCAGGATTGGGAAACTAATAATGATTATGACTTTGATGCTAATTCAAGAGGTTTTGGTTTTGATTTTGGACTTGTGTACGAATGGAGACCCGATTATGATAAATATGATCTAAGTAAAGCAAAACCTGCTGATAATAATTTCAGGGATTTAAATAAATACAAAGTACGTTTTGGATTGTCTGTAACAGATATTGGATCTATCAATTACAAAAATGCAAAACAAGATACTTATAATGTAAACGGTTCTATTAATCAGGAAATGATTGACGAGGCTGATGATTTTTACGACTTTTTGAATGAACATTATACTAAAGTTTCAACTTCAAAAGGATTAAAAACAAATTTACCAACAGCGCTTCATCCTGATGTTGACTGGAATATTCACAATAAATTTTACCTGAATCTTAACGGAGATATTAATATGGTATCTTCTGGTAAACTAAACGGGAATGGTATTGCAAACAGAGTGAGTTTATCACCTCGTTACGAAAGCAGATGGTTCAGTTTTTATTTGCCAGTTACCTGGATGGAATACAGCGGAACACAAGTTGGTTCTGGATTGCGTGTTGGAGCTTTTTTCGTAGGTTCTGGATCGATTCTTAGTAATGTAGTTTCAAAAGAATCTAAGGCAGCTGATTTTTATCTTGGATTGAAAATTCCGGTTTACGAAAAGAAATTTAAAGATACCGATGAAGACGGTGTAATCGACAAGGAAGATTCTTGTAGAAAAGTAGCAGGTCCGGCAGAAAATAATGGTTGCCCATGGCCAGATACTGATGCAGATGGTGTTTTTGATAAAGACGATGCTTGTGCAGCTGTTGCAGGTCCAAAAGAAAACAAAGGTTGTCCCTGGAAAGATACAGATGGAGATACTTTATTAGACAATGTTGATGCTTGCCCTGCAGTTGCCGGTCCGGTAGAAAACAAAGGATGCCCTTGGCCTGATACAGATGGAGATAGCGTTTTAGATAAAGACGATGCTTGCCCGGATGTCGCTGGTTTAGTTGAAAATAAAGGCTGCCCGGATCTTGATGCTGATAAAGACGGTGTTTCTGATAAAGAAGATGATTGTCCGTTAATCGCAGGACCAGCAGAAAACAAAGGCTGTCCTAAAGTAACAAAAGCAACATTAGAGCAACTAAAAGTAGAAGCAAAATCTATTTTCTTCGTAACAGGAAAAGCGACTTTAAATGATGCTAAAAAAGGGGTGACTTCTGGAAGATTAGACGCTATAAAAGAGATATTGAAAAATTATCCAAATGCTAAATTTGCCATTAACGGTCATACAGATAATGTTGGAAATGCAAAAGCAAACCAAAAATTATCTGAAGCCAGAGCAAAAGCAGTAATGGATCTTTTAATAGAAAAAGGTGTAAACCCTGCCAATCTAACTTCTCAGGGATTTGGATCTACAAAACCGGTTAAATCAAATAAAACCGCTTCTGGAAGAGCAGAAAACAGAAGAACAGAAATTGTTTACTTAGGTAATTTGTAAATCAATTGAATATAATACCAAAAAGCCATTCTTAATTGAGTGGCTTTTTTTATTTTTGCATACTTTCTAAAAAGAGCCATTTCTTTGAAATTAGAAGAACTAAAAAAACAAGAATGACAACACAACAACTACACGAACAAATTCTTCAAAAAAAATCATTTTTATGCGTTGGATTAGATCCTGATTTAGCCAAAATTCCACCACATTTATTAGAAACCGAAGATCCAATTTTCGAATTTAATAAAGCAATAATTGATGCCACACACGATTTAGCGGTAGGATACAAACCAAATACTGCTTTTTTTGAAGCGTACGGAATAAAAGGATGGATTTCATTACAGAAAACAATCAATTACATCAACGAGAATTTTCCTCAAATGTTTACCATAGCCGATGCAAAACGTGGTGATATCGGAAATACCTCAAGTATGTACGCAAAAGCTTTTTTTGAAGATTTAAATTTTGATAGTGTAACCGTTGCGCCCTATATGGGAAAAGATTCAGTTGAACCTTTTTTGGCATTCGAAAATAAACATACTATAATGTTAGCCTTAACTTCAAATGAAGGCGCTTTCGATTTTCAGACTTTAAATGTAAACGGAAAAGAATTATACAAACAAGTTTTAGAAACCTCTAAAACATGGAAAAATAGTCAGAACTTAATGTACGTTGTAGGCGCGACAAAAGCTGAATATTTTACAGAAATCAGAAAAATTGTTCCGGATAGTTTCTTACTAGTTCCCGGAATTGGCGCTCAGGGCGGAAGCTTATCTGAAGTTTGCAAATACGGAATGAACGACAAAGTAGGTTTGTTAGTAAATTCTGCAAGAGCAATTATCTACGCCTCAAAAGGAACTGACTTTGCAGAAAAGGCCAGAGAGGAAGCACTGTTAGTTCAAAAAGAGATGGAAGAGATTTTAGATTCCAGGTTTCAGGTTTAAAGTTTCAGGTTGCTATACTTTGAATATAGTTCTACCACAGAGTTGCACAAAGTTTTTTCACAGAGTTTCGCAAAGGTTATTCTGTATATGAAGTTTATTTTAAAAGTCCACAAAGATTTTATTTAAATACAAAGTAAAGCTTTGTGAACTTTTGGAAAACTTTTGTATTCACTCTGCCGTAAAATTTCAGAACAAAGCTTTGCGAATCTCTGTGTAAAACTTTGTGTAACTCTGTGGTAAAAAAAACACAATCCAATAAACCTGAAACAAAAAAAAAATGAAACAATTACCCGATCAGCTTGGCACTTTACATTCTTTTGAGAAAACGCCAAAACGAATCATTTCGTTAGTGCCATCTCAAACCGAGTTGTTGTTTGATTTAGGTTTAGAAGAAAAAATCATTGGAATAACTAAGTTTTGTGTACATCCATATCATTTTAAATCAACCAAAAAAGTGGTTGGCGGAACCAAAAAGATTCATTTCGAAAAAATAAAACTATTACAGCCTGATATCATCATCTGTAATAAAGAAGAAAACACGCAGGAAATCGTCGAACAATTAAGTGCGATTTGCCCGGTTTGGGTAACGAATATTATTTCTGTTGAAGATAATTTTCAGATGATTTCAGATTTCGGGCAGCTTTTTAATTGCAGAACCGAAGCACAGAAATGGAACGACAAACTGGCTTTTGCCTTGAGCGATTTTAAAAAATACATTCAGGATATTCCAATGCAAAAAGCCGCTTATTTTATTTGGAAAGATCCTTATATGGTTGCCGGAAATGATACGTATATCAATGAATTATTAAAACTGAATCATTTTCAGAATATATACGAAGACAAAGGCCGTTATCCCGAAGTAGAACTCAAAAAAATGAGATTGGAAGGCGATCCTGATTTGGTTTTTCTTTCCTCAGAACCCTATCCTTTTAAGGAAGAAGATGCTTTTGAAATTGGACGTTTTACGCATCATGCCAAAACTATTTTCGTTGATGGCGAAATGTTCTCGTGGCACGGCAGCCGATTGTTAAAAGCATTTCCGTATTTTAGAATACTCCATGAAAGGTTAAAGAATTAATTCCAAGTTGGATATAAATTTTACCACAGAGATTCACAAAGTTTTTTTACAGAGATTCACAAAGTAAATTATTTTTCCTTTGTGAAACTTTGCGTAACCTTTGTGAATCTCTGTGGTAGAAAATTAAGTTCAAAAGTGACTTGAAACAAAGCCACTTTAATTAAACGAGCTCCTAAATTCCAACGGCGATACGTTTGTTTTACTTTTAAATAATTTATTAAAAGACTGCGGATACTCAAATCCCAATTGAAAAGCGGTTTCGCTTACACTTAAGGAAGTTGTTGTCAGCAGTTCTTTTGCCTTTTCGATAATTTTATTGTGAATATGATGCTGTGTACTTTGTCCTGTTAAGGAACGCAGCATATCACTTAAATAATTGGGAGAAACATTTAGCTCATCTGAAAGATAAGCAACGGTAGGCAATCCGAATTTCTGTACTTTATCACCTTCAAAATAAGCAGATAACAAAGTTTCTAATTTGCTTAAAAGAGTGTTATTGACACTTTTTCGCGTAATGAATTGTCTGTTATAAAAACGGTTACAATAATTAAGCAGCAGTTCGATATGAGAAACCATTACGTCCTGACTAAAAGCATCTATAGAAGAACAATATTCCTGTTCGATATTTTTCATGATTCCGGTAATCATAATTTGTTCTTTGTCAGAAAGATGCAAAGCTTCGCTAACAGAATATGAAAAATAGCCATAATCTTTTATGTTTTTTGCCAAGGCATAGTTTTGAATAAAATCAGGATGAATCACCAACATTGCGCCATAAACTGCAGTATCAACACTAACTTCTGTAGAAATTACTTGTCCCGGTGACATAAAAGTCATTACACCTTCATCAAAGTCATAATTGCTTTGTCCGTATTTCATTTTTCCCGTAAAACCTTTTTTGATGCAAACGGCATAAAAAGAGTAAACAACACTTTTTAGATTGTCATCAAAATGGCAGGTTATTTTACTTAAATCGACAAAACTCACTAAAGGATGTTCTGGTTTTGGAATTTTGAGTAAAGAATGTAATTCTGATATGGACTGAATCGTATAGGGAATATGAACTTCTTTTTTCATAGCGAAATATTTAAAACAATTATATTTAAAACAATATAAAAGAGGAAAAGCTACCGTAAAGATAACTTTTCCTGAGTGATTTATTTAAGTAAATTATTGATCAATTCCAGCCATATTAGCCGCATCATATCGGGCACCGGTTTGCGTACCAAGCGGAATAATCGTTTCTAATCGATTCATTTCGTCTGCAGAGAGAACCATTTGCGCAGCGGCGATATTTTGCTCTACATATTTTACTCTTTTTGTTCCCGGAATTGCTAAAATATTTTTTGATGCAATCCATGAAAGTGCCAATTGAGAAGCAGTGATTTGTCTTTCGTTTGCCATTTTCTGAATTTCATTTACCAATTCTATGTTTTTATAAAATTGTTCTCCCTGAAAACGCGGAATTGCTTTTCTGAAATCAGTATCGTCAAAATCATCCGGACTTTTTATATCTCCCGAAATAAAACCTCTTCCTAGTGGTGAATAGGCAACAAAACCAATTTCTAATTCGTTTAGCGTATCCAAAATACCAGCTTCTTCAGCGCTTCTTTCAAATAAAGAATATTCTGTTTGTACGGCAGTCAAAGGGTGAATTTTGTGTGCTTTGCGTATCGTTTCAGCTGAAACTTCAGATAATCCGATATAACCCACTTTTCCTTCTTTTACCAAATCGGCCATTGCCCGTACCGTTTCTTCAATGGGTGTGTTTGGGTCAAGTCTGTGTAAATAGTACAAATCGATATAATCAGTTCCCAGGTTTTTTAGAGAACGTTCTACCGCTTTTTTTACATATTCTTTCTTGCCGTTAAACTGCCAGGTAAGTTGTTCGTTATCATCAATTTCGTAGCCAAATTTTGTTGCAATAATATAAGCATCACGATTGCCTTTTATTGCTTTTGCTACTAATCTTTCATTCAGTAAAGGACCATATAAATCGGCTGTGTCCAGAAAATTTCCACCTAACTCAAGGGATTTGTGAATTGTTGCAATAGCTTCTTTTTCATCGGCTTTGCCATAAATATTCATTCCTGCAATTTGGGTCATTCCCATACACCCTAAACCAATATTAGGAACAACAAGCCCCTGATTTCCTAATTTAAATTTTTGTATTGTGCTCATAACCTGTTTGATTTTTGTGTTTTAAATTAATAGCACAAAGATCCGTCAACAATAAAGTTGTAAAGTAGCCAAATCCCTTGTAGTTGTATCCATATTGGAGAAAGAGTAGAAAGTTTCAGGTTTTTTATGTTTCAAGTTTTTGAATTGTGTAGATTCTACCGCAGAGTTGCACAAAGTTTTTTCACAGAGGTACACTGAGTAATTTTATTAGGGTATTATAAAAAACTTTGCGAATCTCTGTGAAAACCTTTTGTGAAACTCTGTGGTAATTATGTTCAATCTAAAGCAACCTGAAACTTTAAACCTGAAACAAAAAAACAAAACTTATATAAATAAAGAATGCCGGCATCTCGAAGACGCCGGCATCATTTAACTAACCAAAACCAAAATAATAAATAACCAGTTTATTACATTACAAAGATCCGACATATATGAATGTTCTGCTGTTAAGGTTTTGTTATTACTTTGTTGGACTTAAGTTAAGATTTTTTAAGATCTCTGTTTTGAGGATTCTGTAACTGTAAATAACTTCTGGTTATTAATTTATAGCAACAATCAATTTTTGCCTATATATATCGTAAGATTAGTTTGTATATTTGATAAAATATTAAATATCAGCAACATGGAAACAAACAAAAAATTAACAACTGTAACAGGAGCTCCTGTTCCGGACAATCAAAACATTCAGACTGCTGGTCCTCGCGGACCTGTTTTATTACAAGATTTTTGGTTTTTAGAAAAAATGGCGCATTTTGATCGTGAAGTAATTCCGGAACGCAGAATGCATGCAAAAGGTTCGGGTGCTTATGGAATTTTTACTGTAACTCATGACATTACAAAATATACAAGAGCCGACATATTTTCGGAAATTGGAAAAAAAACAGATATGTTTGTTCGGTTTTCAACTGTTGCGGGAGAAAGAGGTGCTGCTGATGCTGAAAGAGATATTCGCGGTTTTGCAATGAAATTTTATACGAATGAAGGAAATTGGGATTTGGTAGGAAATAATACGCCGGTTTTCTTTTTTCGTGATCCGATGAAATTTCCAGACTTAAATCATGCCGTAAAACGTGATCCAAGAACTAACTTAAGAAGTGCTGATAACAATTGGGATTTTTGGACATTATTGCCAGAAGCCCTGCATCAGATTACAATTGTAATGAGCGACAGGGGAATCCCGAGATCATATCGTGAAATGCATGGGTTTGGAAGCCATACATTTAGTTTTCTAAACGCGCAAAACGAAAGACATTACGTAAAATTCCACTTTGTATCACAACAGGGAATTGAAAATTTATCTGATGAAGAAGCGGCATTGTTAGTAGGCGGCGACAGAGAAAGTCACCAAAGAGATTTATACGATGCTATTGAAGAAGGAAATTTTCCGAAATGGAAAATGTTTGTCCAAATAATGAGCGAAGAACAAGCCGCTACTTATCGTTTTCATCCTTTTGATTTGACAAAAGTTTGGCTAAAAGGAGATTTTCCACTTATTCCGGTTGGGGAATTCGAACTCAATAAAAATCCCGAAAATTATTTTGCAGAAGTAGAACAAGCTGCTTTTAATCCTGCTCATATTGTTCCGGGAATAAGTTTTTCTCCGGATAAAATGCTTCAGGCACGTTTGTTTTCATACGGAGATGCCCATCGTTACCGTTTGGGAGTAAATAATTATCAAATTCCGGTAAACTCTTCCAGATGCCCTTATAATAGTTTTCACCGAGACGGAGCCATGCGCGTAGATGGTAATTTTGGAAGCCGTAAACATTATGAGCCAAACAGTTTTGGCGAATGGCAGGAACAGCCGGAATTTAAAGAACCGCCATTAGCACTGCACGGTGACGCCTATGCGCATAATTTTAGAGAAGATGATGCAGATTATTTTACTCAGCCAGGCTTATTATTTCGTTTACTGACAGAGGAGAAGAAACAATTATTATTCAAAAATACTGCAGCACAAGTAGGAGGAGCACAGTTATTTATTAGAATTCGTCATATCAGAAACTGTTATAAAGCAGATCCGGCTTATGGAGAAGGTGTAGCAAATGCTTTAGGATTAACAATGGAACAAGTACATAGTTTTGCTGATCCAAGAGTGTAGAGGAAGGTTCTAAGATGCTAAGATTCTAAGGCTCTGAGTTTAGGTTCAAAGGGACAGAGTGACAAAGGTTCAAAGGCTTTACTTTGGGAACTTTTTGACATAATAAAACCCGACAGTTTTTTGAAAACTGTCGGGTTTGCTATTTTGTATTATTTGAAAGCTTTGCGAACTTAGCGTAAACCTTTGCGCTCTTTGAGTTAAAAAACTTAGAATCTTAGTACCTGAGTACCTGAGTTCCTAAGAAAAAACAACTGTCTTGTTACTATAAACCATCGTCTTACGTTCTGCATGAAGTTTGATAGCTCTTGCCAAAACAATACGCTCCAAATCACGTCCCTTCATGATAAAATCGTCGACAGAATGTATGTGAGAAACCCTCGCAATATCCTGTTCAATAATTGGACCTTCGTCTAATTCTGCTGTAACATAATGACTTGTTGCACCAATGATTTTTACGCCACGCTTAAAAGCGGAATGATAAGGTTTTGCGCCGGGAAATGCAGGTAAAAACGAATGATGGATATTAATAATTTTATTCTCGTAAAGTGCAATCAAATTTGGCGTTATTATTTGCATATAACGTGCCAGGACAATAAAATTAATCTGATATCTTTTCAGTAATTCGATTTGTTTGGCTTCACCTTCTTCTTTATTATCTTTTGTAAAAGGAACACAATGAAACGGAATATCAAAACGCTCTGCTATGGATCGTAAGTCATTATGATTACTTATAATTAACGGAATTTCGACATTTAATTCTCCTGCGCTGTAACGGCCTAAAATATCAAAAAGACAATGATCATACTTAGAAACAAACAAAGCCATTTTTGGTTTTTGTTCCTGATTGTACAAATCCCATGACATGTTAAAATCTGTTGCAATAGTTTGATTAAAATCTTCTTTTAAGCCTTCAATAGTAATGTGGTGATTAGTCAATTCACATTCTAATCGCATAAAAAAAACATTTTGTTCTATATCAACATGCTGGTCGATGTAGATGATATTTCCTTCTACTTTTGCAATAAAAGTAGTCACTGCGGCAATAATACCTTTTTGGTCTTTGCAATGAATCAGAATGGTAATTTTTTGCATTGTTTTTTGGTTGTTTTTGGTTAGTGACAAAGTTGCAAAGTTGCAAAGTTGCAAAGGTTGCTTTGTACCTTTGCAACTTTGAGCCTTTGTACCTTCGGAGAAATTATTTCCCGTCCTGCATTGCAAAAACACTTTTTAATAGTGGAGTTGTTCTTGCACTAATATTGTTACGGATATCTTTTTCTTCAACAGCAATCATTTTAAAAACACCAGACAAAGCCTGAGTTGTTGTATAATCTGTTAAATCAGGATTTACTTTTTTTACTAATGGAATTGTGTTGTACTTATTGATAATTTTTGTCCAGACTACATCGGCACCTACTTTTTCAAATGAACTTTTAATTACCGGATTAAATTTTCCGTATAAAGCTGTTGTTGTACTTCCTTGTAAATAAGTTGTTGCAGCACTGTCATTTCCAAGTAAAATATTTTTTGCATCTGTAAAAGACATATTTTTTACGGCTGATACAAATATTGGTGTTGCTTCTTTTACAGCGTCTTCGGCAGCGCGATTTAGCATTTTAACTCCTTCATCTGCCAATGAACTAAGACCAATTTTACGTAAAGTTGCATCTACTTTTTGTAATTCGGCAGGCATTAAAATTTTTACAGCTTCATTTTTATAAAAACCATCAGTTGCGGTTAATTTACTTACTTGTTGAGTAATTCCTTTATTTAAAGCTTCTTTCAATCCAGAAGCAATGTCAACACTTCCGGTAGGAAATTGTGATGCCAATTGTGGCAATTGATTTAGAGTTTGTTGTACTTGCGCACAAGAAGCAAGAGAAAATGTAACAATAGTCAATAATAAAATCTTTTTCATTAGATGGGGGTTATTTTAAGTTTCAAAAATACTACTTATTCAAAAACAAAGCCACAATTTTATTTCAGGAGCAGAAAGATTTTGTTTGTTTTTTTTAAGGTTCTAAGATTCTGAGATACTAAGCTTCTGAGTTTTTACGATTCAGGTTGTTTGAATGATAAATTCTAATCATTATCTTAGAGCCTTAGCATCTTTCTCACGGCCAATACATTCTATGAGAATAATTGTAATACTCTTTACTCGAAATATAATTAGAGTTTAAAACCATTATCGGGCGGTTATTAGAATCGAATAATTTTACTCTTATGATTTGTTCTTTATTGTCATCTTTTAAATCAATATTTCCTTCGGCATCATCTAATATTTTCTTTTTCCTCAGATATTGCTCTTTTTTCTCTACAATAAATTCAATTATGGCTTCATTTTGAGATTCATGTTCACCGGCTAGTTTTCCGTTGCTGTCAAAAGTTGCAATTTTTTGTAAATCATTATTTTCATAAATAAACAATTGATAAGCAATTCCGCCATGTAATATTTGAAGTTTGTGATTAAGAACACGAAAACGGAGTATTTGCTTTTTTACATTTGTGTATTCGATCGTACCGTTTCCTTTTTCATCGATATTGTAATATAAAACTTTGTTTGGTTTTGAAAATTGCAAAATTCGATCTGTAAAACCATGATATTTAGCATCAGACTGGGCGAACGATAAAGTGCTTTGAAAAAGAAATAAATTGAAAAGGAAAAATAATCTCAAGTGACAATATTTAAAGTTATATATAAATGATTTTATTTCTGTAATAAATCTATCTCTTCTTCGGTTTTTTGAATATAAACAGACAATTCATTGTATTTCCATTTTCCTCTTTTAGTGGCAACTACAAATAAAGTCCCTGTTCCTTTAGTTCCTTTTATCGGAATTTGTATGTCACAGTTTCCGGTATTATTGTTTACATTAATACTGCCCGAAACCATTCCGTCTGATTCTATATTATTTCCTAATTTTTCAATCACTAATTTATTATTTTGTGCTTCTGTCATTGCACCTTTGTAAGCATCAGAATCTTTCATTATAGAGGTTACTCCGAAGAAAATCCCTGCTATAAACAAGCCAAAAAGCACTAGAATACTTAAACATCCGGTTGGCACAAACCATTTCCAGTTTCGGGTAAACCAGTCTTTTTTAATATGTTCGCTATTTGAATCTTCCATAGAATATTTATTTTTTTGCTGAGTAATAAAAAAATAAATGTATGGAAATTATTAGATTTAACGGGGCATTTTCTTCAGCATTATTTTGCAAAAAAAAATCCCATTACTAAATTTAAAGCAATGGGATTTTCCAGTAGGATTTGTGTTTATATTGAATTGAATATTAAGATTTAAAATTATACGTATTGTAAGCAGTATAAATTAGGATTATGAATAGGGTTTATTTGTTTTAAATCGGCTAGAATATTGTGAGTATAAACTGTACCGCCAATTGCTAAATAAAATAAAGATTTGGAAACATAAAAGGGTCTTAAGGGCAACGTACGCCAGGCGTTTTTTAAATTTTTCAGGAAATGTCTCAAACTGTACTTGAATACTTTTTCTTCAGGACGAACAAAATAGATAGTCGAACTTTTAGTTTTGGTCATCAGGTTCGGAAACATTACAAATCTTCCGCCTTGTTGAAGTAACACGTTTATTTCAAAAAGTGATAATCCTTCGATATTCTCTGTTTTCATGATAATAAATTTTAGTGGTATTATTATGATGCAAATTTCCGCCGGTTTTCGTACTTAATTATCCTTTAATCGGTTTGAAATTAATAAGTTACGCTTTTTTTTGTGTCGAAAGAATGTATTTGTAGTAAACGGATTACAAAGAAAGATTAATATTGAAAAAATTAATAAAAACAGTAATAAGAATTGTAATTAACGATTATTGAAAGCTATTTCTTTTAACGCTTCTGGATTGCTAATTGCCTTAGCAACTTCTTGTTTTCTCATGGAGTCAAAATAGCCGGTGCCGGTAATTAAAAGAAGTTTTTTCGGAATCATGGGCTTTTTGTTAAAAATGGTAGCATAAAGCAGAATTGACTGTATAAAACCGCCATCGTTTAAAAGATGAAGTGTATGTTTTCCATAGCGTAAATTATCTTTATTGCCCACAAGATATTTATAACCGTTTTTACCATCATAAGCATCTTTAACAGCATCCCCAACTCTTAATAAGCCTGCGTTTTTTATAAATCCCATAACCGAGATATCATTTTTACGCATTTTATTGCGATATTTCATGTAATCAGAATCAGTATAAGGAACAGGCGGAATTCCCTGATAGATATACACCGCCACATCTGGACTGTTTTGATGTATTTTTTCGATAATCATTTGTACGTTTGCCTTATAATTTTCAAGTTCAGATAAAGCTATGTCAGTTGCTTCCTGAACCACAACATAATCGTAATAATTGCCGTCCTTATCTTTATTAGAAAAATTTTGATTGGCTTCTGTTTTATTTGTGTTGTAAACCTTTTGTAACGAAGCGCCAATTGTAATTAGTTGGTCAACATTCATTCGTTGATTATTGGCTCTGCAAAATTCTTCAAACATTATTGGAGCGCTTACAAAATATTCGGTTTGGCTGTTTCCTATAAACAATATACGTGGAGGTGCGTTTGTTTTTGGAGGTTTGGGATGTGGAATGTTTTTTCCCAATGCAGTTTGATTTTCAGTAGAAATATTTTTATTACAAGAGCAAAAAAATAGTGTTACAATACTGAAAATTAAAATTTGTTTTTTCATTTTAGACTTATTAAAAGTACTTTCAGATATTTTGTCGAAAATACCGGCAAAGATCTTTTTAATAGTCTGGATCAATTATCTATAGAAGTTTTAAAGTTTGTGTTTTAAGACAATCTTTGATCGCAAATAAAAAGTGAAAAACAATAAAAATAGCTCCTTGTTACCCTTCCAAAAAATCAATTTCTAAAAGGTGCAACAAAAAGCTATCTTTAGTTAAAATTTACGTTTAAGCTGTGTTATAATTATTATTTAATACCAACAGCTTCTTCTGTAACCAAAATTTTGTTCGGTTCATTATCTCTTTCATAAACATCCTGATAGAAACCAATTTCGCCATTTTCATTTACCAGTGAGGTAAAGTAGCAAATATAGATTGGCACTTTTTTAGATAGTTTAAAACTGTTTTCTTTTTGGCCATCCATAGCTTTGTCAATTTTAGCAGGAGTCCATTCCGGATAATCGGCAAGCATTGCAACCGCTAATTCTTTTGCTTTTTGTACATTAATACAACCATGGCTGAAAGTTCTTTTTTCAAAATCGAATAAAGTTTTTGATGGTGTATCATGCATATAGATATCATCCGGGTTTGGAAACATAAATTTCACTAATCCCAAAGAGTTATCCGGACCTGGTTTTTGTCTCACCTGACCATTTACTATTTCCATATTTTTTTCAGCCAGATAATTTTTATCTTCGGCCATTTTACTTTTTAATTCATTGTTCACAATACTTTGTGGAACTGTCCAATATGGGCTAAAAACAATTCTGTCAATTTCACCGTTAAAAATGGTCGTTTTAGTTAATGGCGCACCAACAAATATAGGAGAGGTCAATTGTATTTTTCCGTTTTTAACATACACTAATTCGTACGAAGGAATATTGACTAAAACATATTCATCGCTGCTGGCAATTTGAGCCGAAATAGCACGACATCTTTCCATGTTAAGTTTTAGCGTTTCCACTTTATCAGCAAGCGGCACATTCATTTCTTTAATATGTTCTTCTGCTAAAATATAATTGGGTTTAAACCCGTTGCGAACTTTATATTTCATTACGGCATCCATCAGTTCACGATCGTAAATATCACTTTTAGAATCATTTTTTAAATCTCCTAATAAATATAAACGGGTTCTGACTTGTGATATAGTGCTCGAAACAGCGTCCGGGCGTAAATCTTTATAAGGTACTTCTTCAGGAACAATAGGTTTCCACTTATTTGATCGGTCTAATTTTTTATATTTTTTTAGAACGTCTTGTAATTTGTAATATTGATCATATTCTACCTTAACATTTTCTGTTGTTGAAGCAGTTGCCTGTTCGATAGTGCTATAGTTAAGGAAATCTTTTAGCGCATCATTGTAGGATATTTTTTTCTTAGAATCTGAATTATTTTTTTGCGTATAAATAACATACAAAGAACTTAAGAGCATATCCGCATCAACTTTGGATAGTTTTGTTTCTGATGAAGAAAAAAGCTCGTCAATTTCCTTTTGATAAGGGATAGTCAAATCATTTGTTTTCTTTGCTTTTTCATATAACACCGAACCAAATTCATTGATCTCATCTTCATCAAACCAAATTGTACCTAAGGCTCTTTTTTTGTATAATGACATGATATCAGATTTATACTTTTTTAAATCTGAATATCTTTTAAAGAATTCTTTTGAAATCTTGTCAAGATTATCAGAATCCGAGTTGTAAACAGCTGCAATATTTGAAGCTTTTTTGGAAGAATGAATGTCGTTTTCTGTACTTTTAAAAGAAGATACAAAAAAACTCGCAGCTATAATTAGTGATAATGGATATAATGTTTTCATTGTGTTTTAAATTTTTACGTTATTACTTGACGGTAAAAGTTTTGGGTAAAAATTTGGGGCTTTTCTACATTGCTAAATTACTTCAGTGATCTGGTAAACAGGTTCTTGTATTAAATTTAAATCTTTCAAGATTGCCATGTTATTAACATTTTTATAAGACTTATATAAGATAAATACGATAGATATGGAAATTGTTACCCTTTGTGCATAAATGTTTAGCGTGGAATGTGAAAAGAAAAAGGAAGACTGGATTTTTTTTATTAACATAAAGCTTCAACTATAAACAAATATTAAAATATTTTGTAAATTGCTCCCTTAAAATTATCATATTCATAAAATGGAACAACAAATACCATATATTCCTAAAAATAAAGTAAGAATTGTTACTGCTGCATCTCTTTTTGACGGACATGATGCTGCGATTAATATCATGCGACGCATTATTCAGTCAACCGGAGTTGAGGTAATACATTTAGGTCACGACCGAAGTGTAGAAGAAGTGGTAAATACCGCGATTCAGGAAGATGCAAATGCTATTGCCATGACATCCTACCAGGGCGGGCACAATGAATACTTTAAATATATGTATGACTTGCTTCATGAAAAAGGAGCGGGACACATCAAGATTTTTGGCGGTGGAGGCGGAGTAATCCTTCCAAGCGAAATTTCTGAATTACATGAATATGGAATTACAAGAATTTATTCTCCAGATGATGGCCGTTCTTTAGGGCTTCAGGGAATGATCAATGATTTGGTTGAACGTTCTGATTTTCCGATAGGAGATAAATTAAATGGAGAAATCGATCATATAGAAAATAAAACGCCAACGGCAATTGCACGATTAATCTCTGCAGCAGAGAATTTTCCTGAAATTGCAAAACCGGTTTTTGATCAGATTCACGAAAACAATGCCGATTCTAAAATTCCTGTTTTGGGAATTACGGGAACGGGCGGAGCCGGAAAATCATCTTTGGTTGACGAGTTGGTTCGTCGCTTTTTAATTGATTTCCCTGAAAAAACAATCGGATTAGTTTCTGTCGATCCTTCGAAAAGAAAAACCGGAGGCGCACTTTTGGGAGACAGAATCCGTATGAATGCCATAAATAACCCACGAGTTTATATGCGTTCGCTGGCGACACGTCAGTCGAATTTGGCTTTGTCTAAATATGTAGCCGAAGCCATTCAGGTTTTAAAAGCCGCAAAATACGATTTGATTATTTTGGAAACCTCCGGAATTGGACAATCTGATACTGAGATTATGGATCATTCCGATGTATCCTTATATGTAATGACACCAGAATTTGGAGCCGCAACACAATTGGAGAAAATCGACATGCTTGATTTTGCGGATTTAGTGGCTTTAAATAAATTCGATAAAAGAGGCGCATTGGATGCGATTCGTGACGTTAAGAAACAATATCAGAGAAACCATAATTTATGGGATAAAAATCCGGACGAAATGCCGGTTTTCGGAACCATAGCTTCTCAGTTTAACGATCCGGGAATGAATACGCTTTACAAAGCGATTATGGATAAAATTGTCGAAAAAACAGATTCTGAATTAAAATCGACTTTTGAAATTACGCGCGAAATGAGCGAGAAAATCTTCGTGATTCCGCCACACAGAACGCGCTATTTATCTGAAATTGCAGAAAACAATAGAAGTTATGATGAAAGCGCCCTTTCGCAGCAAAAAGTAGCACAGAAATTATACGGAATCTTTAAAACGATAGAATCTGTTTCCGGAAAAATTCCACAAATCAATAAAGCCGGAATTGACGACAGTAGTGTCATCCTGAGCGGAGTCGAAGGACTAGACGAAAACAGAATCTTCCTTAACCTTTTACTAAACCAATTTGATAAAGTAAAAATGGATTTAGATCCTTACAATTGGGAAATTATTCTGAATTGGGAGGAGAAAGTAAACAAATACAAAAATCCGGTTTACTCGTTTAAGGTTCGTGACAAAGAAATTAAAATCGCGACACATACCGAAAGTTTATCGCACATTCAGATTCCGAAAATTGCTTTGCCTAAATACGAAGCCTGGGGCGATATTTTACGTTGGAATTTACAGGAAAATGTTCCCGGAGAATTTCCGTTTGCTTCAGGATTATATCCGTTTAAACGTGAAGGCGAAGATCCGTCGAGAATGTTTGCCGGCGAGGGCGGACCGGAAAGAACCAACAAACGTTTTCATTATGTGAGCGCAGGATTGCCGGCAAAACGACTTTCGACTGCTTTTGACAGTGTAACTTTATATGGAAACGATCCGGATATTCGTCCTGATATTTACGGGAAAATTGGAAATGCCGGAGTTTCAATCTGTTGTTTGGATGATGCTAAAAAACTGTATTCAGGTTTTGATTTGGTTCATGCGTTAACCTCTGTAAGCATGACCATAAACGGACCAGCGCCAATGTTGTTAGGTTTCTTTATGAATGCCGCAATCGATCAGCAATGTGAGTATTATATAAAGGAGAACGAATTAGAAAAAGAAGTTGAAGCAAAAATCAACAAAATATATAAAGAAAGCGGATTAGAGCGCCCTAAATACCAAGGCGATTTACCACAAGGAAACAATGGTTTAGGCTTAATGCTTTTGGGTGTTACGGGAGATCAGGTTTTGCCTTTGGAAGTTTACAATGAAATAAAAGCCAAAACATTATCGCAAGTTCGTGGAACGGTTCAGGCCGATATTTTAAAAGAAGATCAGGCACAAAATACATGTATTTTCTCAACTGAATTTGCTTTAAGATTAATGGGCGACGTTCAGGAATATTTTATTACTAAAAACGTTCGTAATTTTTATTCGGTTTCAATTTCAGGATATCATATTGCTGAGGCGGGAGCAAACCCAATTACACAATTGGCATTCACGCTTTCTAATGGTTTCACTTACGTGGAATATTACTTAAGCCGCGGAATGAGCATCAACGATTTTGGGCCTAATTTATCGTTCTTCTTCTCAAATGGAGTTGATCCTGAATATTCGGTTATTGGTCGTGTGGCACGTAAGATTTGGGCGAAAGCCATGAAAAACAAATACGGAGCCAACGAAAGAGCACAAATGCTGAAATATCATATTCAAACTTCCGGACGTTCGTTACACGCACAGGAAATTGATTTTAACGATATCAGAACTACTTTGCAGGCTTTGTATGCGATTTACGACAACTGTAATTCATTGCATACGAACGCTTACGATGAAGCAATTACAACACCAACAGAAGAATCTGTTCGTAGAGCAATGGCAATTCAGTTGATTATTAATAAAGAATTAGGTTTGGCGAAAAACGAAAACCCAATTCAGGGGTCGTTTATTATCGAAGAATTAACAGATTTGGTAGAAGCAGCCGTTTTACAGGAATTTGACAGAATCACAGAACGTGGCGGAGTTTTGGGTGCAATGGAAACCATGTACCAACGTTCTAAAATTCAGGAAGAAAGTTTGTATTATGAAACCTTAAAACACAACGGCGATTTCCCAATTGTGGGTGTAAACACGTTTTTGAGCTCAAAAGGTTCTCCAACGGTAATTCCGGCAGAAGTAATTCGCGCCACCGAAGAAGAAAAACAATACCAAATTACGATGCTGGATAATTTACACCAGTTTCACGAAGCAAAAGTAAACGAGCATCTAAACAAGCTACAGGAAGCCGCCATTAAAAACGAAAACTTATTCGACCATTTAATGGAAGCTACAAAGGTTTGTTCGCTGGGTCAGATTACTTCGGCTTTGTTTGAAGTTGGCGGGCAGTATAGAAGGAATATGTAAATTTTACTGTTTTATATTTATGGAAAGACCTCTCAGGATATGGGAGGTTTTTTTGTTTTTTTTGAAACTATTTTTAATTAAATAAATCGATAGGATTATTTAACAAGAATTTTAAATTGTATTTGATGTTATTTATTGGTATGTTTGATGGATTGTTAAGTTTGTTGATTACGATTTTGTGTGGTCATTTTTTTCTTTTATAATTAGATAAAAATACAATTTGATGGAAGATAAAGAAGAAAATACTGAGGAAGTAATTGATCACCAAGGATGGATTGATTATCGTAATTCTGTTATTGAAAACAAAACTAAAAGTCAAGATGATTTTGAGAAGTACATAAATCTTATGGCTTCTGGTGGACTTGTACTTTCTTTAACTTTTTTGGAAAAGATAGTATCATTGGATAAAGCAATTTGGAAATCATTAGTTGTAATTGGAATGTATCTAATGGTTTTAACTTTACTTTCTAATCTGTACTCACATTATAAATCAATGTTAGATTCTGATGCTACAATAAAAGATATAGATGATAATAATTATGAGAAGATTTTTAAGAATATCGAAAAAAGAAATCAAAAAATTAATTTCCTAAATAAAGTTTCAATTTGGTCATTAATAATTGGAATTCTCTGTTTAATAACATTTGTAACTATTAATATATATAATATGAGCGATAAACAAAAAATAACCCCACGTCCGAAGCCTGCTACAGAAGAGAAAGGAAGAACAATTACTCCTCCTTCTTCGAGACCATCAAATCCACCACCAAAAAAATAAATTATGGATAAAAAGATTAATAAGATTTTAGATTCACTTAATTCTATTAACAAAACAAATATTGGGGATAAAGTAACAGCGGGAAGAGTAGTTCCTGTACCTTCAAATACATTAAAACCAATAGTTATAGGTAAGCCTAAAAAAGAAGAAAAATAGATTTAAAAGAAGTAAAAAGAAGCCGTCTCGGTTAGACTGCTTCTTTTTTAAAGGCTGAAAAAAAGTGATATTTTATTATATCTTTTGTGTAATACTTTCTAGTCTTCATCCCGGCTCGAAGTGTTCATTTATAAGATTTGATGATCGCTATGTGAAGTCTCCCGACTTCGTACCCGCTCCAATAATCTACAAAGAGAATCAAAAAATATAATTGTCACGGAATATAGAAACTTGTACGAAGTCAGGAGACTTCGCACAGCAAATGCGAATAGTTAATTTAGGGAGTTTTCCATTTACTACAATTCACCACTAAGCGCCTTGATAGAGCGAGCATCCAGCTCGGGAACCTAATATCTATAAATAGAAAAACAAATGCATTTAGTTGATTTTTTATCAATTAAATGCTTTTTTATTTATAGACTTCTTTCTTTTGTAATTGTAGAAAGTATATATTTACTCTTTAGTTTAACAAAAAAACTACATTACTTTTTTATATAAATAGAAACAAAAAGAAACAGGCGCTAATGAAAACAAAACTACTTTTATTTCTTTTGATTTTGACCGTTATTAAAATCAATGCCCAGCAGGAAATCTATAGCTTTGGCAATTATCCAAGTGATTTTGTCAAATTCAGGGATAATTTTTTATTTCAGGGATATAAAGAAGATTCCGGCCGTGAAATATGGCAAAGTGACGGGACGACTCAAAATACAAAGTTGTTAAAGGATATCAATCCTTTAGCGGACAGCGACTTTTTACCTTCATTAAAAGGTTCAGCCATTTTAAATAATGAGCTGTATTTCATCATTAACGATGATGCTTATACCGGTGTAGAAATATGGAAAACGGATGGAACCGAAGCAGGAACCGTAAAAGTATCCAATTTTATTAAAGGAAAAATTTCTAAGCTTACAGCTGTGGGCAATTACTTGTTTTTCTTAGCGAAAATTGATGATACCTTTCAGGTTTGGAAAACAGACGGAACAGCGAACGGAATGGTGCTTATCAAAGAGATTTTAAATCAATGGAATCCTGCGACATTTCAAGGCAAGTGTAATAATACTTTTATATTTACAATTCAGCCAGCTTCAACGAATGATTCGAGAGTTTGGCGAAGCGACGGAACAGCTGATGGTACTTTTCCAATAACGCCGCAAATAGATGGAAACGGATCTGATCCTGGAGGAACAACAGGTTTAACACAATATATCGAGCACAATAATAAGCTGTATTTTGTTAGCAGGTATTTTTTATATGAAACTGATGGAACTCTGGAGAATACAAAACCGGTTGCCACTTTAACAACTGCACAAAATACTTTAGTAGATTATTCTGATGTTACCTCATTAAATGATGATTTGTATTTTATGTTTTTTTCAATATCGGTGAATCAACTGACCGTTTGGAAATTTGATACAACTATTAAAAAAGAGTCCCTGCTATACATCAACAATAGCCAGTATTATTTTTCTCCTTCTAATTTTGAAAAAACACCTAATGCTTTGCTTTTTACTACTTCAAACCCAACAGGAGGCACATCATTAGTGTCGCTGGAGATTACCAATAATAAACTCTCATATTTAAAAGAATTATCTAATGGGTTAATAGCGCCGACTATGTTTATTAAAAATTATGATTATTCTCCAATTTCTAAAATTAGCGATGGTAAATATTTTATTTCATCGGTAGAAAATAATTATATGAAAAAAGGATGGATTGCAGATCTTACGTTAAATACCACTGAAAATAAGAGTATTTTAGATAATGTCGTGAATACTATTTCTTATAAGGATGAATTATATTATGCAAAGGATAACAAATTGTACAAGTATGCGAATAATCTGGATATTCCATCAAAAGGCAGTAAAAAAACTTTAGTGGTTTATCCTAATCCTTCATCTGATTTTGTGCAAATAAATACACCTGATAGCGATAGAATTGAAAATGTTACTATATATGATATAAACGGAAAATTAGTTTTCAATACAATTGATCTCAATAATGGTAAAATCGATATTTCTAAATTAACTAAAGGAAACTATTTTATGCAGATTAAAATCAATGGCACCTTCATCGAAAAGAAAATTATAAAGGAATAAAACGATAGAATATTAAGTAAATAAAAAAGCATCAGCCGTGGCTGATGCTTTACGTTTGAGGCAAACAACGATTAACGACGAAATGCAGGACTTTCGTTTACTGATTCATCTAGCACAACTGTTTTTACCTTTTTTGTTGAAACTGTAATCTTGTGTTTTACTACTTTACCATTTTCGTTCAATTGTAAATAGTAAGTTCCGGCTGGATAAGCCTCTAAACTTAAAGTTTTTGAAACCTCTAAATTGTCTTCATCTGCAGCTGGAACTCCTGCATACAACAAAGTATTGTTTTCGCTTAAAATTGAAAAATTTGCTTTTTCAACGGTATTTAAGGTAAAGCTCACTACTTTTCCATTTCCGGTTTTTATATACAAGATATAATCCCCTTTTCCGTCAATTGCATAAGTAAAGATAGTTGTTAAAAATACGGCAACAACTAAGCCCATTTTGGTAAATTTTGTCATGTTTTTTTAAATTAATTATTAATCGTGGATGTGTAAAACTAACAAATACAATTTGAATTTTATGCAAAAAAATCTATTTTTTAAAGACATAAGTTGCTGAATTAAAACTCTTTCTGTACTTTGTTTGAACTATGTACGTATTTGTTGGGGTTCTGGATGTTTTGCTTTAAACTTTTTTTGATACCGCTTATACGGCTTGTATTCATTTATTAAGAATAATTTTTCAAAAAGAAATCGAGTTGTTTTTTTTAATAAAATTTGGGCATAAAAAAACAGCTCAATATCCACAATGAGCTGTTTTTTAAAACAATATCTTCAAATTAACTTCACAATTTTATACTATAATAGTATAACTTTTTTAGCGTGTGGCCACGCTGGTATTTTTGGCAGAAAAACCTGCTTTATAAACTGATGAAACTGCTTTTGATGATAAAACATAAGTTCCGTCATTAATTGTAATTTCATGTCTTACTTTTTTTACATTGTCTTCAACTTCTAAGAAGTAAGTTCCCTCCGGAAATTCTTCTAAGCTAAAAGTTCTCAAAATCCCATCTTTACCAGAAGCGGTTTCAGAATAAATAAGGGTACCGTCTGCATCATAAATTGCTAATTTTGCTTTTTGTACTTTGTTAAGAGCAAACGTAATTAGCTTTCCATTTCCTTTTAATACATGAAGATTAAAATCCTCATTTCCATCAATTGCATAAGTACTCATTCCTGTAAAAAGTACTGCACATACTAAACTTAATTTTAAATTTTTCATAACATTAGTTTTTTAGTTTATTAGCTTTAATTCTCTGATACTAAATTACTTATGTAGTTCTTTTTTTCTCACAACTCTATTAGCTAATTTCGATGCTATATTCTCATTTACGAAACCGTTATAGGTTAAAATTTGAATTATATTTATCATTTATGTTAATATAGTTAATTTTTTATAACATTTTGTTTAAAATTTAAATAGTCTGTGTTTTGGTATTTCTTACAAAATAGATTTCAATAAATTATAAAAAATTTAAACCGCAAAGAGCGCAAAGGTTTACGCAAGGTTTGCAAAGTTTAATTATTAAAACCTTGTGCCTTTGTGTCTTCGGGGCAAAATAAAAAGCATAAAAAAACAGGTCAATAACCACAAAGACCTGTTTTAAAACAATCACGTTTTTTACTTTACTAACTATCTAACCTCATTTTTATACTGTATGTAGAGTATAAAAGTTTTTTAGCGTACTGCTACGCTAGTATTTTTATTTGATGATTTGTATACTGTAGAAATTGCTTTTGAAGATAAAGTAGTAATTGAATTGTTTACCACAATTTCGTATCTCACTTTTTTTGCATTGTCTTCAACTTCAAGGAAATAAACTCCATCAGGAAAATCCTCTAAACTGAAAGTTCTTAAGATTCCTTCTTTACCGGAAGCAGTTTCAGAATAGAACTGATTTCCGTCCTGATCATAAATTGCCAGGCTTGCTTTTTGAACCTGATTCAGACCAAACGATATTAATTTTCCATTTTTTAACACATGAAGGTTAAAATCGGCATTTCCATCAATTGCGTAAGTACTCATTCCTGAAAGAAGTACTGCACATACTAAACTTAATTTTAAATTTTTCATCGTATTAGTTTTTTTAAATTAATAGTTCTAATTCTATGATGTAAAATTACTTTAGTATTACAGATTTTATCACAACTCTATTTGCTGATTTCGATGCTATATTCTCATTTACGAAGCCGTTATAGGTTAAAATTTGAATTATATTTATCGTTTTTGTTAATATGGTTATTATTTTTTAATGTTTTGTTTAAATCATGGGAATGTAAATTTATTGTGATTTCTTACAAAAATGTATTTGAGATTTTATCGCAAAGAATGCAAAGATTTACGCAAAGCTTAATAATTAAACTTTGTGTCTTAGTGCGTTTGTGGCAAAAAAAAGTATAAAACAAAAAAAAACAGCTCAATAACCACAAAGAGCTGTTTCAAAACAAAAAATTGTTTTTTACTTTACTAACTATCTAACCTCATTTTTATACTGTAAAAGTATAAACTCTTTTAGCGTACTGCTACGCTTGTATTTTTATCTGATGACTTGTAAACTGCAGAAATTGCTTTTGGAGATAAAGTCGTAACATTATCATTTACAGTAATTTCATATCTTACTTTTTTCGCATTGTCTTGAATTTCTAAGAAATAAGTTCCGTTAGGAAAATCTTGCAGACTGAAAGTTCTTAAAATTCCATCTTTACCTGAAGCATTTTCAGAATAGAATAAAGTGCCTTCATTATCGTATATAGCTAAACTAGCTTTTTGAGTCTGGTTTAAACCAAAAGTTATTACTTTTCCGTTTTTCAATACATGAAGGTTAAAATCTTCATTTCCATCAATTGCATAAGTACTCATTCCTGAAAAAAGCACTGCGCATACTAAACTTAATTTTATAATCTTTTTCATGATTGTCTTTCTTTTAAATTATTAGTTCATTTCTGTGATGTAAAATTACTTCAGTTATCTGTTTTTTATCACAACTCTATTTTCCAATTTATGTGCTATATTCTCATTTACGAAACCGTTATAGGTTAAAATTTGAATTATTTTAGGTGTTTTAGTTAATTCAGTTATTATTTTTCAATGTTTTAAAAAAATTAACATTTTTACTAAACATGTAAAATTCTTACAATAATGGTATATGTTTATAAAAAGACAGAATTAAATACGATATATTAAAAAAAAAGTCAATAAAAATACGAGTCATGGAAAAAACGACTAAAAGTTGATAATTTCAAGTTTTGTAACTAGATCATTTTTGTGCAATATTCTCAGTTACGAAACCGTTATAGGTTAAAATATGAATTATTGTAGGCGTTTTTGTTAAATTTGCTATTATTTTTTAAAGACTTTTATCATGAAGACCATCGCCCCAGCTCTCGAAGTGATATCCAACTCATACGGAAGTTCTTTTACGTATACCAAACATGCTGAAAAGACGAACGTTAAGTCTCATTTGTGGCATTATCACCCCGAAATTGAATTGGTTTATATTAATGGTGGCGCAGGAAAGAGACAAATAGGAAGCCATGTTTCTTATTATACAAATGGTAGTTTGATTCTCATAGGTTCTAATTTACCTCATTGTGGTTTTACCAATGAACAAACAGGAAATGTAAATGAAACCGTGATTCATATTAAACCTGATTTTTTGGGTAGTGGATTTTTTGCTGCACCGGAAATGAAAAAGGTTCAAAATATTCTGACCCAGTCTAAAGGTGGAATCGCTTTTGGTGGAGAAACCAAAAAGAGAATAGGTAAAAAAATTGAGATGATGGATGATCAGCTTCCGTTTGAACGTTTGCTGACACTTTTGAATATTTTAGATGAATTAGATTCATCAGAAGAATATACAATATTAAATGCTGATGGTTTTGCTATGGAATTAAACACGCAAGACAGTGATCGAATCAATGTGGTTTTTAATTATGTAAAAGATCATTTTCAGGAATCTATTGCTATAGATGAGGTTTCTAGTTTGGTAAGTATGACAACGCCTTCATTTTGCAGATATTTTAAAAAAATATCTAACAAAACATTCACGGAGTTTGTTAATGAATATCGTTTGGTTCACGCTTCAAAACTTTTGGCCGAAAAACCAATCACTATCAACGAAGTATGTTACGAAAGCGGGTTCAACAATTTTAGTCATTTTAGTAAATCGTTTAAACAATATACTGGTAAAAGCGCTTCGCAATACCGTAACGAACATAAGATTATTATTAAATAGTTTTTGCCACAGATTCGTCTAAAGTTTAATGCCACAGATTAAAAGATTTTAAAGATTTTTTAATATGTGGTTTTTTTTCTGCCACAAATTTCACGAATTTTTACTAATTGTATAATGTGAATTTAAACATTTAAATTTCTCTTGTTTGTTTTTCGAGCATATTTTAAAAAGATTTAGTAGATGATTATCAATTCAAATCTGCTCGATCTGCAAAATCCGCGTGAAATAAAATCTTTTAATCCTTTAATCTGTGGCAAAAAAAAACAGACTAAAGTTTAAATTCTAATCTTCTAAAAACCGGTCGGATTTTTCATATATTTTATTTGGAAAAAGGTATATTTACAATCCCTAATCAGAAAAAAATATCAATATGAAAAACTTTAAATTCCTTGTATTTGCTGTATTCCTATGCATTTCTTCTATGAGTTATGCTGCAAAAGTAGATACATTGCAAATTGCCAGTACAGCAATGAGTAAAACCTATAAAGCTGCTGTTGTATTGCCAAATTCTTATAGTAAAAGTAAAACTGCTTTTCCGGTAATGTATTTATTACATGGTGCTTACGGTCATTTTAGTGATTGGTTAAAAAATACTCCAAACAAAAAATTGGTTCAAAGCTTATCAGATCAATACAACATAATTATTGTAATGCCCGAAGGAGAAACTTTTAGTTTTTACTTAGACAGCCCGGTAAATAAAGGGAGTCAGTTTGAAACTTTTATTACACAAGAAGTGATTCAGAAAGTCGATAAAACATACAGAACAATTAGCAATAGAAACGGAAGAGTTATAACCGGACTTTCGATGGGCGGGCACGGTGCTTTGTATTTATCTGCTAAACATCCCGATTTATTTTGCGCTGCCGGAAGTATGAGCGGGGCTGTAGATATGAGTGTAATGTTAAACAGAGATTCATCTGCGCAAGTCGTGAAATTAATGCAGCCCGTTTTTGGAGACAAAAGTGATAGCTCTGAAATGTATGCACAATATGCGGTTATCAATATGCTCGACAAAATAAAAGCAAACAAATTACCTTTAATAATAGATTGCGGGGTAGATGATTTTTTAATAGAACCCAATAAAGAGTTACACCGAAGATTAGTATATAATAAGGTAGAACATGATTACACAGAAAGACCGGGTGCTCATACTTGGGATTACTGGGAAAATTCATTGCCATATCATGTATTATTTTTTAATAAAATTCTACTTAAGAATCAGTTGGTTGCGAAAAAATAAGGAAATTTTTAACAAAGAATGATGTAAATATTTTTTTTGGTTTGATTTTTGAAATACCTTTATGTATATAACCATAAAAAATAAAAATTATGAAAAAGATATTTATACTATTCGCAGTTGTTGGATTAGTTGCATTTTCGAGCTGTGAAGGACCGGAAGGGCCACAGGGACCAGAAGGACCTGTAGGGCCAGTTGCTGAAGTTTTTGAGTTAAATAATGTAAGTTTTAGTTATAGTGCTACTGATGGATATAATATATATCAAAAGTTAAATCCTGTAATTTTTAATTCTGATGTTCTTTTGATTTATAGATTAACTGGAACTATTGATGCGAATACACCGATTTGGCAACAAATTCCGAGAACAGTTTATACATCAAGAGGAGATTTTGATTATGACTTTGATTTTAGTAGAGAAGATTTTAGTATTTATGCTGGAGGAAATTATGATTTAGCTTTAACTCCTGAATATATAAATAATCAAACCTTTAGAATTGTGATTGTACCAGGTGATTTTTCAAATAAATCAACTGTTAAACCAGATTATTCAGATTATTATGCAGTAATCAAAAAGTATAACATTGATGACAGTAAAGTGAAACAATTAAATTAATTGTTTTAATTAAATAATAAAAAAAGGAAATCGAAAGATTTCCTTTTTTTATGAATATATATCTCGAAAATTATTCCTGATCCAAATCTGTCAATTCTTTTTCTTCTCCAAATTTAAGAGAAACCAAGATTCCAACTAAAAGAGAAAGGGCAATGAATCCTAAAGAAGCCCATTCCGGAACGTGAATCCAATCGTGAAGTAACATTTTTAATCCAACGAAACTTAGAATTGCGATTAAGCTGTATTCTAAATAACTGAATTTTGCCAGCATATTAGCAAGGAAAAAGTACATAGAACGCAAACCAAGAATAGCAAAAATATTAGAACTAAATACTAAAAACGGATCTGAGGTAATCGCCAGAATCGCCGGAACACTGTCTACGGCAAAAAGCACATCCATTACTTCAATTACGATTAAAGCAACGAAGAGTGGAGTGGCAGCTTTTTTTCCTTTTTCGGTTAAAATAAAAAATCTTTCCTTATCAAATTCAGAAGTAATCGGGATTACTTTTCCTAAGGCTTTGTATATGAAAGAATCTTTTGGATGAAAGTCTTCATCTTCGCCGGAAAACAACATTTTTATTGCTGTAAATAATAAGAAAGCACCAAATAAATAAGTTGTCCACGTAAATTTATTGATCAGCATAACTCCGAAGAAAATCATTAATCCACGGAAAACTACGGCACCAATAATTCCCCAGAATAAAACGCGGTGCTGGTATTTTTGTGGTATTTTGAAAGAAGCGAAAATAATAGCAATAACAAAAATATTATCGACACTTAAAGAAAGCTCAATTAAATAACCTGTGATAAACTTCATAGAAGCAACTGCAGGTTTCAATCCATCAGGGTTTGCAATATAATCTGTAGTATAAAGCCAGTAAATTACTCCGGAAAATAAAAATGAAAGTGTAACCCAAATCAGGGTCCATTTGCTTGCTTCTTTGGTGCTAATAATATGAGGGTTTTTATTAAAAACTCCTAAGTCTAAAGCAAGAATAAGTACAACGCCTACTAAAAATAAAATCCAAACCATTATAAGATAATTTTTAAATGATTTACAAAGATAAGTTTTGATGTTTAACTTAAAAATTAATTATTAGAAAATAACTTTCATTTTTAGTTAAGATTTTGGTGTTTGTTAGTGAAACCCGACAGGTTTTTAAAACCTGTCGGGTTTGATTGCGCGTATCGACCTTTTTCGAAAGTTTGTCAACGCATTTTTGTTATCCCGAGGAACGAGGGATCTCCAGGAGAAACTCCGCAATCAAAATCTTCAATCTTTGTCGAGCTACTTGCGAAGATCCCTCGTTCCTCGGGATGACAACTGGACGGATTCAGATCATTAAGATTATAAAAAAATGAAATGAGAAATCATCCGAAAATATTCTTATGAAAATGAATGCCCTAGGTACTATCTTAATTACCTAATTAATTTTAATATTTTTTATCTTTGTTTTAACAGAGAGGAAACTTACTGTGATCATTCACTGGATGTTTACCTTGTACAGCC
>NZ_JAWVWO010000027.1:0-64947 GCF_033657265.1 Flavobacterium sp. MMLR14_040 | reverse complement strand
AATCGGCTCCAAGTAAATTAGAACGATAAATGAAAAGCGCTACTTCATCCCCTGCCAAGGCTGCTGCTTTGGCCTCATCCCAAAGGTAGCTCACGTGCTTAAAATTCATATTTGGTGTTTTTATTATATTTGACATTATATAAATGTTATTGGTTGG
The DNA here is from genome assembly GCF_033657265.1 of Flavobacterium sp. MMLR14_040. Taxonomy (NCBI): domain Bacteria; kingdom Pseudomonadati; phylum Bacteroidota; class Flavobacteriia; order Flavobacteriales; family Flavobacteriaceae; genus Flavobacterium; species Flavobacterium sp. MMLR14_040. Next base: position 64,790 of record NZ_JAWVWO010000027.1, on the reverse strand, counting down.
TTGTCTTTATTTTATAATGAATTTCCAATTCCGACCAATACTATCGAAAGCATGATCAATCCAATTCCCCATAAAAAAGTATTGAATGTTTTTTTGGAAACTCCTTTCCATTCTTTCAAATAAAATCCCCAGAAATTGGCTGTAAGGATAATCGTTGCCATGTGCAAAATCCATGAACTGGCTCCGTTTCCTAATTTGCTTTCGCCCATTCCGTAGAAGAAAAATTGCAAGAACCACATCGTTCCGGCTAATGCAGAAAAAAGGATATTTTTAGTAATTGGTGTTTGTTTGTTGGTATAATCTCCAAAGGTTTTATTTTTGAAATTAAGGTACATACACCAAATAAAATTCGTTGTAAGTCCGCCCCAAAGCAATACGATATACGTTACGTTATTTTGAAACAAAGGATTACAGCCTGAAACTACAGCCGCTTCTGCCATTGGTTTTCCTGCTTCGATTCCGTAATTAAAGAAAGAGCTCAAAATACCTGATATTACTGCGATTATTAGTCCTTTCGTCAAATTAAAATCTTTGTCTTTATCTTCATGTCCAACCGCAAAATCTTTTTCTTTTAAGATTCCTGCTTTCCCGGAAATAGCAATTCCGATAAGGCAAACCACAACGCCAAGCAACACAAGTTGTCCGCCAGTGCTTTGCAACATATCTGTAAAGGAAATTTTTCCTTCTGTTGGATAAAAATTATAATAAATAGAGGGAACTAAAGCTCCAAAAGCGGAACAAAAACCTAATACGATAGAATTTCCTAGTGACATTCCTAAGTAGCGAACGCCTAAACCGTATGTCAATCCCCCAATTCCCCAAATCAATCCCATTGAAAAAGTAAAGGCTTTGATTGCAGGAGAAGCTGCGGCAATAATATCAACAAAATTCGGAATCGTTAAATAAGCTGCAATTGGTGGAACGATAAGCCAGGAGAAAAAACCTCCCACGAGCCAGTAGCTTTCCCAAGCCCAATTTTTAACTTTTTTGAATGGCATGTAAAAACTTCCTGAAGAGAAACCTCCAATGGAGTGAAAAATGATTCCTAATAATGATTCCATTTATAAATTTGTTTGTGGTTATTGTGATAGTTAATCTCGTTTGGTAAAATAAGAAAATGTAAAAAACAAAACTATCCTGTACTATCCTTTATATTATATGTTAAAACCAAGAGCTATTGCAAAGAAGTATTGGAATATATTGAAAAAATAAATTTAAAATTTCTATTTTAGCAATCGATTTCGCAATTATTAAAATGATACTTATTTAATAAATAAAAAATCAGATTACGAATTAAGTTCCTTAAATTTAATGTTGCATTTTATTTGAAAAGCCAATAAAACAAGGCAACAATTTAATTTAAAGCCATTTACAAAAAAATATAATTTAAAATCGCGATTTATAAAACAAACGTGATTTGCAATTACAAGCCTCATGATCAAACTTATTAAAATAGATGAAGACTCAAGAGTTCCTAAATACAAACAAATTGTAGACTCTATTTTGCAGAATATTGCCAACGGAAATCTAAAAATAAACCAGAAAATCCCTTCTATAAACAGCTTTAGTGAAGAGTTTTATATGTCGAGAGATACGGTTGAAAAGGCTTATAATATTTTAAAAGAGAGAAAAATTATTTCATCTATTCGGGGAAAAGGCTATTATATTACCCGAACAAAGCTGGAATCTAAGGTTAATATTTTGTTTTTATTTAATAAACTGAGTGCGTACAAAATGAAAACGTACAACTCGTTTATTAATACTGTTGGCGCAAATGCCCACACTGATTTGCATATTTACCATTGCGACGAAACATTATTCCTGAATTTACTGGACAAATTTGAAGGCGTTTATGATTATTACGTAATCACAACGCATTTTAAAACCGATGAATTAAAACACCTAAGTTTTACCGATGAAGTTGTAAAAGCGATTCAAAAAATTCCGCAGGATAAATTGGTTATTATGGATAACATAAAACTGACAACGGAAGGCGAAATCATCAAAATTTATCAGGATTTTGAAAATGATATTTACAATGCCTTAAAAGAAGGTCTTGCCAAAATAACTAAATATAAAAGATTAATTCTGGTTTATCCTGAAAAGGCAGTGTATCCTTATCCACGCAGAATTTTACACGGTTTCAAAAAGTTTTGTGTAGAACACGAAATCAATTTTGAAATTCTGAGCGAGGTTTATGATGATATGGTTTTGAAAAAAGGCGATTTATTTATTACCATTGAAGAATCTGATCTGGTTAACCTTATGAAACAAATTCGCGATGAAGAATATGTTTTAGGAAAAGATATTGGCGTAATCTCTTATAACGACACTCCGCTAAAAGAGCTTTTAGGAATCACTGTAATGTCGACCGATTTTAATGTCATGGGAGAAACCGCAGCGCGCATGATTTTGAATAAAGAAAAAGGTTCTGTCAAGGTTCCGTTTAATTTTATTGATAGGAATTCGATTTAATGAATCAATAAAAATCAAAAATATTTCATCATAATATTGTAAACATAGCCAACGGTTTCAACCGTTGGAGCGCAATATATTCATATAATGTGTATTCCGATTACATGATTGAAATCGTTGAAAAACAATGCGTTTTACAATACGTCTCCCACGGTTGAAACCGTGGGCTATATTTAAAAATATACTATAGAATCAATCCTTTCTCTCAAAATTCACAACATTTTCATGAATATTTTTTTCTCCTGAAATATTCTCAGCTTTGATATTCTTAAGAAAAACATTCTCGACCGGAAGTTCTTTTTGTGCTAAAATCCTCGAAATAAATTTTACGTTGGTTGCTTTTATGTTTTCCAGATAAACGTTTTTTATTGGAGTTAATTTTCGCTCCAGCGTTGGAACTAAATTTTTCCACTGATACATCACATCAGTTTCAATTCCCAGAATTCCTTCATCGATTTTGCCGGATTTTATGTTGCTCATATAGATATTGTTAACATATCCGCCGCGGCGTTCATTGGTTTTGATGAACAAAAGATGATTTAGTTTTGCGCCATCCACGACAATGCAATTGTCAATGAAAACATTTTCTATTCCGCCTGAAAGTTCGCTTCCAATCGCTACCAATTGATGTCCGTTTTTAACAATACAATTTCGCATGACAACATTTTTTGAAGGCGTATTCAATCGCCAGGCATCCTGATTGCTTCCTGATTTTATGGCAATTGCATCATCTCCCTGATCAAAAACACAATTTTCGATTAATACATTCTGGCTCATTTCAGGATCAACGCCGTCGTTATTATGTCCGTGCGCATAGACTTTTAGATTTCTGAGAACAACATCTTTAGACAAAAAAGGATGAATCGTCCAGAAAGGACTATTGGTGATCGTAACGCCATCCATTACAATATTCTCACAGCGATTGAATTGAATAAATTGAGGACGAAAATGCGCTGAATCATTTACCATTTGTCGTTCTTTTAAAGGTTTATTGTAAGAAGCCAGATAATACAATCGTTTTAAACTTTCCATGTGTCCTTTTGGTCGTTTAAACCATTCTGTCCAGATATCCATTTTTGCCTTTAATTCGCCTTCTCCCGTAATGGCAATATTTTTACATTGGTACGCATAAACCAACGGCGAATAATTATAGCATTCGTATCCTTCCCAAGTCGAGGAAACGGCCGGTAAATAATCATTTGGATCTTCTGAAAAAAGTAAAACCGCTCCTTTGTTCAAATGAAGGTTAACATTGCTCTTAAAATGTATTTTTTTTGTAATCCATTCGCCTTCAGGAATCACGACAATCCCACCTCCTGCTTTATTGGCTTTTGTGATCGCTTTATTTATGGCATCAGATATTTTGTCCTTATTTCCTTTTATAGCACCAAAATCTACAATCGAATATTCCTTGCAATTCGTGAAATCCGGAATTTTGATCGGGGGCATTTCAAAAGGTGCTTTTACAACGACTTCTTGTAGTGTTACACAAAACGAATCTCTTTTAAAGGATAAAAAAACAAGTGAAAGTAAAAGGGCAAAACCAAGTATTATTTTCTTCATGATGAATTGTTATTTAAAATTAGAATTAAGTAATTTCTACTTTATAAGCCGATTTATTCAAAAATCTTCAACAAAATAAAAACCGTCTTATCTAGTAAAGTAAGAAATACCAAAAATAAAACCATCCTGCACTATCCTTCTATAATCAATAAAAAAAATATTATTTTTCTAAACAAATGATTTTATTTTAACACATTTAATAATTACCATATTGCTAATTTAACATCATAGTACAGGATACTTTATCAAAAATGAACGATTAGATTTGACTAAGAAACCAAATTAGTGATGTATTTTTAAACACATAGAAACATAGAATATTGAACTCAAAAAAGGCGTTTCACTTGTATTAACAAACATAGCTATGTGTGAGAAACTAGTTTCTTTTGATCTACTTTTCAAAAGCATAAAAATCTATGTTTCTATGTGTTTATTTTTTTTGCATAACAGCAACGGATTAACAACAATTTAAAATCTCACAAAAGTGGCAAAAATCAAAAATTTACTTCTTTGTTTTTTTATTTCAGCTTTGACGTTTGCTTCATCTGCAAATTCTAATTTGAATGATACTATTAAAAACACAAAATCTATTTGGTTTGATTTTGGAACTTCCGTAAAAAATTCAAAAGCAACAATAATCAATACTGCTTTGGTTTACGATTCAAATTTGGGATATGGTTTTGATTTTAATACGGTTTCGAATATCAAAATGAATTCTGATTCATTTTCAACAGAAAAACCAACTTACTTTTCCGTGAAACTTCCCGAAGGAAATTATCAGGTTGAAATTGTTATGGGAAATTCACAAAAAGAATCGAATGTAACCATAAAAGCAGAATCAAGAAGATTAATGCTCAATCAGTTTGAGATTAAAAAAGGAAAGTCGGTTACAAAAATTTTCAACGTTAATATTAGAACTCCAAAAATAGATGACAATCAAAACATTACATTAAAAGATCGCGAAAAAGACATTTTTGATTGGGATGATAAATTGACGCTTGAATTTTTAGGCGAAGTTTCGATTCAAAGCATAAAAATTACTTTAAAAGATAATTTGACTGTTGTTTATCTCGCCGGAGATTCTACGGTTACCGATCAGGATGTGGAACCTTGGGCTTCGTGGGGGCAATTTATTACGAATTATTTTGACAAGACTATTGTTGTGTCCAATTATGCGTATTCCGGATCTTCTTTGAGTTCTTTCAAAAATTCAAACCGATTGAAAAAGATTCTCTTAGAAATCAAAAAAGGAGATTATTTATTTGTTGAATTTGGTCATAACGATGAAAAAATAAAGGGTACAGGAAATGGCGCATGGGAATCTTATTCTGATTTATTGACTGAATTTGTTCAATCGGCAAAAGAGAAAGGCGCAATTCCAGTTTTGGTAACGCCAACACAACGTCGGTTTTTTAATGAAAATAGAACTTTAAAAGAAACACATGGTGATTTTCCAGCTGCAATGCGTGCTGTGGCTCAAAAAAACAATATTGCGCTTATTGACATTACAAAATTCACAACCGATCTTTATGAAACCTGGGGCGATGAAGCTTCCAGAAAAGCGTTTGTTCAATATCCCGCCAATACATTTCCGGGGCAGGAAAAAGCGTTGGATGATAATACACATTTTAATAGTTTTGGCGCAAATGAAATTGCGCTTTGCATTATTAAAAGAATTCGCGAAATTGATATTCCTTTGAAAAAATATATCAAAAAAGAAATTCCAAATTACAATCCAAAGAAACCAAATTACATTTCAAGCTGGACTTTACCTATGAGTAACCGCTTTGAAATTGCCAAACCAGATGGTAATTAATCATCACATAATCAATTATTATGCTGCTAAAAACTACACTTCATACTATTACAATTGCTGCGTTTTCGCTTTTTGTAACTCAAAATTTGATCGCTCAGCAAACGGATAGAATTTACCTTTCGGGAAAAGATTTTGAACATCCTGTACAATGGGATTTTTATTGTACGGGCGGAAATAACAGCCAAAAATGGTCTAAAATAAATGTGCCATCGCAATGGGAATTAGAAGGTTTTGGCGAATATACCTACGGTCGCTGGTACAAAGAACTGAACCAAAAAGAACCAAGCAAGGAAGAAGGTTTGTACAAATATGAATTTGAAATTCCGGCAAATTATAAAGATAAAGATGTTGTTATTGCCTTTGGTGGCGCGATGACGGATACGGAAGTAAAAGTTAACGGAAAAATGGCCGGAGCGATTCACCAAGGCGGATTTTATGAATTTAAATATAATATTTCATCTTTATTAAAATTTGGTTCGAAGAATATTTTAGAAGTTCACGTTTGGAAACATTCTGCAAATAAATCAGTTAACGCGGCAGAACGTCGGGCAGATTGGTGGCTTTTTGGCGGAATTTATCGCCCGGTTTGGTTAGAAGTTTCGCCTAAAACTCATATTGAACATATTGCCGTAAATCCAAAAATGGACGGTTCAATTACGATTGATCTCAATTTAAAAAACATTCCGAAAAACACAGTTTTGGAAGTGACATTGAAAGGTTTAAAAGGTGAAAATTTCGAAACTTTTACTTTTCCGCTTAAAGCGAAAACAACAAGAGAATCCATATCTGCACAATGGAAAAACATTAAACCTTGGAATCCTGAAACTCCGAATTTATATGATTTACAGCTTGTTTTAAAACAAAACCAAAGTGTGCTTCATCAATATGATAAACGCATTGGTTTTAGAACTTTAGAGTTTAAAAAGCAGGACGGAATTTACGTCAACGGTACAAAAATCATTATGAAAGGAATTAACCGTCATTCGTTTTGGCCCGAAGGAGGAAGAAGCACCAGCAAGCGAATCAGTGAATTAGACGGAAAATTATTGAAAGATATGAATATGAATGCTGTTCGCGGGCATTATCCTCCAGACGAACATTTCTTAGACGTTTGCGATTCTCTTGGTCTTTTTGTTTTGAATGAATTGGCGGGCTGGCAAAATTCTTATGATACGGAAACAGGAACCAAATTAGTGACGGAAATGGTGACGCGCGACGTAAATCATCCGTCGGTCATTATTTGGGATAATGGTAATGAAGGCGGCTGGAATTATGATGTCGATAAAGTTTTTGCAGAAAATGATCCGCAGAAAAGAATTGTGATTCATCCGTGGGCCGATTTTAATGGCTGGGACACGCACCACTACCCGACTTATTTAACGGGAATGCATCGTTTTAATGCGGGTGAAAATGTATTTTTTCCAACGGAATTTATGCACGGAACTTACGACAATGGTCACGGAGCGGCTCTGGAAGATTTTTGGAATCGGTATAAAGAAAGTCCGCTTTTTGCAGGCGGATTTATGTGGGCGATGCTCGACGAAGCCGTAAAACGCTCTGACTGGACGGGAGATGTAAAATTTGATTCAAAAGGTTCGCTTGCCGCAGATGGAATTCTGGGACCTCATCGCGAAAGAGAAGGAAGTTATTATACAGTAAAAGAAGTCTGGGCGCCGATTCAGTTTTTGCCAAAACAGGTCACATCAGCTTTTGACGGTTCATTTTTAATTTCGAATGATTATCTTTTTAGTAATTTGAATTCCTGCAAAATGGAATTTAAAGTTTTAAAATCAGAAAATAATGTTCTTTATTCTGATGGAACTTCAAAGGAAATTGGTTCAGGAAAAATTGAAATTCCAAGTATTGACCCGGGTGAAACGCGTAAAATTCAATTTGCTGTTCCGAATAATTTTGCTGATGGTGATGTTTTGTCTATCTCTGCTTTCGATCAATTCAATAAAGAAATTTATACCTGGACATGGCCAATTCACAAAGCAAAATATTATGCTGCTAAATTTTTAGCGGTTCAAAATACCAAGACAAAATCAACAGTTACAAAAACAGGAAATGAAATTATTTTAAAAGGAAATGATGTCACGATTAGTTTGGATGCTTTGACGGGCGAAATCTCTTCAATAAAAAATAAAACTTCAATAATTCCGCTTACAAATGGCCCGAGACCAATTGGTATGAAAGCGAAATTAAAAGATTTACAGATTTCGCAGGAAGGTGAAAAAGCCATTTGTACCGTAAATTATTCCGGCGGTTTATCTTCCATAAAATGGATTATGGAGCCTGACGGAAGATTCAAAATGGAATTAATCGCCTTGAAAGATGCTTCTGGCGGAGAAGGTTTTGACGGTGCTTTTTTTGAAGATAAAATCAGCGCTTTCGGTATCACGTTTAGTTTTCCTGAAAAAGAAGTTACAGGTATTAAATGGTTTGGAAGAGGCCCTTATCACGTCTGGAAAAACAGAATTAAAGGAACAACATACGGCATTTGGGAAAAAGCCTATAACAACACCATAACGGGCGAAAGTTTCGAGAATTTAATTTATCCTGAATTTAAAGGTTATCACGCTAATGTCTTGGCCGCTAATCTAAAAGCGGGAACCTCATCGTTTAAAGTGTTCAGCGAATCTGATAATTTATTTCTGAGATTATTTACGCCTGATTTGCCTAAAAATGGTTTTCAGGGAAGTTATCCGCAGCCGCCATTTCCGGATGGTGATATTTCGTTTATGTATGAAATTCCTGCGATGCGCGATTTCAAACCTTTAGAACAACAAGGTCCACAAAGTCAGCCCACTAATATTCGTATTAAAAGTGGTGATGATGGAATTAAAATGAATTTATGGTTTGATTTTAGGGGGTAAGGCTCGAAGGTTTTTGCCACGAAGGCACTAAGGCGCAAAGGTTTTGATTTAAACTTTTGTCTATAAACTAAAGTTTACACAAAGGTTTTTTCGCAATTTGTCATTTCGACGCAGGAGAAATCTTCGCAAGTAATTCCGCAACGAGAATCCAATCTTTGTCGAGCTTCTCGCGAAGATTTCTCCTGCGTCGAAATGACAAAACAATACGCTTAAAATCATTACTTTAAAAAAAAACTTTTCGTCTTAATGCCTTCGTAGCAAAAATAAACTTTGCGCCTTAGTGCCTTCGTGGCAAAAAAAACTTAGTGCCTTTGTGGCAAAACCTGTATAGAACTATCATTAATCTCAAACCGCGTATTTTTCAAAAGCAAAATCATTTCGGCTCCAGCCAATAAAACAGGACCGTAACCATGCGCGGCGTAGAGATTTACCGGACGATAATAATAAAAAGCAGGATCAAAACCCATACCGGTTCCTACGCAGGTTCCCTCTACCTGCCCTTTTGCATTTACTTTTGAGACTACTGCATTCCACGCTAAAACAACTGCGGGCGTGTAAGCCAGTTTGTCGACATAACCGCGATTAATGGCTCTGGCAATGGCGTAAGTGTATATGGCTGTCGCCGAAGTTTCTAAATAGGTATCATTTCTATCTAATAATTGATGCCAAAAACCGGTTCCGTCCTGATATTGCAATAAACCTGCAATGTGTTTTTGAAGCTGTGCCAAAACTTGCGGATATCCGGGATGATTTTTCGGTAAAACTTCTAATAATTCTACCATTGTCATCACCGCCCAGCCATTGGCTCTGGCCCAATGAAACTCAGGATGAACCTGCATAGATTCTACCCAACCATGCATATAAATTCCTTTTTGAGAATTGAACATTCTTTGAGAAAACTGATTGACCTGCTTTACGGCATCATCATAATATTTTACATCGCCTGTATAACTGCCCATTTGCGCAAGCGCGGGTACGCTCATAAACATGTCATCTAACCAAAGTGTATTGTCCTGAGGTCGGTTTCTGGCGAGTGTTCCATCTTTTAGTCGGAATTCTTTTTCGCTTATGTATTTGATAAAATTATTTATTACGGGATCGACATTGGCATTAATTCCTGCTTTTTTGGCTTTTATAAATGCGGCACACAAAGCGCCCGCATCGTCTAAAGCTCTTGGATTTAAAACCGTATGTACGGGAGAATCTTTTAGATTTTCGGGTTTATAATTCTCCACGACATCTGCAATGAGTTTTATGCGTTTATTGGTATAATCTGCATATTGTTTATTTCCTGTTGCTTCGGTTGCTAAAAGCATTCCTGCGTAGGTTACGCCCCATTCGTAACTTGTTAACCTGAAAGCGCCGGGAGAAAATTTGATTTTTCCTTTGGCTTTTTTTAAATCTTTTACTTCTGAATTATCACTTTCATTTACAACTTTTGAAGCTGTATTTTCTTCGAGAAAAATATAAACTCTGTTTAATACATTTTCGATATTATTTTTCTCGGGAATCACGTATGGCGTTACATAATCGGGCTGCATTAAATGCAATGGCGCTGTGGCATCTGTTGTTTGGGCATTTATCGAAAAACATATTCCGAAAGTAAAAAATATTATTATTTTGGCTGGTTTATACTTCATAATTGTAGTTTGTTAAAATCCGTTGGATGTAATTATTTTAACACATAGAAACATAGATTCTCTTTGCGAAAAAAGGCATTTCACTTGTTTAAACAAACATAGTTATGTGTGGAAAATCTTGATTTTCTTTAAATCCTTTTTATTAATATTTTATTCTATGTTTCTATGTGTTGATTTTTTTTGTCATAGATTAATACGAACTAATCTAAATGAAAAACTTCTTTTAATGAAACGGCAACTGGCGAATTATCCGGATTGGTTTCCATAATATCAGCCATATAGGCCCACCATGTTTTTACTATGGGATGATTGGGCAAATACTGCTGATCAAAGTCGGGACTAATTTTTTGGACTGCAAAAAGTATCAGGGTCTCTTCATCTAAAAAAATACTATAATCCTGAATTCCCGTTTCTGAAAGTAATTTTGCTAATTCCGGCCAAATTTCGTCATGCCTTTTTTTATATTCTGCTTCAAAACCTGACTTTAATTTCATTTTAAAAGCGTTTCGAATTGTTGCGTTGTTTAGCATATTCTACTGTTTTGAGAGGTTAATTTCAAACACGAATTTCACTAATTTGCACAAATCTGGATGGTAAACTTAATTTTTGAAATTAATTTCACGAACCAATAATTAGTGGCAATTTGTGAAATTCGTGTTTGAAATCTGTGTTTGAAATTCATATTCAATAAATCTTAATAACCCGGATTCTGCATGGCATCTTTTTCTGAGGCGGTCAACGGTCTTCCGTTTGTATAAACTCCGTCAAGGAAAGTTTGTGGAATAGGACGCAGATGATGGAAATCCTGAATGTTTGGATTCGCTTCAATATTATAGGCTTTTGCTCTGGCTACTAAAGTTTTGGTTCTGCTTAAATCTTCCCAACGGTGGAATTCTCCGCAAAGTTCTCTGGTGCGTTCATTCAGTATTAAACATAACATTCGGTCGTAATCACCTGCATATCCTAACTTCGAAATTACAGCCTGATCTTCTAAAGGCAAAGCTCCAATACTGGTAATTGCCAAACTTGTAGCAGCTGTTGAAACAGGAATGTTATTTGATTCATAATAAGAATTTTCAGGAACAAAAGAAATAGGAATTCCCGCCTGACCTGTGGTTGTGTATGCTGCAGAACCATCTGTGTAAGCAGCACGATTTTCTCCCGCTTTGTATTGGGCACGAGTCCTTACGGCGTTGATATAAGGTAATGCATCCGAAAATGTAGCGCCACCTATTTGTGCCAAACGTATTTTTGCTTCTGCAGCCTGCAAATAGGTTTCTGCAGAACGCGCTAAAATAATATCACGCGAACCCTTTGTGTTACTCAAATCGATTCTGTTTCCATCTAAATGTTTGCTTAAGGACGGAAATCTTACATCGGCCATCAAACCAATATTATCTGCGGCATAGGCTACATAAACACTCGGAATTGTTTTTCCGGTTTTTACATCAACTATGGCATCTGTATTTTTAGTTTTTGCAAAACGGGTGTCACCTGCATTATTAACGATATACATGATTCCTAAATCACCGTTGTTATAATAAGTCCCGGATTTGTTATTGACAATACTTTTGGTCTGGAAACTTTTCCAGAAACGGGAATCGTTTACATGATCGTAAACATCATATACAAAATAAGTTGGCGCTAAACGGCTAAAAGGTCTTCCTCCTGCAAGATTACGTCGCATTTGCGGCAGCTGATCATAAGTGGAAAGAAAATGCAAATGCTGTTGATTTCCTCCTGTCGTTAAGGTGCTGGCATTAAATTGTGCTGATAAAATTAACTCAGGAAGTTTTTCATTTGCTCCATCTGCAACAGTATAATTCCATAACTCCACAAAATTTGAAGCCAATGGATGGTGTGCAATTACTTCATCTGATAAGGCTACCACTTGTTGTAAATCTGCGAGTTTTGTGGCTGAATTCCAGGTGTCATTTATTTCGCTGGCACGTGTTAAATAGGCTTTTGCCAAATAATGTGCTGCGGCATCTTTTGTAATTTTTGCCGGAGCGCCTGCATTACTCAATAAGTTATAGGCTTGTGTAAAATCTGCAATTACCTGTTCTAAAACTTGTTGTGGCGTAGCTCTGGTAAATTCTAATTCAACTGTAGAACTTGTGGTTAATTTTAACGGAACACCTCCATATTGATTTACTAATTTTAAATAATTAAAAGCTCTTAAAAAATAGCCTTCGCCTAAAGCTGTTTTTTTAATCGCATCGTTCGTTGATGCAATGGCTATTGAAGATTCAATTAACTGATTGGCATTTCCGATTCCGATATATAAATTATCCCAATTGGTATTGGCAGCAATTGTATTTGCATTTGATACAGTTACAAATGCCTTAAATCCTGAAGAATACGAATTCCAGATCCAGTTGGATGGATCTCCTCCTGCATGAAATTCATCTGTTCCTGATTCTGTTGCCGTAAGCGGAACTTCGGTTGCAAATTCTGCAGCAAATACCTGATAATAAGTTCCAATTGCCAAAGCCTGAATTCCGGCTTCGGTTTTATAATAATCCTGAGTATATGCTGTAGTTAATTCTTCGTCAAGAAAATCTTTGTTGCATGAACTGCTTAAAAGTAAAACAGTAACAAGCATCAAACTGATATATTGTTTTTTATAATTTTTCATAATGATTTTTTTAGTTTAATTAGAATTCTACATTTAAACCTAAAGTCACACCTCTGTTTGAAGCTGTTGTCTGCGTATCCAGATCTGTCCATTTCACTTTGGAGAAAATCATTCCCGGATTTGTCGCCTGACAGTATAATTTCATTTTAGAAATTCCCAGTTTTTGTATTAAATCCTTATCAAAATGGTAGCCTAAAGAAATGTTTCTCATTTTTAAAAATGCTCCGTTTCGATACCCCAAAACAGGAAAATAAGGGTCTCCTGTTCCGGCAGAATAAATTGGTTTTTGATACTCGGCATTTGTATTATTATCAGTGTAATAATTAATGGCTCGCTGACTTCCTTTTGCGCCTTCGTTTTCTCCTAAAGTATCATACAAATAGCCGATTCGACCATACACAAAAAAGGATAATTCGACATTTTTGTACACGAAAGTATTGGTTAAACCCACAATATATTTTGGATCTTTTGAACCAATGATAACGCGGTCATTATTGGCATCAATTTTATAATCTCCATTTTGATCAACAGGTCTGGCATTTCCAAATGAAAAAATATTGGAACCCGCTGCCGTATTAAATTTTGCCATTTCTACTGCATCTTCGGGTTTCCAGATTCCGTTTGACGCAAAACCGTAAATTACATTTTGCGATTCTCCAATAAATAAATTGTTGTTGATATCATCAAATTTTCCATTTTGAAGCGATACAATTTTACTTTGCTGATACGATCCGCTAAAATTAGAACTCCATTCAAAATCTTTTAAGCTTATGTTTATGGTGTTTAAAGTAAGTTCGACTCCGTTTCCTTCTGTTTCACCAACATTTTGATACGTATCTTTTACACCAAGAACAGTTGGAACGCTGCTTTTTAATAACAAATCTGTGGTTTTGCTGGTATAATAATCCAAGGCGCCAGAAATTCTGTTATTAAACATAGAAAAATCGATCCCGTAATTAAACTGCGAAGTCTGCTCCCAGCCCAATTGTAAATTTCCAAAAGAAGTATTATTTGTAACACCGGATCCGTTTGGATAAACGATTCCTATCAAAGGCGGCTGCGTTGCATAAGCAGGAACTGCAGCATTACCGGTAACACCAAAACCTACTCTCATTTTTAATTGATTAAGCCATGTTACATTTTCCAGAAATTTTTCTTTGTTGATCACCCACGCTACAGAAGCACTCGGAAAAAAGGCCCATCTTTTGTCTGGAGCCAATTGCGAAGCCCCGTCAAAACGACCAGAAGCTGTTAGCAAATATTTGTCGTCATAGCCATAATTTACTCTTCCCATATACGACAGTAAACCTGTATCTGTTAAACCGGAAGAATAACCTGCAAGTGTAACATTAGCAGGATTTAAGGCATTCCATTTGTTGGCAGGATTTTTTATATCATTCGCAGACATTGAACTTTGCTCATTGTGATATTCTGTCTGGCTCATTAACAAAGTGGCTCCAAAATTATGATTGCCAACTGTTTTGTTGTAAAAAATCAGATTGTCCAGCGTATACGAAATTGATCTTTCATTGTATAAAGAAGCAAAACTTGTTCCGGATCGAATGGCCGATTTTCCATCTAAATAAACGCCATCGCGATAAGACGTAATATCGGGACCAAAATTAATTCGGTATTTTAAACCATCCAGTTTAGACGAAAAAGCACCAAAATCAAACTGTGCATATAAGCTACCAAAAGCACGTAATGAAACACGCTGATCCTGCGAATATTTATCTTCATCAACAGGAGTTCTTATTGTAGAATCTCCTCCGGGATTATCGATTCGTACTCCGTTATTGTCATACGGCACCGCGTATGGAAGATTGGTACGGGCTGTAGCATAAATTCCGGTAGTAGTTGTAACGGCAGTTCTCCCCACGTTTGATTGCCCATATTCATTAACACCATAACTTGTGTTAAGGCTTACTCCCATCTGGAACCATTTTGTTGGCGTAATGTCAACACTTGCTGTACCACTGTAACGAACATAGCCTTGTCCTTTTAATGTTCCGGTATTATTGAGATATCCAAAAGAACCGTAGGCTTTCATTTTTTCAGTTCCGCCGCTTACGCCAATGGTATGCTGTTGTGTAATTCCGGTTCGGGTTACAAATTTTGTCCAGTCTGTCGTTCCAACTTTTGAGCCATCCCAGGTTGCGGTTAAATTGCCTTCGGCATCTCTCCATCCTTTTTCAATATTGGCCCACGCAGAAGGATCGGCGGAAGCCAGAAAAATTAATTTGTCATTTTCAATTGTTGGCGCATCTCCTTTTGGAAAAGCACCGGGATTGGAATAATACCTTCCCCAACGTCGAAATTCGATATATTCGGCCGAATTCATCATGGGTGCATTTTCATGAATGGTTTCGAACATGATCGAAGTATCATAATTTAAAGTAAATCTTCCGTTTTTTCCTTTTTTGGTCGTTACGATAATAACTCCGTTTGCGCCACGTGAACCATAAATAGCTGTTGCCGAAGCATCTTTTAAGACATCAATCGTTTCAATATCCGTAGGGTTCAAAAAATCGATTCCACCAGAATTCGGATCCACACTAATTTTCCCCGTACTTGAATCGGTAATCAATCTTGAATTTAACGGAATTCCGTCTACAACATACAGCGGAGCATTGGATGCAGAAATAGAACGTGCGCCACGAATAGTAACCGTACCAACCGTACCCGGGCGTTCATTTGTGGTAATATCTACTCCGGCTGCTTTTCCTTGCATTGCCTGTACAGCATTTACAACAGGCCTTGAAGCGATTTCCTCAGCGCCTACACTCACAATAGACCCTGTAAGATCCTTTTTCTTTTTTACACCATAACCAACGACAACAACTTCTTCGAGAGAATTATCCTCTTCCTTAAGGGCAACATTGTAAACATTTGAATTTCCAACAGTGATTTCCTGTTTTTTAAAACCAATAAAACTGTAAACAAGAACGGCACCCGATGCAACACTTATGGAATAACTTCCATCCATATCTGTACTTACGCCATTCGGGGTTCCTTTAATGAGGACATTAACTCCCGGAACAGGCAATCCAGTTCCGTCTGTAATTGTACCTTTAACTACTTTGTTCTGTGCAAAAGCTGATGCATGAAGGAGTGCAATCAAAGCTATAGCCAGCAGAAAACTTAATTTGTTTTTCATAAAAGTTAATTTGGTTAATTAATAGTTAGCTACTCAAATTTATCCAGAAGTAATTTTCTTACCATCCTGTAGTATCCTGTTAGTTTTCAGTATATTACAATAAATATTTAAGTTTATTTTAACCCAAAAAGTCTTCAACTAACTGATTGTCAATAGCAAACAAATCACTCAACCCTTTAATTATGAATATAAAACCAAAACAATAATTTTATTATATATATGACATTTTTACAAACAAATAATTATTAAATAAAAATCCGATCATATAAAATGATAATTATTTGATATTTCAAAAATCATTATTTCTTAACTGCCAAAAAAAAGTCCCGATTTAAATCGGGACTCATTTTTATTTCTTTAACGGAACTAAAACAATATTAGGTTTTGGTGCAGGTTTCATGCCTTTTCCCATATAAAAACTCGTATGCGGCGGCTGGTTGTAACCCACATTTTGCCACGCAATACTCAACCTGTATTGTGGATCGTGCATTAAAGTATATTGCCTGATTTGGGTTGGAATTGTGGTCGAATAAATTCGTAATTCTTTATTGTCTTCAGATCTCAAAATCAGTTCTTCCCGCCAATCTCCCAAAATATCTGCAGAAAGCGCCGGAGTCGATTTTGTCCCGTTGTTGGAAGCCGCGCCCGTTGCTGTAAATAATCTGCCAACATTATACTTATCGATATAATTTGAATTCAACAATTCTCTCGAAGAATCTCCATCCCAATAAATTAAAAAATTAGTTGATGTTGGCGCTTTTCCAATCGGTTTGCCTTTTATATCATGTAAATCCGGAGATCCAGACCACCAGCATTGCGCTCCTTTTCGGGTTGGGTCAATATTATCAGCCACGCCACGGCCCACATCTTCATTTGGTGAATCAGTAAACAAAACTTTGCCATCTGCAGCAGCGAATAAAGTGACGCCCGGGCCTGTTGTTCCGTTTTCAATTTCATGAATTCCAAATGCTTCTAAACCCGGAATATCAGGATCAAGATCAGAAACATGCAACGCATCACCGTGTCTAAAACCTGTTGTGTACAAACCTTTTCCATTGTCATCAACGCACATTGCTCCGTAGATAATTTCATCTTTTCCGTCGTTATCAACATCAGCAACCGTAAGTCCGTGATTTCCCATTCCGGAATAAGGATTTTCGGCATCTTTACTGTCAAAAACCCATCTCGAAGTGAGTTTGTTATTTTTAAAATCCCAGGCCGCCAAAACCGTTCTTCCGTAATAACCTCGGCACATCACAACGCTCGGATGAATACCATCTAAATAAGCAACACAAGCCGTAAAGCGATCCATTCTGTTTCCTTTTGTATCGTTTCCTCCGCTGCCGCCTCTTCCGCCCCAGCCTGCGAGATCACCTCTTTCTGCAATGTAATCAACCGTTGTAATCAGTTTTCCGGTTCTTCCATTAAAAACCGAAAGATATTCAGCGCCTTTTAAAATTTTTCCATAAGTGGGCGATTTTTCATCCCGATCAACCCAATCTTTTGATGCATCGCCTACTATATTATTTGCACTATCAGTTGTTCCGTCGGCCGTTTTGCAAACCAATTCAGAAATTCCATCGCCATCCAAATCATAAACCATAAACTGTGTATAATGTGCGCCTTCGCGGATGTTCTTTCCTAAATTGATTTGCCACAAAAATTTCCCATCCAAAGTATATGCCTGAAATATAGGCGGATCTGTAATTCCGGTATGCGAGTTATCATGCGCTTTTCCCGTCATGTGTACAATCAAATCATATCGTCCGTCGCCGTCTAAATCTCCCACCGAAAGGTCATTCGGAATATAACCTTCAACCGGTTTCAAAACAATCGACAAATACTCTTTCTCAGGACTTGCTGCCGGAATTGTAAAGCTTCCTTTTGCAGCCGTCTCTTTTCCTTTTAAAACCGTTTTTACAAACCAGGTATTTTCTTCTTTAGAATTTGCCTTTTCATCAACAAAATTCGTAGCTCCTAATATTGGCTTTTCATTCAGTTTGATTGCTTTTTTTGTTCCGCTTTTTCGGTATAAATTAAATGCCAGATCCTCAGGATCAGTTCCCAAAACGCGCCAGCCTATAAAAAACTGATTGTTGCTTTTTACTGCGATTACGCCACGGTCAAGGTTTTCCATTTGTCTTTGGGCAAATACCGAACCTGATGAAAGTAATAACAAGAATAGAATTGTGTTTTTCATAATTAGTTTTTTTTTTGTTGGATTGTAATGGAACGCGGATGACGCGGGTTAGGCAGATTGTCGCTGATTTTTTTGTTTTCTTTCGCTGTATTGTCATTTCGACAGAGGAGAAATCACATAACGTAACCACACAGTTCGTTGCTCTCTGGGTGCAATTTCTCGTTCCTCGAAATGACAAAACAATAAAAAAATCCGCGTTAACCCGTTTAAATCTGCGTCATCCGTGTGCCATTTCTCGATCAAAACATTTTCTTAAATCCTTCGCTCTTCACTTTCCAGGTTCCATCCTTAGGGAATCCAGGATTTTCTTCAATCGATCCGTCCCAACCGGCGCACATCATGGCGACTGCGGTTAATAATCCTCCGTTTCCGGGAAGGTATAATGTTAGTCTTTCTGCCTGATAATTATGTCCGTTTTTTAAGTACGTATTTGTTGTTACATTCATAAAAAGGGCATCAATCGCTTTCTCCGGCATTTGCAAACGAGCTGCAGACATTGCCGTCATGGGGAAATCCCATCCCCACGTTTTATCCCACGACCATGTTTTCCAAACCAAATCAAATGTATTTTTCATGATTTTTTTATCTAAAAGAGAGGTTTCAGGAAGCATTCCGAAAGTTCCCAATACAGATGGATGATCGGTTTTAAATTCCGGATTTGTGTAGGAGTCTGTCGCGCTTTCCGTAGCCAGATAAACCTGATCTGAAACGGGTAATTTTGATAATTTAGCCAAAACAGTTTCCCATTTTTCGGGTACTTTCTGATTGAGTTTTTTCTTCCATGCAATTGCTGTTTTTAAGGCCCAATTCCAATATGCCAATTCATAAGTTGGATTAAAAGTTTCCATCGCCTTAAAGCGTTCTTGCGCCGGAATTACACCCGGTCCCAAAACATAGCGATCATTTTTAGCATCATAGTTAGCAAACGAAGCCATAAAATCTGCCGTTGCAAAAACGCGTTCGCTATACAAATTCAAGGTTTTATTCGTTGGATTTGCTCTGTATATTAATTCGGCATAAGTAATAAAATGCGGCTGTTGCCAAATCAAAAATGAACCCACAGACGACGGACTTTCATTTCCATCAGGATCAGTCATTTTTTGCCATCTTGCACCTTCAAAACCTTGCCTTTTGGCTATGTTTTTTGCCTTATCAAAAACCTTTTGATACCATGGCAGGCTTTTTTCTAATAGTTCCGGTCTGTTCCAAAGTGCAAAATGAACGCCATGCCACCAATGCATTTCTAAATGCGGTTTTCCGTACCAACTGTTATATGTTAATCCTGTTTCCTGTGGCGGCACTTTTCCTGTACATTGCACTTTGGTAAGATATTGCGATAGAATAACCCGTCTTTCTAATTCATTGGCACGCTTATCTGTACTTCCCGAAAAATCTACAGCTGCACCACTTTTCCAGAATTGTTCCCAGCCTTTTATACTGCTGTTTTCAATTTCTGCGAAAGAAGAATTTGCTGCTTTTTTTTCTGCTAAAGCAAAAAGACAGCTCAATTCTAAAACATTTGTATTCGAAGCTTCCACTACAAAATAATGATCCGAAGTTTTTTTAATCTGCGCATTTCCTTTCCACATCAAATTAACGTCGTACGAAATGCTGTCCATTACGTGCGTTACAACAGCTTCATTTTTAGACTTTTCTACAAGATTACTTTTATAATCCTGTTTTCCTTCCCATTGTGTTCCCATATCAGCCCAATCTCCGGTTGGAAACGGAATTCTTAAACTAATTTTCAGGCGTTTCTGCTGCAGTAAATCTGATTTCACTTTTACACCAATCGCATCTTTTTCCTGATGAGAAGCTGTTAAAACTGTTACCGGAATTCCTTCCACTTCAAAATAACTTTCGATTGCACCCGTCCATAAATTCAGTTTTTGAGTGATCGATTTGATATCTTCGGGTTTTGCAGGACTTCCATCTTTTTTGGTGATTTCAAAACCTAAATTTCCTAATTGT
This sequence comes from Flavobacterium sp. MMLR14_040, assembly GCF_033657265.1. Taxonomy (NCBI): domain Bacteria; kingdom Pseudomonadati; phylum Bacteroidota; class Flavobacteriia; order Flavobacteriales; family Flavobacteriaceae; genus Flavobacterium; species Flavobacterium sp. MMLR14_040. The sequence continues at coordinate 44,454 of NZ_JAWVWO010000027.1, read as the reverse complement.
AACAAATGCGGATTTTGACGAAACCAATTCACCGCTTCAACTCTTCTCGAAGGTTCTTTGATCTGAACGGTATATGAAATATCTCTCCCGTATTGTTTATAATCTCGTAAAGTTTCAGAAAACTTATAACCTTTTGTGTTCTTATAACTATCCCAACCCCACTCTGACTGCGTTCCTAACGGAATTCCGTTTTGATATTTTTTTGGGAAAGTCTGTAAACCTGTGGCGTCTACCGTAAATGCAAAAGCACCGTTTCCAACTGTTAGCGAAGCCAAAGTATCGATTGCCGTAATTTGCACGTTATGTCTTGTTACCAATGCTTTTCTGTCTATTTTTTGGGCAAACAGCGAAGTGGAAAATAGAAATAGAGTAATTAATTGATATTTTTTCATAGTTATGATTAGTTTTATGGTATAGTTTTGTCATTTCGACGGAGGAGAAATCACACTCGAAACTCTACAAAGATTGGCAACTTCTTTACGGAGTTTCTTGCGGAGATCCCTCGTTCCTGGGGGATGACAAGATTGTGGTTACATTATTTTGTGTAGTCCCTACGGGACAAATTGTTTGCGGGTATCTTTTTTTTCTACCAACATGTAGCTCCTAATGGAGCATTTATTTTCGTAACGTAAGCTTTGTCAAAGTTTTAAAGTTTGACATACATTATCTAATTAATAATTTATATATCGTCCCTCTGGGACTTTAATTCCTGTGCGTAAAATGTTTCTATAAATATATTGCTCCTCTGGAGCGTTTTACATTATCTAATTAATAATCTATATATCGTCCCTCTGGGACTTTAATTCCTGTGCATAAAATGTTTCTATAAATATATTGTTCCTCTGGAGCGTTTTACATTATCCAATTAATAATCTATATATCGTCCCTCTGGGACTTTAATACCTGCGCATAAAATGTTTCTATAAATATATTGCTCCTCTGGAGCGTTTTACATTATCCAATTAATAATTTATATATCGTCCCTCTGGGACTTTAATTCCTGTGGGTAAAATGTTTCTATAAATATATTGCTCCTCTGGAGCGTTTTACATTATCCAATTAATAATCTATATATCGTCCCTCTGGGACTTTAATTCCTGTGCATAAAATGTTCCTATAAATATATTGCTCCTCTGGAGCGTTTTACATTATCTAATTAATAATCTATATATCGTCCCTCTGGGACTTTAATTCCTGTGCATAAAATGTTTCTATAAATATATTGCTCCTCTGGAGCTTTTTTCATCACCACCTAAGCTTTGTAAAAGTTTAAAACTTTGACAAAGCTCGCCACGCATTATCTAATTATCTCATTGACACATTCTCTAATTAAAAAATTATCTAATTAAACTCAAACTCATCAAACCAATCACAACATCATTGGCGATAGTTCTCAAAGTCAGGCTTTTTAATGTCTTATTTTTATCCAAAGGCAAATCTAAAATTGTTCCTGCGCCTCCCTCAACTCCGTAATTTGAGAAACCTTTTATGGTTTTGAAATCCTTAAAATCTCTTGTAATTTCTCCTGTTTTTAAATAAATTCTCGGTGGTTTTGGAGCATCTGTTGTAAACGCCAATCCGTCGATAAAATAATCCTGTTCTATTGGCCACCAGTTTTCAGGATTTTTTAATTCTAAAACATCCGAAGTTCCATCGGTATAATTTATTTTTATTTCTCCGTTTACAATTCGGCTTTGCATGGGGTTTGTCGTTCCCGCCATCATGAAATAAGCATGAGAAGCTTTTCCGTCAAGCGGAATAGCAATACTTTCGGGAAAATTATCCCACATCGAAGTGAAGATTATATTTTTTTGATTTTCATCAGAAGGCGTTTGAAACGGAATCCCGTTTGGAGTTGTAATTTGTCCGTTTGCTTTTGCTTTTTCACGCAATCCGCTATCATCAATTTTTACCGAGACATTTGGATAACACCAATTTCCAATCCCTTGTTTTGGTAATTGCAATGTTACCGTTTTTGGTCTTGGCGAAAGATATTCATAATTAAAAATATCAGTTACTTTTGAATTGAAAAATGACGAAAGCGGAATCGTTTCTATACGCGCGGATTTATGCACAGGAATATCCCAATTTGTTTCTGTTTTATTAAGTTCCTCAGATTTAATATTCAAATCAATAGGTTCCCACCAAAAGAATTCACCTTGTTTTAATTTCACGAAAAAACTCTTATTTCCTTCTCCGTTTAAGGTCGCATGAAGCATTTTTTCTTTATTCGATATTTCTCCCAAAACAGATTGCGGGTCATAAACAGAAACGATTTGAGATTTAAAAACAATCATGTTCAAATTTTCTCCCGAAGTGTAAAATGTTTTGTGACGCATTTGCTCTATAGTGCCTCCGCGCCAGGTAACAACAATATCATGAACTTTAGCGTACGCTGTTTCTATACTGATTTTCGGATTTCCAATACTTTGAGAAATAGCTCTATAACTTGCTATTTTACCATTTACCATAATGCTTTGAATGTTTTCGAAAGGTGCATTTAAAACCAAATTCAGATTCATTTGAGTCGGAAAACGATTCTCTATATGATAGGTTTCTTTTTTATTTTCTCTTCTAAAAGAAAAAGTAATATCCGGAATCTCTAAAGAAGCTTCATTCCATTTTGAAGGAAAACCGGGTTTAATAGTTAAAACCCCTTTTAGGGCATCAGGCTGAATTCCGTAAAGACCTTCGACTAAAGTTCGTGACGCCATGCCAATTGGATCTGCAAAATCGCGGTATAATTCTCCACGAATTGCATCCTGATACAACAATTGCTCAAAACCTCCGGGAGACGCCCCCAGATACATACTTTCTATCAAAACACTTTCCCACATTTTGTAAGCTTCTTCACTTTTTCCACCTTGCCAAAAAGCCAATGAAGTATGCAATTGTTCAGCCAGCGCCACATTATTTATTGACCATGTATAAGGCTGCCAATTGGTTGTACTTATTACATACAAATCTTTTTTATCCAATCCTTCTGCTGAAATTGGAATATGCGGAATTTGTTTATCGACATAATTCAGCATCTGATAACTTTCAAAAGGATTTGATAATTCGGAATCGATTGTATGATAAATACTCCAGATTCCGGGCACATCGTGTAATAATCTATTTCCTAGCGCGTCTTTATACTCGGCAAAAATCCCTTTTTTGGGAATCCAAAGCTGATCGTTTGTAGCTTTTAAAATCTTGTCGGCTTCATTAAAAAATGGCTTTGTATCCGCCTTTATAATTTTAGCAACTTCGGCAACTGTTTTATTCGCATAATAATTATATGCCGAAGAATGAATCACGCCTCCACCGCTGTATTGTAACGCATCGCTCGCCCATATAGATGCGTATGCATCATAAAGTCCATCATTATCGGGATCAAAATTTCGTTTTTCCCAGTTTAAATGTCTTTGAATTGTGGGCCACATTTCTTTCATAAAAGCAACGTCTCCCGTCCATTTAAAATGACGCAACATCTGATCAATAAAAACCAGATTCATATCATAATGATGCGCCAAAGTATTTTTATTTGGATTACGGCTAATGTAACCGCTGCTAAACATCGAAGTTCCGATTTCCTCTTTTTGACGCGCCAGATTTTTTTCTTCATCAAAAACAACCGGACCGCTTTCTGGCATTATTACCTGCGAATTACTGTAGCTTGTAAAATGCGTTTTTGCCCTATCATGCCAACCCAAAGGATCTGCTGTATAAGCGCCACGCCACGCATTGAGATACATTCTCCACGCAATCGCACCATGAAGATAAGCCGGACTTTCCCAAATTCCGTCGGCTGCAATTGAAAGTGCTGAACCTAGTGTATTTATATAAGGATCAGGAGTTGAGACTTTAACCCTATTCGCTAAAAGTTGTGTTTCGACAACTGATTTTTCGTAAAGTGCTGCTATTGATTTTTGGGTAAAATGATCTTTTGAATCTTCTGATAAAAATAAAAAATATTGTGCTTTTTCATCAATTGAGTTTCTCTTTCCTGTAATAACGGGCAATAATTCTGCAGTAGAATTAAACAATTCCAGGGGAGAATTTTGATTGTTCGCATTGGCTAAATGCATTTGAGATTCAGGAAAAAATCCGGTTATATTTTTATTATTTCCTGTTTTTTGTTTGTTGCTTTCTGAACCATATTCCAACAAAAATGAATCTTTTTTTAAAGTGTATTTATTATTGATACAATATTCGGGTTTTAAATAAAAAACAGATTCCGGATCGGCACCAATATCACCGTCACGACTGAACTTTTTGCCTGTTGCACCGCCAAATTCCCAAATTAAATTGGTACTCTTTGACACATTTTTACCGTATATTTTTACAATAAAACCTTCTTTTTCTTTTAAAGCAACGACATCAATAAACAATTTTCCGGATCCTAAAACCAGATCCTGAATTTGATATTGCATGATTCCAAAAACATATTGTGTTTCAATTTTTGAAGCTTCGGCAATCCATTTATTCTCTTTTCCGTTTACTAAGCCAAACTTTAAATTTCCGCCCATTCCGGGCATATACATTGCAAATTCCGGCAAATCTCCTGTTTCTACCCTAAATCCTGTATTGGAGCCATAAAGTGCTCTATTGAATTTTCGTGTACCATTTTTAAGCACAAAACTATTTCCGTCCGGCACATAATGTATTTTTCGGGACGTTTGTTTTTCCTGACTAAATAATAGCGCAGAACATAACAAAAATGTGCAAATCAAAATTGAAGTGTAATGTATTTTAGTAATGGTAAGCTTCATGCACGATTGGGTGTTACTTATAATAATCATCAACTAAATCTAAATTATTTGATAATATAACTGCAATTTCTTTGTTTTTTTATATTTTACCATCCTGTACCTACCTGATTTTTATAATTTAATAATTTATAATTCGATAATATTTTAACATCATAGCACAGGATAGTATATAAAAATGGAATAGTTAGTTTTGAAATGGTTGCAGGTTGCAGGTTGCAGGTTGCAGGTTGCAGGTTGCAGGTTTCAGGTTTCAGGTTTCAGGTTTCAGGTTTCAGGTTTCAGGTTTCAGGTTTCAGGTTTCAGGTTTCAGGTTTCAGGTTTCAGGTTTCAGGTTTACTAGCTTTGTCAAAGTTTTAAACTTTGACAAAGCTTGGGCTTCACATTATCTAATTATCTAATTGACAAATTATCTCATTCATGAAATCAATTAAAATATTTTCTGTCCTTTCTCTCGCTTTATTATTTTTCAATTTTTCATCAAATCAAGACTCCAAACCAACTGTGTTTATGGTCGGAGATTCTACCGTAAAAAACGGTAAAGGCGACGGAACTGGCGGACTTTGGGGTTGGGGAGATTTTATTGGTCAGTTTTTGGATACTACAAAAGTTAGTGTAGAAAATCACGCCTTGGGCGGAACAAGCAGCAGAACTTTTCAGGATAAAGGTTTATGGACGCCGGTTTTAAACAAATTAAAAAAAGGCGATTATGTTTTGATTCAGTTTGGACATAATGACGACGGACCAATAAATGATAGTCTTCGCGCACGCGGAACGATTAAAGGCATTGGAATTGAAACACAGGAAATTGATAATATCCTGACCAAAAAACACGAAACCGTGCATACTTACGGCTGGTATATTCAGAAAATAGTTAGCGAAGCAAAATCAAAAGGGGCGATTCCGATAATTTGTTCGCCAATTCCAAGAAACGACTGGAAGGACGGAAAAGTTCCTCGTAACAATACATCGTACGGATTATGGGCAAAACAAATTGCCGAAAAAGAAAAAGTTACTTTTATTGATTTGAATAATAAAATGGCTTTGGAAATGGAAAAATTGGGTGAAGCAAAAGTAACGGGAACTTATTTCTATAAAAAAGATCATACGCATACCTCGGCAAAAGGTGCTGTACTTTCGGCTTCTGTTATTATTAATGAATTAAGGGAAAGTAAAAATTCCCTGAAAAATTATATTTTGAAAGAGACTAAGATTGTGTTTCCTCCAAAGAAAAAAGTTTTCTTAATTGGAGATTCTACCATGGCAAATAATAAAGATGAAAATGCTGTAGGCTGGGGCGTCACTTTTCCTACATTTTGCGATACCACAAGAGTTGAAGTGATTAATAAAGCACGAGGCGGACGAAGCACAAGAACTTTTGACCATGAAGGCCTTTGGAATGATGTTAAAAACCAATTACAGCCCGGAAATTTTGTCCTGATTCAGTTTGGTCATAATGATGCAGGAGCTGTTGATAAGGAAAAATTGAGAGGTTCTTTAAAAGGAAATGGAAATGAAACTCAGGAAGTTGCTCTGCCAGACGGATCAAAGGAAATCGTTCATACTTTTGGCTGGTATATGGAGAAATTTATTCGCGAAGCCAAAGAAAAAGGTGCGATTGTAATTGTATTAAGTCAAACTCCAAGAAACGAATGGCCAAACAATAAAGTTGAAAGAAGAACAGAAACTTATGGAAAGTGGTCGAAAGAAGCGGCTGATAAGGAAGGTGTTCTTTATATCGATTTAAATGAAATCGTAGCACTAAAATACGAAGCGTTAGGAAAAGAAAAAGTAAAAGCCTTTTTCCCAAAAGATCACACGCACACTGGCTTTGAAGGTGCAAAATTAAATGCGCAAACCGTTGCAGAAAGTATTAAAAAGTTAGGTTATGAGTTTTGAGTTAGGTTATGGGTCAACATTAATGTTGTAGAGAAACATTAAAAATTTTACTTCCTGATTATTTTTTAACGCAGAGATCGCAAAGGTTTTTCGCAAAGTTCACTAAGATTTAAGTTGTGTTACACAATTTAAGTCCCCAAAGCTTTGTTTCCCGAGGCTTCGGGATGTTTTTTTACCAACTTTAGTATAGTTTTCATTATTGCTCAGAGTTATGCTCATTTACGCCTAACCCCTAACCTATAACTTTTAACAAGTAACTTAAAAAAGAAAACCTCGTTTAATTGCTTAAACGAGGTTTTATCTTTTGTTCAAAAAAGATTATTTTTTTGATTCTTCGATAGAAACTTTTCTGAATTCTTTTAAAAGTTTTTCAATTTCTAAAGTTGCTTTACGAGCTCTAGGTCCAGCAGCTTTAACTCCTTTTTCAGTTAATGATTCAGCCTCTGCTTTGAATGTGTCGATTTCGGCGTTGATTTTTACTAATAGATCTTTCATGCTTATACTTGTTAAATTAAGGCGCAAAAATAAAAGTTTGCTTGAAAGATAACGCAACTTTAGTGTTAAAATTATCACTCATTTTATCCCCAAAGTTAATATTTCATTAACCGATCTTCTTCATGATTCATAATCAAATCATTACGGAAATAACTTTTTGAAAAAAATTTCACCTTATCACTTAGTAATCACGGCATAATAGCAATTTTCAGACAATTTTATTATTGCAAAATCAGCAGAAAAAGCCATTACAAGCGTAAACTCTTACAACTTGTGGCTCTGCAAATTAATCAATTAGCTGTTTGTTTATGTAAACATTTTTAAAAGTAACTCCGTTGATTAAACTTTTGTCTATATCCGTTTTTACGGTTTCAATCTTTAAGTTTTCGAAAGTAAAATTGGATAAACGAACATTTGGATCATTTTCAACTCCGTAAAAAGTCTCACATTTTAAGGTGATATTTTTTAAGGTGATATTGTCTCCGTAAGAAAGCGGAATATCTTTTCGTCCTTTTAAATCAAAAAATTGTTTCCAGGCAAAAACCGCCAGACCAGTTTTTGCTTCTCCTTTAATATCTTCCACTCTAATATATTCATATCGCTGTGGTGTATCGGGACGCATTTTAAGCCATAACATTCTTGATGCGCCATCTATTTTACAATTGCGCATAATTACATTTCGGTTATGAATTGACTCGCTTCCGTTTGTTAGGGAAGAATGACAAAATCCGAAATTACAGTCTTCTATGATTATATTCGCATTGGGTCCGTTGTTTTTATCCTGATCTGCATACGGTCCTTTTCCGCCCTTTAAAGCAATTGCATCATCGTTTACAGACATATAACAGCTTTTTACTAAAAAATTAGTGCAAATATCAATATCAATAGCGTCTGTACTTGGTGCTTTTACGCCAACATGCGGTGAAAATATATACAAATCCAGCATTTTTACATTATTGCATTTGTAAAAATGATTGGTCCAAAAACCCGAATTAATAAGTTTTACATCTTGCAATTGTACGTTGTTTGAATTCCATACAAAAACTAATCTTGGTCTTGAAACTTCAAGATTGGTACATTTTGGATTTTCTTTTCGTCTTTGCCAGAATGCTTCCCAATATTTTTTACCGTTTCCGTTGATGGTTCCTTTTCCCGAAATTGAGAAATTATCAACTCCGTAAGCGTTTACCAAAGCCGGAAAATAATCCAGATTTTGTCCTTCCATTCTCGATGGCATTATCGGAAAATCAGCAATATTATCTGAGCCTTTTAAAACTCCTCCTTCTGAAACGTACAAAGCTGTTTTTGGTTTAAAAAACAAAGCTCCGCTTAAATAAACGCCATTCGGAATCACAATTACGCCTCCGCCATTTGCCGCGGCTTTGTCAATTACTTTTTGAATTGCTGTGGTTTGCATTTTGGTGCTGTCTTTGCTTACGCCGAAATCTGTGATGGTGTATTGTTTCCCTAAATCTTTTAGCTGCAGTTTGGTATAATCTTTAAACCAGTTTGTGATTGGTGATCCGTCGGGGAATTTGTCGTTTGTATAATTTTGAGATAATGACACTTGCGTGAAAGCGAGAATGAAGATTATCAGGGTTAGGATTTTTTTCATTTTTTTGGTTTGGTGTTAGTTTAGTTATTTTTTTGTCTTTGCGAGGAACGAAGCAATCCCACTTGCTGGATCAACTTTGTGTCTTTTGTTCGTGAGGTTGCTTCGTTCCTCGCAATGACATCCTTTGTACTTACTTTACCTCAACTTTAATCTTTGCCGAAAGCTGCTTCGCTAAATCCGTAACATAGCTAGTAAAATAAGCTGAATCTTTAAAGTTTTTATCGGCACTTAGTTCCCATCCGGCGATTGGGTAATAACTAATTTGCTGATTATTTTTTACGTTTAATTTTATTAGAAAGGAATCTGTTAATTGTCCGTTTTTTGGTGCTTCGATATATCCTTTATAAACATCTTTCGGAATAATTACGGCCGTTCCCAAAATCCATTGGCGATCGTAGGTTAATTTATCGTGTTGAATAAAACACACAAAATCTCCTGAATCGATTACTTGCAATGGGTTTTTATTGTTTAGGTTAGAAAGTGTTATAAGCAACATTTCGTTTCCTTTTAAACCATTTAAAGAAACTGTGTTTTTGTAACCGTACATTCCCGGCCAGATCGAAGAAGTTTCTTGTGCGTCGTAATTATTTCCATCTATTTTCCAGTTGTGGTAATTATAGCTTAAAACGGAGTTCACCGCACCTTCGCTCACGATTTTGAAAGTCGTTTTTTCAATATTATTTACTGTATCGTTGGCAATAATCCCGAGTCTGTTGATTTTATCGTCTTTTAATAAAGCAAAACCGCCTAATCCTGCCGAATTTCCAACGGGAAAAATATCTCTTCCCCAATCGTACATCACATGATAATTGTCTTCAACGGCACCTTTGCTGTTTACACCAACATCTTCCGGAGTAATTCCCGGTAATTTTTTTCCAAAAACATCTTTAGAATTTCTTCCATCCAAATAATGTCTAAAGCCTACTTTGTCGTTTTCCCAGCTTGGCCCGTCGGTTTGGTATTTTTGATACCCTAATTTTTTATGTACCTGATTTGCCATCAAAACTTCTTGTGTGTCAGGATGAACCGGTAAATCTTTTCCGTCTCTTTTTCCAAAACGAACGCTTGTTTTTATTGGGAATTTGGGATCTGTTTTCGACCATTTTAACTCTACCATTTTGCTTTCGTTTGGAGAAAAATCAGCAACTAAAAATAATTCATCCCATTGTCCGTCTCCATCAAGATCATTTACCTGAGCCGGAATTGTATCTTTTTTATAAATTAAAATTGGATACTGACTTGCTTCATCTTTAATGGAAAGCTGATTTCTTTTAATTGAAATTGCTTTTTGAGACAATGCTGTTTTTGAAGAATTCTTTAAAACAATTTTGTTTCCGGTTGTTTTTTGCTGTGCATTACTGCTTGCAAAAATCAATGCTGTTAATGCGATTGGGAAATATAATCTAGTTTTCATTGTTTGTTTTTTTTCTGTTTGTTTGTGATAACAATTTACTTATTTTAAACTGTTGGGTGTGATTTTTTAACACATAGAAACATAGAATTATTGAACTCGAAAAAGGCGTTTCACTTGTAACAACAAACATAGCTATGTGTGAGAAACGAGTTTCTTTTGATTTACTTTTTCAAAATCATAAAATCTATGTTTCTATGTGTTTAATTAAATTTTTATGTATTATAGCCAACATATTCATTTTATACTATTTTAAAAATAAAAGCCGAAGCTGTTTCGTATTTTCCTCCCTGAGAAGCAGTAAACAAATAGGTTGCTTTTCCGTTTTGAAATAATAATTGCGGACGTTCTACACGGCCGTATCGGTTTAAATGTTTAGGTGCTTCGGGCTGTTTTATATATTTATCTAATGGCTGATAGGCTATTGAAGGATCGCTCCAGTGAATGCCATCATCAGAATCCATATAGAGCCCGTGATCAATGCCAAAAACACCCATATCTCTGGCTAACATTTTAAATTTCTTGTTTTCGTACCATACAAAAGCATCTTCGCATTGCTGGTTGTTTCCTAGTTTAGAAAAATCAATTAGCGGATTGTTTTCATATTTAACATAGGGTCCTTCTAAAGATTTTGAAATGGCCAATCCGTATTTTCTGTTTCCTTTGATTTGGAATTTTGGATGCACATAATTTTCTGTATCCAATGATTTATAATACAGCCAATATTCGCCGTTTGGATGTTTTAAAAAGGATGGGTTTGTGGTTAAAAGATCGTCCCATTCTCCTTTTTCTCCCGGCAATAATAAAGGTTTATCCGGTCTTTTCCAAGGGCCATAAAGTGAATCTGAAATGGCTAAACCAATGCGTTTGGTATCCATTTTTCCGTTTGAATTTCCCATAAAAAACAAGGCATATTTTCCATCTACAAAATGAATACTTGGGTTATGGCAGGTTGTGGCGTCCCAAAATCCTTCTCCACGCGGTGCCAAAATGGTACTTATATATTCGTATGGCCCTTCGGGTTTGTCGGCAACGGCGTGTGCAATTTCTGAACTGTTGATCCAGCCGCTCATTCCTTTTGATTTTTTCCACCTTGAAAAAAACACATGGATTTTTCCATCGGGACCTTCAATCGGGCTGTTGCACCAAACATAATAATCTTCAAATTCGAGTGCGCGCCCAACCGGACGAAGCTTTTTTTCAAAATCTGAAAGTTTGGGATCAGCTGAAAAAGTATTGCTTCTAACGGGAAATGGCAAACATAAAGCCATTAACGCGAGGGAATTTCCGATTATGAATTTTCTTCTGTTCATTTTTAGATTTCAGATTTTAGACTTTAGATTTTAGATTCAATACTATTTGGTATATGCATTTTGTCATTCCGAGGAACCAGGAATCGCACTAGAAACTCCGCAATCAAAATCGCCAATCTTTGTCGATTTGCGCGTGTGATCCCTCGTTCCTCGGGATGACAAACTTCGTGCTTACTTTCTTATTTCTTCTCAACTTTATCAACCCAATCATCTGTTCTGAAAGGCGATGCAGGTAAATTTTCATTATTGAACAAATTGGGTTCGGGAACTGCTTTCCAAGCAAAACGAACGGCTGCGGGATTTTTTACTTTTGATGAAGAAACTACAATTGTTTTTCCGTCAATTTTGGCATCGGCGGGATAAAAAATTCGATCTTCTCCGGCAATTTCAAATTCTTTTAGCGTTTCTCCTTCCTTCTTTAAACCCGAATCAGCATTATCAAAAAACAATTGAACTTTTTGTTTCTTGATTTTCATAGTATTGTAAATGGGTCCTGAATAGACCAATTTATTTTCGTTGTAGGTTTTGGCACGAGCCAATAAAGCAAGGCGATGTCCAACGGTTTGTTTGTCTATTGGGTGAATATTGTTTGCATCACCAACATCTGTGGTAACCACCATTCCGCTATTTGGTATCGTTTTTAAGGATAATAATTGTGCTTCGCGAATGTCGGGAGTTTGTCCTTTGTGAGGTGTAATTTGTACATAATAAAAAGGGAAATCGCCTTGTTTCCAATCGTCTCGCCAGTTTTTTACCATTGCCGGAAAAAGTGTTCGGTATAAATTTGCCTGACCGGAATTGCTTTCGCCCTGATACCAGATTACGCCTTTCATCGTATAATTTATGAGTGGATATAACATCGCATTATAAAGCACATAAGAAGTTTTATTGGCTTCTTTTTTCGGCTTTTTTAATTCTGGTTTTGGAGCATTTGCAGCACTTGCAATTTGTTGGTTTATGGAAGCTAAATAATAGGCTTCGAGTTTTTCCTGATACAATTTTTCGTTCTTGGCGTCTTGCTGTAAAATCGGCAAAAATGAAATGTTATTTTCTAACACATTTTGAGACGTCCAGGCTTCTGCTTTTGTTCCTCCCCACGAAGTTGAAATTAATCCGATTGGTACGTTTAGTTTTTGATACAATTCTCTTCCGAAAAAATAGGCAACGGCAGAAAATGTATTGATACTTTCCGGCGAACATGGTTTCCATGAACCCATTACATCGTCTAAAGGTTTTGGCGAGGCATTCGTTAAAACCGTAAACAATCTGATATTGGGATAAGAAGCATTTTTAATTTCTTCCTGATAATTTTTAACTCCGGTTTTCCAGGTTCCTTCTTCTTTTCCTACGGGAAAATACATATTTGATTGTCCGGAGCAAATCCAGACTTCGCCAATTAAAATATTGTTTAATACAATTTTATTATTTGCGTTTATGGTAATTGTATAACCTTTTTCGCTTGCGCCTGGTGTATCAACGGTGACTTTCCAATTTCCATCGGCATTTGCTGCCGTTTCTATTGCCGCATCTGACCATCCTAACTGAATATTTATTTTTTCGTTTGGCGATGCCCATCCCCATAAATTAACTTTTGCGTTTTGCTGCAAAACCATATTATCACTTACTAAAGCGGGTAGTTTGACCTGAGCTGTAAGGGAGAATTTTGCGCTAAATATCAATAAAAATAAAAGAAGCTTTTTTAAGTAAATCATTGGCATTGCGTTATTAAATCCTGAACTTTAAATTTAAAATAATTAAACACAAAAAGCATCCTGTGCTTTCCTGTTTATTTAGTATTAGAAAAATGCAAAAAAGCTGTCAAAAGAGACAGCTTTTTTCAAAAAAAACAAAATATAAAAAAAAAATTGGGGGCAAAGTTTTTTTAGTCGTAACCAATATTCTGGTCATAAAGTCCCGGAACGGCAAGTATTTCAGATAACGGAATTGGGTAAATTAGCGCATTTTTATCTATTGTTCTTATTTTTCCATCTGTATCTTCAACCGCTTTCCATGCATTCATTATTTCAACTGCTTTACCAGATCTGATTAAATCGAACCATCTGTTTCCTTCAGAGAAAAATTCTTTTCTTCTTTCTGCAAACAATTCATCTAAGGTAATATTTGCAGCATTTGCCGCTACTCCTGCTCTTGTTCTAACCTGGTTTACAATGTCATCAACATCGGCCTGTGAGCCTCCGCCACCATGAAGTGTACATTCGGCCATCATCATTAATACATCTGTGTAGCGAATCACCATAAAATCTACGCCCCAGTCTTCGCGACCGTTTCCGTATCTTGTCGGATCAATATATTTTTTGAAAACCGGTAGCGTATAACTTCCTTTGTATGTTCCTGAAGCCACTGTATAACTTGTAGCTATACCAAAAGTTTTTCTTTTATCGGTTGCTGCAAACATGTTTAAGAACTCGGTTGAAATTTCTTTGGCTTCCAATGATCCCTGTGCTGATAAATTGAAAGAAGCAAAATAAGGTTCATAACCTAGTTCGACCATAAAATTACCTCCTACACTAAGTGGTAAACTTTGAGTGTACGGAATAGTTAAAACATTTTCTTTGTTTGCATTTCCTTCTACTTTAAAAATAGCTTCATAATCTGCTCCAAAAACGTATAAACCACTTGTTTTTATATCATTTAATTGCTGATAAGCTTTATCCCATTCGTTTAAGCCTAGTGTAGCGCCGTCAATTCCGTAGGTTGGACTTGAGCGTGTCATGTAAACAAGGCCTAATAATGCTTTTGCTCCAAATTTAGAAACTCTTCCGTAGTTTGCAGCATCGTATGATGGAGGAAGATCAGGTATTGCCTGCTCAAGGTCTGAGATTATAAAATCATACACTTCTGTAACCGGAGTTCTTGGTATTTTAGCAGCTTCAGGAGCTGTCATTGTTCTTTCGATTAAAGGAACACGACCAAACCATCTGATTAAATCAAAATAACAAAATGCTCTTAGAAAACGGGCTTCGGCAGCCATTGCTGCTTTATCAGCAGGATTGGTGAAAATCTGATCTCCCTTTTCTGCGATTTTTTCCAGTAACTGATTTGCTTTATTGATCGCGTTATAATTGCTTGTATACGCTTCTTTTATGTATGAATTAGAACTAATGTTGGTATAAAAACTATTAATTCCTTCCCACTCTCTTGATGCGGTTGTAGTGGCATACAAATTATCAGATCTGGTTTCACTTAAATTCAATACCCTGTTGGCATAACCGTAAGTTCCGGCGCCATGAAAAGCTACAGAATAAGTGGCGTTTCTGGCCTGAGCGAAATCGCCCGGAGTAGCATAAAAATTCTCTATTGTTCCCTGAGACAAAGGCAACTGAGTCAATTCATCTTCGCAAGAGGCAAAAGCAAATAATGCCAAAGCGCTTGCAGCTAAATAAATATATTTTTTCATTTTCTTTTAATTAAAATTAATGTTAAGACCTAAAACAAGTGACTTTGCAAGAGGTGCTCCTCCATAATCTACCGGTACAGAAAAATCACTATTTGAACTTGCAGATGTATTTACGGCTTCAGGGTTGAAACCCACTTTGTACTTGTTCCAGTTGAACCAGTTTTCTGCGGTAATATAAAGTCTTGCATTGTCGATTCTGCTAAGGCTTTTTACAGCTTCTCTTAAGTTAAATCCTACCGAAATACTTCTGATACTTACATAATCTGATTTATACATCCAGTCAGAGTTCGCCTGATACCCAAACGAAGTTCTCCAGTTTCCTCTTACAGCCGGATCAACGTCTAAAGAATTTTCTACAGATCCCATTCCTGTACGGTCAATAGCTCTTCCTGTTAATCCGTAAACTGATCCTCCATTTTGACCTTGTACCAAAATATTCAAATCAATATCTTTATATTTAAAAGTATTGGTGATTCCCCAAGTGTATTTTGGTGTTGGATTCCCTAAATCTACACGATCTTCTGAGTTGATTTTTTTATCTCCGTTTTGGTCAATATATCTCGGATCTCCCAAAACTAGTTTGTTTCCTCCAATTGTAGTTCCGCCTCCATCAATATCCGCCTGCGTTACTACACCATTTTGCTGTAATCCGAAAATCGTATACATTGGTTTACCCACTTCTAATTTTATAAACGGAACTCCTCCATCAAACGAATTACTAATTTCAATTTTAGACTGATCCGGACCTAAAGCCAAAACTTTATTTTCGTTATGGCTTATATTTGCTGATGTTCTCCATTCGAAATTATTTGTTTTTATGTTTAAAGAGTTTATCTCAAATTCCCATCCCTGATTTTGTACTTCTCCAACATTGGTTAAATAACTTGTAAATCCGGTTGCCCCAACGATTGGAACTCTTAAAAGCAATTCGCTGTTGTTTTTTCTATATACTTCGAAAGTTCCTGAAAGTCTGTTTTTTATAAATCCGAAATCAATACCTGCATCAATACTTCTTGATTCCTCCCAGTGCAATGAAGGGTTAGCAATAGATGATGCGCCCTGCCCGATTGCAGCTGCTCCGCCAATTGAATAATTATAAGAGGCAAGTGTGGCATATGAAGCATAACTTCCAATATTATTACTTCCGTTAATACCTGTACTGGCTCTCAATTTCAAATCACTAAGCCATTCAACATCTTTCAAAAATTCTTCTTGTTTTACTCTCCAGCCTAATGAAAGAGAAGGAAATACTCCCCATTGTCTGTCTGATCCAAATTTTGAAGAACCATCATGTCTGATACTGGCCGAAATCAGGTATTTTTCTTTGTAGTTGTATTGTAATCTGGCAAAATAAGAAAGTAATGTACTTTTTTCTGCATTTGTAGAACCCAATGATCCTGTTGGCAATGTTTCTACGGTAGAACTGTTGTAAAGTGCCCCGGATGACAAGGTAGATCTCATGATTTCATACGAGCTGAAAGACTGACCTAAAAGCAAATTGAAATTATGGTTTCCAATAGACTGATCGTAGTTTAAAGTGTTTTCATTTACTAAATTTTGTCTTCTGTAGGTATTGTATGCTCCTCTAATACTGGCCTGAACATCGTTTGGTGTATAACTTTCGTTGGTATTATCTGAGTTGTCAAAATTAATTGTGCTTTTAAACGTAAAACCTTTTGCAAACTGATAACTGGCATAGGTAGAAATCAAAGTTCTGTACATGGAGTTTTTTCCTGTTCTTGCCAACGCATTTAGCATGTTGGTTGTACTGCTTCCCCACGCATATCTGGTGGTGTATTTTTCTCCGGCAGCATTTGATGCACTTTCAAAAACAGGAGTTGCAGTAAGAGCTTTAAATAATGTATTGTCTTTTCCTTCAACACCCGGATCATTTTTTACAGAGTACGAAGGCGCTATATTGATTCCCATTTTAAAAGTATCCGATAGCTTAACATCAACGTTTGCTCTGGCAGAAAATAAAGTATAATCAGTACCTACAATATATCCGGTATTTTTTTGATAATTCGCCGATACATAATAATTTACCGCTTCTGTAGCTCCCGAAACAGACAATTGATAGTTACTAAATTCTCCTGTGCGGAAAACTTTATCCTGCCAATCGATATAATCTAATCCCGGATGTCCCGGCATATCCCATCTGTCATCATACAAATAGGTATAATATCGTGAATTTGTGGTTGTAAGCGGAGCCGTTGGATTTACTGCATTATAAGCTGCAATACGCTGCGCCGTGTTTTGACTCGCTGATGCTCCTGCTATACCAGAACCAACCCATTGTGAATCGATCATGGTTTTGGCTCTACCGATCCATTGTTCTGACGATAACATATCTACTCGGTTGGCTTCTTTGTTAACTCCTCCGTAAGTATTAAACGTAAATTTTGGTTTTCCTATTTTACCTCTTTTGGTGGTAATTAATACAACTCCGTTTGAGGCTCTTGATCCGTAGATTGCTGCTGCCGCGGCATCTTTTAAAACTTCGATCGAAGCCACATCATTTGGGTTCATATTATCGAGCGGACTACCGCTTGAAAAGCCTCCGTTGCTGTTTGATCCTTCGGTATAAATTGGAAATCCATCTACTACATACAGCGGTTCATTTCCTGCCGTGATAGAACCTGCTCCACGAATTTCGATACTAAAAGGCTGTCCCGGTAAACCTGTAGTTTGCTTGACACGAACTCCGGCTACCTGCCCTACTAATCCCTGATCGATTCTTGAAATAGGCCTTTCGGTAAAATTCTCTGTTTTAATACCCGAAATTGCTCCCGTTGTTAATTTTTTCTTTTGAGTTCCGTACCCAATAACTACAACTTCATTTAAATTTGAACTTTCAGTATCCAAAACAATGTTGTAAGTATTTGAAGCTCCAATTTTTACTTCTTTGGTTACAAAACCTATGAAAGAGAAAACAAGTGTTTCTCCTTCTGAAACCTTGACACTGTATTTACCATCAAAATCGGTACTGGCTGCCCTTTTTGTACCTTTTACAAATACATTTGCTCCCGGTACCGAGAGTTTGGACGGATCTGTAACTGTTCCTGTAACCACTTTTTCTTGCGCATAACCCGCAGAATGGAATAATCCAAACAGGGCTATAATCAGCAATAGATTAAAATTATTTTTCATAAAAAGTTTAATTTGGTTAATTAATTAGTTTAACCAAATTTATTTAGAAGGGAATCGCACAGCATCCTGTAGTATCCTGCTAACTATCAATATCTTATATTTTTAATTGTATTTTATTTAACAAAAAATCAATATAAGTAACTGATTTACAATGCGAAAAATATAAATATCATATTAAAAATTTTATGCATTTATTTTTTTTAAATCCGTATTGAAATTCGCATAAATATAAATTATGATAAAAATATTAGCCAAATTTAAGATTATTTCATATTTTAAACAGGACGCTACAGGATAGCAATTTCATGAAGGTCTTTTACTTTTACTTTATTGGATAATCATCTTTTGAATCTTAAATAATGAGACTAATCAAAACCTATTTTTTTATATTCTTTTGCTTTGTATTGAGTTGTCATTCTTTTGCACAGAATAAGGCTGAATCTCCTTGGCCAAATTCCAGCAATATCAATCAGCCGTGGGCACGCTGGTGGTGGATGGGAAGTGCGGTTGATCAACCAAATTTGAAGAAAAGCCTTTTAGATTTTCATAATGCCGGAATTGGTGGTGTAGAAATAACTCCCATTTATGGCGTAAAAGGAGAAGAAAATAATTTTATAGATTACCTGTCTCCAAAATGGCTGGAAATGCTGGATTACACCATTCATATTTCAGACAGTCTGCACATGCAGGTCGATATGGTTTTAGGAACGGGCTGGCCATACGGCGGATCTCATGTTACACTGCAAAATGCCGCCACTAAACTCATTATCGAGAAATATCAGCTTAAAAAAAATGAAACCATTGATAAAAATATAGTACTCGAAAACACAAAAGAAAAAGTACCTGCCGAACTTTTGTATGTTGTAGCTTATGGAAATGATGGAAGTTATGTAAACTTAACAAATCTGTTAAAAGATAAAAATTCAAAAGTAAGCGACAAAGGAATTGAAGGAAATCCTGTTTCGCTGCAAAATCCGCTAAAACCAAATAAATTAAAATGGAAAGCTGGTAAAACAGATTATACGATATATGCTGTTTTTAGCGGAAAAACCGGTCAACAGGTTAAAAGAGCGGCTCCGGGAGGAAGCGGTTATACTTTAGATCATTATTCTGAGGAAGCATTGAATGCTTATGTTGTTCCGTTTAATAATGCTTTTAAAGGTCACGAAGGAAAAATAAGAGCTATTTTTAATGATAGTTATGAAGTTTACGGAACTGATTTTACTCCCAAATTCTTTGAGGAATTTAAAACTTTAAGGGGATATGATTTAAAACAACAAATGCCTCTTTTATTAAACGAAACCGATAATGAAATCGGTAACCGAATAAGAAGTGATTATAAACAAACGATTGCCGATTTATTACTCAATAAATTTGACAAACCATGGACAGCCTGGGCAAATTCTAAAAACTTTAAAACAAAACTTCAGGCACACGGTTCGCCGGGAAATCTGATTGATTTGTACGCTTCTGCCGATATTCCGGAATGTGAAACTTTTGGTTCTATGCCTTTTGATATTCCGGGATTTCGACGCGAGAAAGATGACATCCGCGAAGGCGATGCTGATCCGGTTATGCTGAAATTTTCCTCTTCGGCAGCACATATTTCAGGAAAAAATCTGGTTTCGTCTGAGACTTTTACATGGTTAAGAGAACATTTTAAAACGGCTTTATCACAATGCAAACCAGAGGCAGAAGATTTGATGTTAAATGGCGTGAATCATATTTTTCTGCACGGTTCTACTTATTCGCCAACAAGAGCTGTGTGGCCAGGCTGGCAATTTTATGCTTCGGTAAATTTTAATGCCAATAATAGTATTTGGGAAGATGCTCCTGCCCTTTTTTCTTATATTTCAAATTGTCAATCGTTATTACAACAAGGAAAACCAGACAATGAAATTTTACTTTACTGGCCCATTTTTGATGTTTGGGATAAATACCAAAAAGGCAACTTATTTTTTCAATTTAAAATACATTCTTTATCAGAATGGTTACACGGAACATCTTTTTATAATACTACAAAAAGCCTTCTGAAAAAAGGATATGGAGTTGATTTTATATCGGATAACTTTATTGCAGAAGCTAAAGTTATGGATGGAAAAATCAGTTTGCCAGGCGGAACTTTTAAGTCATTAATTATTCCGTCCTGTAAAAAAATGCCGCTTGCCACTTTGCAAAAATTAATAGCCTTAAAAAAACAAGGTGCCATTATTATTTTTGAAGGATTACCGGAATCGGTTCCCGGATTTAATGATTATAAAAAACAGGAACAAGAACTTCAAAATCTTTTAAAGACGAATAATGAATTTGTAAAGCCGGTTTCGGATATTTTTATTGCTTTAGAAAATGAAAAAATAAAGCCGGAAACACTTGTAAATTCTGGTTTAAAATTCATCAGAAGAGATGTAAACGGAGAAAAAATCTATTATTTGGTAAACCACACTCCCGAAACTGTCGACGAATTTATTCCGCTACAAATTGGCAATAAAGAAGTTATTATTCTTGATCCCTTAACGAAAGAAGCTGGAAATGCTATTGTAAAAAAATCGAGTTCAAATACTTTAGTAAAAATTAAAATCGAACCGGGACAATCTTATTTTTTAAAAACAGAAAATACAGCATCTCAAAAAAAATGGAATTATTATGAACCTGTAACTGAAGCCATTTCTTTAAAAGGAAACTGGAAAATTAACTTTGATAAAGGCGGACCAAAATTACCGTCAGCCGCAACCCTTTCAACTCTGGAATCCTGGACAAAATTAAGTCCGGAAGCTGAAGCTTTTTCAGGATCTGCTACTTACACTTTGGAATTTGAAAATCCGAATAATAAAATAGAAAACTGGAGTTTGAATTTGGGCGATGTGCGCGAAAGTGCAAAAGTCTGGCTTAATGATGAATTTATTGGAACTGCATGGTCTGTTCCTTACAAACTGAATATCAAAAATTTAAAATCCGGAAAAAATATTTTAAAAATACAGGTTACCAATCTTTCTGCCAACAGAATCAGGGATAAAGAATTAAAAGGCGAAGAATGGAAGATTTTTTACGAAATAAATATGGTCGATAAAGATTATAAAAAGTTTGACGCGACAAAATGGAATCCAATGCCTTCGGGATTGTTGGGGCCAATCACGATTACGCCATTAAAAACTACAAATTAATTAACCGAATATAAGATGAGAAAATTACTTTTAAGCTTTACGATATGCTTTATGTGCACCAATATAATAAGTGCTCAACAGCCATTTGATAAAAAATTATTACTAAAACAAATGATTTTGGCGAATGATTATTTTATGCAAAAATGGCCTGAAACCGGTAAAACTATCATTACCAACAAAGAACGCCCAAGTAACATCTGGACAAGAGGGGTTTATTATGAAGGACTAATGGCATTGCATGAAATTTTTCCTAAAGATGCTTATTATGATTATGCTTATTTGTGGGCTGAATTTCATAAATGGGGGTTTAATGGCGGAAACACGACTCGTAATGCTGATAATTATTGCGCTGCTCAAACTTATATTGATTTATATAATTTAGAACCTGATTCTAAAAAATTGAAAAATACAATCGCCAATACCAATATGCTTTTAAACACTCCACAATTAGAAGATTGGTCCTGGATAGATGCGATACAAATGGGAATGCCTGTTTTTGCCAAAATGGGTGTTTTAGAAAAAGACAATCGCTATTTTGAAAAAATGTACCAAATGTATATGTACACCCGAAATAATCATGGAGATCATGGTTTGTTTAATGTAAAAGATGGTTTATGGTGGCGTGATGCCGATTTTGACCCTCCGTATAAAGAACCAAACGGCGAAGATTGTTATTGGAGCCGAGGAAATGGCTGGGTAATTGCAGCCTTGGCAAAAGTATTAACCATAATTCCTGAAAACGCACCACACAGAGAACAATATGTAAAAGATTTAAAATTAATGGCCGCTGCATTGGTTCCTATTCAAAGACCTGACGGATTCTGGAATGTAAGTCTGCATGATCCAACAAATTACGGAGGCAAAGAATTATCAGGAACAGCGCTATTTGTTTACGGAATAACTTATGGCATAAATAACGGAATTTTGAAAAAGGAAACTTATTTACCTGTTATTCAAAAAGCATGGAATGCCATGACTACAGAAGGTTTACAGCCAAACGGTTTTCTTGCTTATTTACAATCCACAGGAAAAGAACCAAAAGACGGTCAGCCCGTAACCAGCGATAAAATTCCGGATTTTGAAGATTACGGATTAGGTTGTTTTTTATTAGCAGGTTCAGAAATTTATAAAATGAAATAAAAAAACAGGATATTCTATAAAGAGAATATCCTGTTTTTTTTTAAAATTAATATCGTTTAAACATCTGATAATATTAATCTTTTTAATGATGAATAAGATTGCTTTTTCTGTGTATAAAAATTAGAAAAACCGGATTCAGAAATTTGTTGTTTAAAACCTAATGCGTTTATAAAGCTGGATTTTAAATCGTTCATGATTTCATTTCTGGTCTTTGAACCGTCTAACAATAACAAATCATTAAAATCTTCTAAGAAAATTAAATCTGTGTATAATTTTTTATTGAAAATACATACTAAGATATTGGTTCCTTTTTTATAAAATTTTAAAAATTCGATCAATTCAAACTTATTGTAGATGACAAGAACTATCCTGTCGAAATTTATTATTTGATCTTCGGTATGATCTAAGACTGCACTTTCAGTAAATTCAAACTCATTACTAAATTTTCGCTTAAACATTTTCATGAAGACTTTTTTATTGTCACATACTAAAATATTTTTCTTTCCCATCTTTATATTTTTTATTATTCGTGAATAATAAACCGGAACTAAGTAAGGCCTTATGGCTTTGGTTATTTTAAAAGAAATAAGGAGTATTACATTTTTGTAATTTCAACTACATTGTGTTCTACAAATGCAATTAATTCATTTATATTTCTGCCATTATTAAATTTATTCGAAATAGATATAATATGATGGTCTTCATCTTTTACATATAAAAAGAAAAAATCTTTAGTGAGAACAGCTCTTTCTATCTGGCTCCATTTATGTGCAAAAGCTCCTAGAGGTGCTAGGGTTTTTTGTTCCGATACCTACCTGCGAATGAGCAGAATAAATTCCTAGAACAAAAAATAAAGGGAGTAATCTATTTTTCATAACATCTTAATTATTACTTATTTAATTTGTTGCTTAAGTGTTTACATTCCAAACATCTAAGTTTGAAAGTGCAAAGTTCCCCCTAAATACCTTTTTACCATACCCTCATAAGTTTTAAGAATTACAGATTAGGGTTTTTAGATATTACTATGTTATTGACTGTAAAGATTTTGTTTTTATTTTCTGGTTTTTACTCACAGCCGGTTGAAAATAAGTTCCCATTTAATGGGTTATTAAATCACTTCTTTAATTTTAATACTATTTATCTCTTATAATTTTACTTTAATAAATAACTTTACGGAAAATGAAAAATAATGAATGTGCTATTTTTTAAAAGAAACGAGGATTTACCATTCTGCTATTATTCCTCAAAAATTCGAAACGAAGAAATATTTCATGCGATCCCAGATTATAATTATTGAGCTTAGTGGTTTCGCGATCATAACCGTAACCTATATATATACCTTCTGTAATTTGAAATCCTGCCATTGCACTTACAGAAGCACTCCATCTGTAAGCCAAACCCAATACAAATTTATCGTAGATCATAAAATTTGCTGAAACATCTACTTGCAAAGGAGCTCCGGCGACCATTTTAACTAAGGTCGCAGGCTTAATTTTTATATCTTGACTTCTATCTAAATCAAACACATAACCTCCTATTAAATAATAACTTATTTTATTTATATAAATAGCATAGCTATTATCATCAAAGCGATTCGTTTCAATAAAATTGGGTACAGAAAGACCTATATAAGCTTTATCAGAATGCCAGTAAACACCAGCTCCTATATTGGGTGAAAATTTATTGTCAAAATCCTGAAACGACGGATCGCCCTGATCTTCGATGTTAACTTTGCTGATATCTAAGTTGAATATATCAAGAGTTCCTTTTACACCGAAAGAAAGTTTAAAATTGCTTGATGTTTGAAGTGTGTATGAAAGATCGGCAGATAAGCTATTTTCGTTGGTAGGGCCAATTTTATCACCAACCAGTGAAAGACCTATTCCTAAATTACTATTATTCAATGGCGTATTGAAAGAAAAAGCACTAGTTTCCGGTGCGCCATCTAGTCCAACCCACTGTGTACGGTATAAACCAAAAAGACTTAGTACACCACGAGAACCAGCATAAGCCGGGTTTATATTTATAGTGTTGTACATGTATTGTGTATACTGAGCATCTTGCTGTGCATAACTTTTAATAACAGTAAATATTAAAATGAAAAAGAATAATTTTGTTAACATATCCCTTAAATTTTATTTCAGAAAGAAAAAGTCCTTCTTATGCTAAATTAATTGCTACAAGAATCTGCTATATTTATACTGATACAGATTATGTTCGCAAAACAAGATGTGGTCTTTTAACCCATTGGTTAATATATTTTAATACCCGAAGAGTAATAAAATGGACATCGCTACAAAACAGTAACTACTATTTCAAACTAATTTAAACTAGTTGTTTACAATTAGTATTGACACACGGGGCGGGTGTTGTAAAAAAGATAAATTAAAGGGTGCGTGTAATATTTAAAAGAGAGAAGAATTTGATAGAATACTATAAGTAAATTTTATTTTAGGATAAAATCTATTATAATGTATGGCATTTAACAATACTAAGTTACTGATTTTCAGTAAAAAAAATAAGAATTTATACATATTTTTATGTTTTTATGTTCACAAGAACTTTGGATCAACACCAAATGTTGTGGAAAAACATAAAAATATAGTCGCTAATTATTTTTTACTATGGAGATCGCAAAGATTTTATCTGAGTATGGATCAAAAAGGACAGAAGTTCGCAAAGCTAAATCAATACTAAGCTTTTTTTATAAAAGTTAACAGTAAAAAAAACTTAGCATATTCTACGGTATTTTTTCTCTCTTCACAGGTTTTTGGACTGATCTATTAATTGTTATAATGAAATTTGAAAAAAGAAAGCAAAAAAAAAGAGAACCAAAGTTCTCTTTTATCATGTGAAAAAAATTATCAAAATATTAATATATATTAATATTTACAACAACTTAACTATACAAATATGGTAACCCACTTACCGATGGCAAAGATTATACTTTATTAAAACAATTAATACCTCAAAAAGGTTTTGAAATTATAAAATAAGGTTTTTAATAAAAGTGATCTTTTTTATATTAAACTACTTAATACTTTTTTTTAGTTTTTCTACAGAAGAATCCTCTAAAAGCTTAATCTGATCAATTACAATCTGAGCGATTTTTGTTGCACCCAGTAAAGAAAGATGTGTATCATCTGCCTTATCCTTATCATAATAAGCGTTTTCGCCAGCTTTAAAATGCAAATGCAATTGTTTTGATTTTTCGGGTCCGTACGACTGCTCTAACAATTCTGTATAATATTCTAAATCTATAAAGGGTACTTTGTATTCTTGTGCTGTCAATCTGGTTTCCAAAGGATATTCACCATGAGTAGGTACCAATACTCCTTTTTCATTAAAATTGCGTCTGGCTATAGAAGTCAGCAAAATTGGAATAGCGCCTTTTTCCCTGCTCTCTTTTATAAACTTAATTAAATTGTACCTATAGCTCGTATGCGGATTTGTATACCTTGTAGAGTCTTCTATTTTTTCGTCGTTATGACCAAATTCTATAAAAACATAATCTCCTTTTTTTAATTTTTTATAAATAGAATCCCAACGTTTTTCATTTATAAAACTTTTAGTACTTCTGCCATTTACAGCTTTATTTTCGACAACAATATTGTCTTTAAAAAAAGGCTGCAAAACCTGCGCCCATCCATGCTCAGGATTACGATCAGAATCTTTTTTGTTTGCCATTGTAGAATCGCCAATGGTATAAACTGTTGTTTTTTGCGCAAAACAAATACTAGATACCAGACAGATTATTATTAATTTATATTTCATCTTTTATATTATATAAATAGTTAGTCAACTTCAATTAAGCTTGTTACTAAAAAACCTCTGCAACTTTGAACCTTTGCCTCTTTGAAACTTAAAAAAAACTATTTTGCTGCAGAAGGAACAGTTGCTCTCTTACCAATAAAAACATCGGTCATTAAAACATTTTCAGCATTTTCATTTGAGATGGCATTTTTAGCCGATTTAATTTCAATATTCTTCAAAGATATATTTCGGATTTTTTTCTCTGGGAATCCCTGAATTACAATTCCGGATTCTGATGCTTTATTACACGTAATATTCGAAAAATGAATATTTGAAATATCCGATTGATAGCCGTGACCTTCTCCATGATAATTAGCCGTCATATACAAACAATCTTCGACTTCGTCTAATTGTATATTTCGAACAAAAATGTTTTTTATAAAGCCACCGCGATCAGCATTTGTTTTAATATAAATTCCGCGTTTTAAATATCCGACTGTTTTACAATTTTCAACATAGACATTCTGAATTCCGGCTGACATTTCGCTGCCCAAAACAACACCGTGAAGTCCTTTAAAATTACAGTTTCTGATTACAATATTCTCGCTTGGCGTAGCCGAATTTGCTCTTCCTTCATGATCTCTGCCGGCTTTTATAGCAACATTATCATCACCATTATCAAAAGTTACATTTTCGATCAAAACATCTTTCGCATATTCAGGATCAATACCATCGTTATTATAATTCAGCGATTTATAACTTACTCCGCGAACTGTAATACTTTCAGATTTTAAAAGATGTAAACACCAAAATGGGGAATTTTCGATACGAACGTTTTCAACCAAAATATTTTTGCACTTAAAAAACTGAATCATTTGTGGTCGCAAAAAATAACCTTCGCCAAACTTTCTATCTTTCAGAGCTACATTATTATGATTCATCTCGCGACTCAAATCTTTTCCTTTTCCTTCTTTGGCTTTAAAGGTTTTCCAGGTTTTTCCCCCTTCTCCATCAATTGTTCCTTCGCCGGTAATAGCAATATTATGGCATTGGTAAGCATAAATTAACGGACTGTAGTTGTATAACATTGTACCTTCCCAACTCGTTAGTACCATTGGCAAATAATCCTGAGGGTTATCGCTAAACTTAATTTTTGCACCTTTTTCAATTTTAAGATTAACGTTGCTTACAAAATGAATTGGTCCATTGATCTTATAAATTCCTTTAGGCACAATAATCGTTCCGCCATTGTTCTTTTTACACAAAGCCATTGCTTTGTCAAATACAACTTTATTATTGGTTACGGAATCGCCTTTCGCTCCTAATTTTGCCACATTTATTTGATATGCAGGAAAAACAGGCAATTGAATCCTGTTAACAATTGAATCGACTTTTGCAGTTGGAAATTCACTATTCTGTGCAAATGAACTTATGCAAATCAACAGAAAGATAAAATACTTTAAATTCATATTTATTATTTAATATATTGCCCACGGGTTTTAACGGATTAAACGGGTTTCCGCAGGTTTATTTTCTAAATTTCAGTGATCAAAATCAGCGTAAGCCCGTTTAATCCGCACAATCCGTGGGCTTATTTTTATTTCGAATACCAATTAGCAATCGAATCTTTTAAAATATTTTCTATTGCATATTTTTCAGCTTCTTTTTTAGAAAGCTGATGTGACCATGCCACTCTTGTTTTGGGCTGAAAACCTTCGCCTTTACAATTGTATTCTGCATAAAAAGCATTTTTTTCAGCATCGGGTTTCGACCAGTTTTCCCAGCCTTCCGGTTTGATATGTTTTCCCATATCGCAATTTACAAAAACTGTTTTGGCATAAATTCTCCAGGGTCTTCCCAGATAAACAGCTGTGGCTTCCGGATTTGCAGTGAGTTTACAATTCTTAAAAACGAAACCAAACGGAATTCCCTCAGGCGTTGAAGCTGCCGTTACGTAAGAACTTTTGATACTGTGAATTTCACAATTTTCGAATAAAGCCGTAGCTCCCCCGAAAATAAAATCGGTTGTACCTTCGATATAACAATTTTTAAAATATTGTTTTGACTCCTTTCCTGATAAATATAAAGTGTCCTGATTTCCCAGAATATTGCAATTTGAAATTTGAACACGATTCGACACAACAGACAGCGCAATTGCCTGTCCATTATCGCCTGAAGTATTTTTAATAGTTAAGTTTGATGCCGAAAAATCATCGCCTTCTACCAAAACTGTAGGCGTATAAAAAGTACTGTTTCGACCTAAATTGATTTTCTTAAAGTTATCATCAAAAGCAATAATCGTGTTTTCTTTGCTTTCTCCTATTAATATCAAATGCGTATTCCACTCAGGAATACGCACTTTTTCATTATAAGTTCCGTTTTTTATGTTTATGATTACTTTTTCATAAGGAAAAGAAGGACTTGCATTTATTGCATCCTGAATTTTAGTAAAATCGCCAGAGCCATCTTGCGCTACCGTTATGAAATTATCTTTTTTTTTTGAAGAAGTTTCTACAGCTGAAACTTTTACGCCGTTTTTAATTGCCCAGGCCGAATATTTCTTTAATACTTCTTTTGGTGCATCAGAATACCAGGCGTATCCATTTCGTCTTTCAGACCCAATTTGATCCAAAGATTTTTTTCTGATTCCGTCACGGTCACAAAAGAAAGGTTCATTGGTTTCCAAATCCATAAATCTTGCCCAAATTGGTGCTGCATTTGTAGTTGGAATCATCTTTTTATCTATAATTTTTCCGGCATCATTTAGCACTCTTTTCTCTTCCAGATTAGTGATTTTTGATTTTTCAAACCAATCGTGAGCACTTTTAACAGAAGTAATAATTTCAGGTGAAGGTTTTTCGATCGACATTAAAAGCAATACAATTTTTGCCGATTCAAATCCGCTTAAAGATGCCAATTCAAATGCTCTGGCATTGGCAGGAGCCAAAGTAACTTCGTCATGTTGCGCGCACCATCCTGTTAGAACACCGTTTTGTTTGTACTGTGTTTTTAAGATACAATCTATTCCTTTATCAAATGATTTTTTGGTTTTTTCGACAATTTCTTTTGATGGTTTTATGCTGTAATAATCAGACTCTTCACTGATCTCTTTCATAATAATCAAAATATTTACCATCGAATTATCATTGTACGTAATATGCGTATAGTATCCTTTTTTTAATGGAAAAAACTGTGGCCATCCACCATTATCATATTGCGCTTCAAGTAAATAATTCAATCCTTTTAAGAAAGATTCTTTATATCGCTCATCCTTTACCTGAGCATACATTTTAGACATAAAAAGCATCTCCTGACAAGTTGCTCCGTTATCGGTTGTAATATCATGCAAATCAGTTTTCAGATCGATCAATTTTTGTTTTTCAGCTTCACTAAGCGGATTCTGCATTTGGATATTTTTTGGCCATCCACCAATGTTTCGCTGGTAAAGCAATACATTTTCTGCAATAGTTTTCGCTTCTGCTGTGGCAAACCAGGATGCCTCGTTTTTACGAATAACATCTGGCCAGTTTTTATACGTATTTTGAGCATTTACCGCAAAACCAACAACGACTAAAATAAATAATGTTGTTTTTTTTAATTGAATCATGTTAATATGTTTTTAAACTCGTTGTTTTATAAATACTTCTGTTTTTAATTTTCCTGTTTTTATCATTAAAAAAGATAAAAACTAAGGAGTGATTTTCTCTTTTTAAAATTAAAAAAGCATTTAAACTTATTTTAAACTAATTTTTTTCCTACAAATGTATTGTGATATTAATTTTTAAAAATAATTCAACACGCTTAATTTATACGCGTCGTTTTTTTTCAAAAATCAAAATATTTCCCGACTTACTCCATTTTTAGATTTTTTATTTTGTAATTCTAAACCAATCCACCGCAACATTTCCGGAGTCATTTGTCACTTTTTCGCTCAAAGCAAAAAGTCCCACTTTTGCTCCAATCCATTTTCCTTCTTTAGCGATAAACTCATTACCAATCGTTTCATATTTTTTATCATCAAAACTATAGAAGAAATTACAAATGCCGCCTTTCTTAATTTTCACTCTTAAATAAATTGTATTGCTTTTTATTAAAACCGGAGCTGTTTCTGTTTCAGCAACTTTTTTATCAAAAGTTCCTGTTTTCTGATTCAGATATAATTTTCCGTTATCATTTCTTAGATTCAAATAACTATAATCTAATCCCATTATCAAAAGTCCTGTAGACTCGCCGTTTAATCTTGTATTAAACGTTAATTTGGTTGTTGTTGTAAATTCTTCGGCAGGAAATTTTTGCAATAACAAATTTGGTGCTTCAAATATCTTATTGCTTTCCTTAATTGTTGGTAAACAGAACAAATTTAAATACCCTAAACTTGTCGGGAATCCCCAGTTTATTTGGGCATTTGCCTGCCATTGCCATTGTAAACCTAATTTCGGTAAATTAAACTCATCTGATTCTGCAGGGGTTTCGATTGGATATTTCTTGCCAACGTTTGGTTTTTTATAAGTCGTAACCGGTTCTCCAATTCCGTTTTTATCAAAATCCTGTCCCATAACCGGCCAGTCGTTTTCCCATTTCATGGGCTGAAGATGCACAATTCTTCCGTATGCTCCTTTGTCCTGAAAATGTATAAACCAATCCTCACCTGTTTGCGTTTGAACCCACGCACCCTGATGTGGTCCGTTTATATTTGTTTTTCCCTGCTCTAAAACTTTCTTTTTTTCGTAAGGACCAAAAACATTTTTAGATCTTAAAATGGTTTGCCAACCTGTAGGAACTCCTCCTGCGGGAGCAAAAATGTAATAGTAATTGTTTCTTTTATAAAACTTTGGGCCTTCAATAGTTCCTTCGCTTTCATGACCGTCAATGACCATAACTTCATCATTATTAGCAATGGTTCCATCACTATTCATGGTACAAACCACAATTAAACTTTTAATTTTTGCACGACTTCCTGCAAAGGCATGAACGAGATAATTTTTTCCGTCATCATCCCATAACGGACTCGGATCTATTAATCCTGAACCGGCTTTTACCAAAACAGGTTCAGACCATGGCCCTTCTGCTTTTTTGGCTTTTATCATATAAATTCCAAAATCAGGATCCGGATAATAAATATAAAATTCATTGTTATGAAAAGTTATACTTGGTGCCCAAACGCCGTTTCCATGCTGGACTTTATCAAAATTTTCGGTTGGAATTTGTTTGGTTAAAGCATAGCCAATAATTTTCCAGTTTACCAAATCTTTAGAATGCAAAATTGGCAATCCCGGAATACAATTAAAAGACGATGCCGTCATGTAAAAATCATCACCTACCCTAACCGCATCCGGATCAGAATAATCAGCATGAATTATTGGGTTCGTATACGTTCCATCTCCATTATCCGGCACCCAAACCTGAGCAAAATTCTCTTGCAGGGAGATTAGTGATAATAGGATGAAAATGGCTTTTATATTTTTCATTTTGGTTATAATACTTTTATACGCCTTTTTTGTCATTAATTCTCTACGTTAAACCTGACAGGTTTTAAAAACGTGTCAGGTTTCGTTGTACATGGTGAACTCATTATCTTGTGTCTTTCGAGGAACGAGAAATGAATATCTTTATCTTTATTCCTGATCCTTTGTCATTAAGTGTTACTCATAACGCATAACTCTTAACTCATAACTCATAACTCATAACTCTAGAAAAACTATCTATTCAACTCTAAAGCAGCCAAAATAAAAGGACCAGTTGCTTTAGGATCGTTGTCTTTTTTTCTTTCGTTTACATAATAATCATAAGAACCATCTCGGTACGGAGTACCGCCTAAACCTGCAACCTGACAGCAATTTGTCAATGTAATTCCTCCATTTTCATCTACTTTTTTGATTAAGACTTTAGTCAGACCGTCAAAAGCTTTGTTGGCTAGTTTTTTATATTCTGCAGGCAAATATCCTTTGTTTGCTCCTTTTGCAAAAGCATAAGCAAACATCGAAGATCCTGAAGCTTCAAGGTAATTTCCTTTTTCACCGCCTTTATCCGTAACCTGATACCATAAACCTGATTTTTTATCCTGAAATTTCGCCAAAGCAGCCGAAGCATTGTTTAAATACTTCACCAATTCTTTTTGTTTTGGATGCTCTTTTGGCATATAATCCAAAACGTCAACAAGTGCCATTACATACCAGCCTAAAGCTCTTGACCAAAAGTTTGGCGAATTTCCTGTTTCTTTATTGGCCCACGGCATTTGTTTGCTTTCATCCCAACCATGGTACAATAAACCTGTTTTTGGATCTGTTGCGTGTAATTGAATCAATTCAAATTGTTTTGCGATATCATCAAAACTTTTTCCTCCTTCAAAAGTAGCCGTGTATTGTGCGTAAAATGGTTCTCCCATATATAAACCGTCTAACCACATTTGGTTTGGGTAAATTTGTTTGTGCCAAAATCCTCCGCTTGCCGTTCTTGGCTGTTCTGCCAATTGTTTACGTACTAATTGTAATGCTTTCAAATATTTATCTTCTTTAGATTCGGCATAAATATCAAAAAGCAAACGTCCCGGCACCACTAAATCAATATTGTATTTATCAAATTCATAGGTTTTAATAGTTCCGTCAGCTTGTACCAATTCATCTACATAACCTCTAATGTAAGCTTTATAACGAGGATCAGGATTTTTTTTGTTCAGCTCTTCTATAGAATGCAAAACCAGGGCGTGAACATAGTCCCACTTCGGTTTTTTAGAATCATCAATCATATAAGCTTCAGGATGACGTTTCATCAACGTTAAAGCCATTTTATCAGACCATTTTAAATCTTTAGAAATAACTATTTCTTTTTTTGAAGGTTCCTGCGAAACCACTTTACAACTTGTAAAAGCCATCGCGCAAACTAATAAAACCGACACAAAATAACCTTGCTTTCTATTATTTTTCATTTTAAAATATATTTAAATTCTACTATTTTTCTAATTCAACTGCAGCTAAAATAAAAGGCCCCAATCCGTGTGAATTGTCTGTTTTTATTTTCTCTTTAATATAATATTCATAAGATCCATCTCGATACGGATTTCCGCCTAAACCTGCGCTAGCACAAACCTGTGTAATGTGTATTTCACCATCTTCATCAACTTTAATGAGATTTTTTACGATTCCATCAAAACCTTTTTCAGCCAGTTTTTTATATTTTGCAGGCAAATAACCTTTGTTTGTTCCTTTTGCAAAAGCGTAAACAAACATTTCAGATCCTGATGCTTCCAGATAATTTCCTTCCTTTTTTCCGGCATCCGTAACCTGAAACCATAATCCTGAAGTGTCCTGATATTTTGCTACAGTTGTCGATATTTCGTTTAAATATCCAATCAATTCTTTTCTTTTTGGATGTTCTTTTGGCATATAATCCAAAACATCAACCAAAGCCATCATATACCAGCCAATAGAACGTGACCAAAAATTAGGCGAAGTTCCCGTTTCTTTGTTTGCCCATGGCATTTGTTTGCTTTCATCCCAGGCGTGGAATAATAAGCCTGTTTTTTTATCAATAGTATGTAAATGAACCTGTTCAAATTGTTTTGCAACATCATCAAAATCTTTTCCGTTATCGAATGTTGCAGTGTATTGTGCGTAAAAAGGTGCGCCCATATACAAACCGTCAAGCCACATTTGGTACGGATATATTTTTTTATGCCAAAATCCGCCCGAATTAGTTCTCGGATGCGTCTCTAACTGTTTTCTTAAAGTTTGCAAAGCAGTAAGATAACGATTATCTTTTGTTCTGGAATACAAATCAAAAAGCATTTTTCCGGCGTTGATATTATCTATATTGTAATCTTCCAATTTATAATTCAGAATTTCTCCTGAGCTGTTAATAACCGTTTCGGCATAACCTTTTATATAATCTGCATAAACAGGATTGTTTGTTTTTTTATAAAGTTTTTCAAAAGAGGCCATTAACAAACCAATTTTATAATCCCATTTTGTTTTTTCGTTATTGTCTACCTGCCATGCAATTGGAGCGCGTTTCATGATCGAAAGTGCCATTCTTTCTGACCATTTCAAATCCTTAGAAATAATAATTTTTGAAGATTCCTGAGCTATGATTTTACTATTTGCAAATAGCAAAATACAAGTCAGTACTAATAGTATCAAATAATTTTTATTTCTATTTTTGATCATCTTGAAGAAGCTTACATTATTATTTATTCAGTTGAGTTGCACTTAGTAAAAATGCGGCTAGAGCAGGCGAACTATTGTCTTTTGTTTTACTTTTGATATAATATTCGTTTGTTCCATCACGAAAAGGTTTTCCGCCTAAACCCACATTCGATGAAACATTTGAAATAATTACTTCTCCATTTTCTCCTTTTTTTACAAACACTTTTACAAAAGCTTCAAATGATTTTTGTGCGATCTTTTTATAATTTGAAGGTAAATATCCTTTATCTGCAGCTTTTGCCAAACTATAAATAATCATGGCCGAAGATGAAGATTCCAGAAAATTATCTTTCATTTCCGGTTTATCGGTAACCTGATACCACAAACCGGATTCACTTTTATACTTAAGTACATTTTTTGAAATTTCATTCAAATATCCTACCAGAACTTTATAATGTGGATTTGTTTTAGGATAATAATCTAAGGTTTCTACCAAAGCCATCATGTACCAGCCAATGCCACGGCCCCAAATAGTTGGCGAAGTTCCTGTTTCGGGATTTGCCCAGCCAATTTGTTTGCTTTCATCCCACGCCTGATATACTAAACCTGTCTTTTTATCAACCAAATGATTTTGAACCAATTCGAATTGTTTCGCAACTTCATCTAATGCTTTTCCATTTTCATGGGTAACTGTGTATTGTGTATAAAAAGGTTCTGCCATATACAAGCCGTCAATCCACATTTGGTCAGGATAAATTTGTTTGTGCCAAAATCCGCCGCTAGACGTTCTTGGCTGTGTTTCAAGCTGTGTTCTTAATTGTTGAATTACTCTTTGATAGCGATTATCTTTTGTTTCATCATATAAATTAAAAAGTAATTTTCCCGGATTTACATAATCGATATTATATTCTTTAACATCATATTTTTTAATGTTTCCGGAACTATCGATCATTTCATCGGCGTATTCTTTTATATAATTGAAATACTTTTTATCGTGTGTTTTTTGATATAATTTTTCAAAAGCAGTTAAAACCAAACTCATTTTATAATCCCATTTTGGCTTTTCGGTTCCGTCGATCTGCCATGCTTTTGGATATTTGTTAAGAATAGTCAATGCCGTCCTTTCCGACCATTTAAGATTATCAGCAAGCGCTTTGTTTTCATTAGTCTGCGCCATTATTTTACTGCCAAAGATTAGTAGCAAAACAATTACGCTTTTTCTGTAATTTGTGTTTATAACATCAAATAAAACTAAAGCTGTTCCTGCGATTTTTGTTTTCATTTTATTTGTAGTGTTATTTAAATATTTTGTCTAAAAATTGTGTTGTATAAGTAATGGTTTCAGTAAACCACGGTTCAAAAAACCAAAATGAATGCGGTGAATCGGGAATTGTTTTAAATTCACTATAAATTTTGTACTGATTTAAAATAGCAATCATATCATCTCTGCCTGAATGAAATCTTTCAAAACTACTGTTAATAAATAGTACTGGTGGTGTATTCTTGTCTGTATGGCTTAAAGCCGAAGCATTTTTCCAGTTCTCCGGTTTTTCATCATACGAACCTCCCAGCCAAAAAGATGCCATTTCACCTTCTGAAGATTGTGGATGCTTAAAAGCTAAAACTCCATCTATATCAATAATTGCATTTACTTTTGAAGAAGATTTACTTTTAAAAAAAGCTTCTTCAAAACCCGAATTTTCATTTGTTGTACCAATCAAAGCTGCCATTTGTCCTCCCGAAGAGCAACCTAAAACCGCAATTTTGTTTGGATCTACATTAAATTTTCGTGCATTATCTTTTATAAATTTAATTGCATTTTTTACATCATAAACTCCTTCCGGATATTTTGCTTCTAATGATAATCTGTATTCTACAGCGAAACAAGAATAGCCTTTTGAAGCTATTTCCTGAGCCATAAGATGCATTTGATTTTTATTTCCTGATCTCCAGCCTCCACCATGAATCATGATTACCGCCGGATTTGATTTTTGCTTCTTAAAATAAAAAGCATCAAAATGTAATGTTCTGTCTTTTCGCTGCTGATAAATAACTTCTTTACTTTCAGCCACATTGGTATTATTCTTTCCCTGCGGAATTGTGATAAAAGGATATTTTTTGATTAATTTATTATACGTACTTTTTACGGTATAGGAAGTATCAACACTATAATTGCTTTGAGCAAAAATGGCATTAGAAATCAATAAAATAATAAAAAGCATTTTTTTCATCTGAAAAATCCATTTAGCAGTTAAGAAAGGAGTTTGAAATAATATCAAACTCCTTTTTAACTTCTTCAAAAAACTAAAATCTCAAAAAAATTATCAAATTACTAATAACCAGGATTTTGAGGAAAATCTTTATTTTGATTTAAATCTAATGCAGTTTGTGGTATAGGTCTTAAAATTTTAAGTGCTCCGTCTACGCCAACAAAATTTGCTGCTTTTATTTTATAATTGTGTGCAGAAGCTCTTTCAACAAGAGTTCCTGTACGTTTCAAATCAAACCAACGTTTGTATTCTCCAAGTAATTCTCTACCTCTTTCATCTAAAATATAATCGATATTGAATTCTCCGATTGTAGCATTGGCAACACCGGCTCTTCTTCTCACTTCATTTAAACGGTCTAAACCTGTAGCAGGAACTCCTGCTTTTAAATAAGCTTCGGCAGCGATTAAATACGTTTCTCCAAGTCTTGAAACAATAATATCTCTTGTACTTACAGGACCTGTGCTTGATGGTGTAGTTAGATTTGCATCATCAAATTTCCTAACCGGAATTGTATAACAATCTAAGTTTTTGATTAATGTATGCGCCGCAGAATATTCTCCCCAAGGATGATAAACAAAAGTTGCTGCTTTTCTTGAAGCATTTGCTGTTTCCCAAGCCAATCTGTCTGCAGGAGTAAACCATTTTGGCTCATAAAAATGTTTTACTTTTAACGCTGCAGGATTTGTACTTCTGTAATATGGATAGTATAAAACCGTTTTGACAATTCCATTAACTGTTTCAGGACCTTCAAGAATTTCGGTCATGAAAGTAGCTTCCCATCTTTTATCTCCTTTTTCATATAATCCTAAAGCATAATCTGTTGGACATAAATTGTAACTTCTTAAAGGAGCTCCGGTTTCTGCACCACCCAAATAAGAACTGAAATAATAAAATTGGTTGTTTCCTAATGTTGTAGGGCTCGTGCTTGTAGAAGCTTTATCATATTGAACAGAAAAAATAGTCTCTGCATTTAAATCGTTATCAGTACCATTAGCACTCGTAACAAATAATTGATTAAAAGGAATATTTAATGCCTGACCAGCAATTGCAGCATCAGCATACGCTGCCGCTTTTGCAAAATCATCTGGTTTACCAAAAGTTTCGTATCCTCTTGTTAAGTATACTTTTGCTAATAAATCGTTTACGGCTCTTTTGTTTACTTTTCCTGTTGCACTATAAGTTCCGGTTCCCACATTTTCAAGAGCTGCGTCTAAATCAGCTATAATTTGTGTATAAACTTCTTCGGCAGTATTTCTTGTAAATGACAATACAGGAGTAGTAATATGTTCGTTTACGATGGGAACTCCACCATAAGTCTGAACCAATAAAAAATAAGCATTGGCTCTTAAAAACTTAGCCTCTCCAACAAGCATATTTAAATTTGATGTTTGTTCTGTTACTGTCGAATAATACACCGTTTTGTTTACAGACTGAATCAATTGATATGCAGAAATATACAATTCGTCTACATTACTTGAAGAAGGAATCAATAATGTATATTGGCTTAAACCAGCAGGTTCAGGAGTTCTTCCTTCTGCATACATATCTGTTCCTGCCTCAAACAACCAGGGATTGCCACCATATATTCCTTTAAGTGCTGCATAATTAGAATTTACCAGCAACTGAAATCCCGATGCTGTTTTATAAGTTGCATCAGCAGGAACGTTAGAAAGACTTTCTTCTTCAATATAATCACTGCAACCGTTAAAGGCAACAGCAATTATTCCTAACATTAATATAATTATTTTTTTCATTTTATATCTTATTAAAATTTAACACTTAATCCCAATTGCGTAGTAACAGATGCCGGACGGTTTACACCAAAAGCAGAACCAGCCCACTCCGGATCGTATCCATCAAAATTTGTAAACACAAATGGATCTAAAACATTTACATAAATTCTAAAATTGCTCATTTTTAATTTCTTAAGTAAATCTGAGTTAAAAGTGTATCCTAGAGAGATATTTTTAATTTTCACATAAGACACATCTCTGTAATAACCAAACAAAGATGTCCAATAAGCTCCTGCACCTGTAGCTACAGGACCTGGTCTTGGGTTTTCATTATTAGCATTTGCTTCTATACCTGTACCGTTTGTTGGTA
The DNA here is from genome assembly GCF_033657265.1 of Flavobacterium sp. MMLR14_040. NCBI lineage: Bacteria > Pseudomonadati > Bacteroidota > Flavobacteriia > Flavobacteriales > Flavobacteriaceae > Flavobacterium > Flavobacterium sp. MMLR14_040. Next base: position 5,834 of record NZ_JAWVWO010000027.1, on the reverse strand, counting down.
TAAAATAATCCATTTTAATTTTTTGGCGACCTCTGTCACTTACGTCAGCAAAATTTTGGTGAAAAGTACTTAATACTGTTTGCCCCTGACTTGTAATTACTGAAAAATTAAAGTCAAACTGACCTACCGTTAATTTAGAATATAAACTTCCCTGCCAATCCGGATTTGCATTACCAATTACCGTTCTGTCATCCTGATTAAATTTACCGTCTCCGTTTAAATCTTTCGGTCTTGCCTGACCCGGAGCCTGACCGTATGAAGCTGCCTGAGCTGCTTCGCTTTCCTGCCATACACCATCATAAACATAGTTATAATTAGGATTTAATTCTGAACCAAGAATTAATTTGTTTCCAATATCACTTACCTGATCCTGATTGTAAATTGATTCCAGTTTATTTACGTTTTTAGTAAAAGTAAAAGTCGTTTCCCAATTTACATTTTTAGATTTTATATTTTTAGTTGTTAATAAAACCTCTACCCCTTTATTACTTACAGAACCAACATTGGCAAATGTATTTTTGTAACCTGTTTCCGGTGGCAATTGTTGCTTGTAAATTAATTTATCAGATAATCTGTCGTATACGTCAACACTACCGGTAATTCTATTGTTTAAGAAACCATAATCAAGACCAAGGTTAAGTTCTCTTGTTTTTTCCCAGGTTAAAGCCTGATTTGCTAAATTTTCAGACTGCCATCCCGAAACAACATTTCCTCCGTTTGCGTAAAATGTCTGCTGATTTAATAATGCCTGAGAAGTATATGGAGCAACGTTATCGTTTCCTGTATAACCTAAACTCGCTCTCAATTTTAAATCAGAAACAACACTGTTACCTTCTAAAAATGATTCTTTACTAATTTTCCATCCTAAAGCAACAGATGGGAAATTTTGCCATTTATTACCTTCAGATAATACAGATGAACCATCCCATCTATTAGAAGCTGTCAATAAATATTTATCTCTGAATGTATAATTTAAACGAACAGCGTAAGAACTTAAAGTATTTTTCGCATATCCTGAAGTCAAGTTATAACTTGTCTGAACACCTGAACCCAAATTATCTGTCCCAACATCAAAAGGCTGGTTGTTAGAATATAAATAAGATGTTTCATCAACATTTGAATACAAACTCTGTAATAATAAAACACTAACATCGTGTACGTCATTAAAAGTATGTTTCAAATCAATTTGGTTATCCCAGGTATAATTGAAGTTATTGAAATTTTTTATTGATGCTGAATTTTTTCCATTTAAGGTAACTCCGGCATTTGTTTGCGCTTTGTTTGCAATACTTGTAACTGTATTTTCAATTCCTGCAGAAAATGTAGTTTTGAATGAAAACCATTTCATTGGCTGATACTGAAGGTAAATATTACCAACTGTTTGCCATGTTTTTTCTGATTGAGATGAATTAGCAATCTCTACTAATGGATTTACAGTACTCGTTTTATTGATCGCCCATGAACCATCAGGATATGTTAATTTTCCAGGTAAGAAAAAATTCGTTCCAACTAATTCATTTCCAGCGGCATCAATTGCCCATGGAGACATTAACGGGCTTAATCTAAAAGCATCCTGCATTGCCAAATCACTTCCTAACTGATTATCAACACGAGCAATTGTAACATTGGCACCTGTAGAAAATTTATCATTAATTTTATGATTCAATCCTAATTTAAAAGAATATTTATCTGTTGAATCATTCTCTATTAATCCTTTATCACTCTGTACACCAAAGCCTAAGTTATAACTCAAACCAGAATCAGAACGTCCGGAAATGTTTAAATAATTATTCTCTGTCATTCCTGATTTCAGTACGGCATCATACCAGTCATAGTTATAACCGCTATTTGCTCTTGATACTAATAATGGACTTTGATTTCCTGCCAATGCCGCTAATTGTGCCGGAGTCTGAGTTGCCGGAGTTGCGCTCATATAAGCTGTTTGGTGAAATTTCCACCATTCCGCTCCAGTCATCATTTCCGGTAATCTTGCAGCTGTTTTAGTTCCGTATGAAGTATCAAACGAAACACTAATTCCCGATTTGGCACTTACACCGCTTTTAGTAGTTACGATAATAACCCCACTAGCTCCTCTTGAACCATATATAGCAGCAGAAGAAGCATCTTTCAAAACGTCCATTCTGGCAATATCCTGTGGATTTAAAAAGTCAATTCCATCTGTTGGCACACCATCAACAACGTATAATGGAGAAGATCCCACTAATGAATTATTTCCTCTGATTACTACTTTAAAACCATCACCGGAACGACCTGTGCTAGATGAAATCTGAACTCCGGGAGTACTTCCCTGAATTGCCTCTAATGGGTTTGTAGTATTTCTTTCTGTAATAGTTGCTGCACTTATGGTGCTTACAGAACCTGTAAGGTCTGTCTTTTTTACAGATCCATATCCTACAACAACAACTTCATTTAGTGAGTTTGATGCTTCTGCAAGACTTACATTAACTTTGCTTTTCCCCGCAATACTTACTTCCTGCGTTTGAAAACCTAAATAACTAATAACCAGAGTGGCTTTATTATTAGTAACGTTCATTTTAAAACTACCTTCAAAATCTGTTGAAGTTCCGTTTTTAGTTCCTTTTTCCTGAATATTTACCCCTGGTAAGGATAATCCTGATGCATCTGTAATTTTTCCTTCAATTACAGTTGACTGAGCATTCGCAGTAGCACTCAACAGAAAATTCAGGAAAAATAAAAATACAAGATTGCATTTTAAGTTTTTCTTTAAAATTTGTTTAATCTTCATAGTTTGGTTTATTGGTTAAAATTGTTAGTTCCTTTAAAAGTTTTTACTTGATTCTACTTTTTTGTCATTGATATAAGTGTTAATAAAATTGATATTCTTTACATTTTTTAATAGATAAATCGAATCTACTTTTTTAATTACAACATTTTTTAATGTAATATTTTCCACCGGTGATTCTGCATAACCTTCTGCCCTAACACTATATTTGCCACCGTTTTTTACATTAATATTTTCAAGAGATATATTTCTGATGACTGGTATAAAGTTTCCAGTCTGCGAGCCATATACGTTGTAAAACATGTTTAATTTTAAAACACATTCCTTTACGGTTCCCACTTCCAGGTTTCGAACATAAATATCTTCGATAATCCCGCCTCTTCTGGAATTTGTTTTAATGCGGATTGCCCTGTCCAGATTCGGACTGTCCATTACGCAGTTTTCTACAAAAACATTATTTACACCAGCAGAAATTTCACTGCCAATTACAACCCCACCGTGACCATCAATCATTTTACAGTTTTGAACAATGATATTTTTACTTGGTATTGCAACTCTTCTACCATCGGCGTCTCTTCCTGCTTTGATCGCAATACAGTCATCTCCGGTATTAAAAGTGCAGTTTTTGATAATGATGTTTTGAGAATATTCAGGATCACAGCCGTCATTATTTGGTCCATGGCTGTTGACCGTTACACCATCAATAATAATATTGTTTGATTTTAAAGGATGAAGAATCCAGAAAGGAGCATTTATTACGGTAATATCTTTGATTAAAACCGTATTACATTCAAAGAATTCTATAAAACTTGGGCGTAAATAACGTCCGTCACCAAAAACTCTTTCTGTAACCGGAACATTTTTCTCAGCCATATCTACTAAAACCTCGCGATTTGTGGGATCGTTTTGCGACGGAATTCCTTTTTGCCAGCCATAACTTTTTCCACCAGACCAAACCCACCAATTTGTACTGTTAGCCTGACCGTTTAAAGTCCCTTTTCCGGTAATGGCAACATTGGTTTTATTTTTTGCATATATAAGAGGAGAATAATTCATTAATTCTGTTCCTTCCCAGGAAGTATGAACTATTGGATAATCTTTTGGATCTGTACTAAAAAGAATTTCTGCCTGATCCTCTAAATGTAAATTCACATTGCTTTCTAAATGTATTGCTCCGGTTAAATACTTTCCATTTGGCACCATTACTTTTCCGCCGCCATTTTCTGTACAAGCTTTGATAGCTTTTGCAAAAGCAGCTGTATTTAAAGTCTTTCCATCTGCAATAGCACCAAAATCATTTATGTTATACGTTTTGTCCGAAAAGTGAGTTTGAGGAATACTTTTTACAATTAAATCCATTTTTTTCCATGGATTTGCTTCTGAAATAGTCGAAACTTGCTTACCACAGGCTAAAACCAATGTAATAATTACAGTAAAAAAGGCAATCGATTTAAACGTTATAAGCTTATTTGTAGTCATTTACGCAGTAATTTATTATTCTATTCAACTAAAACACAATATTCATGTAATCGATTACACGAAAATATAAAATTACAATGGATGCACCAAATTTATTTAGAAAAAAATTATATATTTAATTTTTATTACTAATTTTATTTACACATTGCGTAAAAAAAGACATAATTTATTATCATTGTAGAATAGAAAACGTTTTAGATATAAATTATGGTAATCGATAACAATTTATATTAGAATATCTAAAAAAAATGTATTTTTGTCTGTAAATTAATCAAAAACTATTTTTGAATGAGCGAAAAAATAACCATCTATGATATTGCAAAAAAGCTAAATATCACTGCAGCTACGGTTTCAAGAGCGTTAAACAATAACCCTAAGATAAAAGAGAGTACGCGCGAATTGGTTATAAAAACCGCAGCCTCAATGAACTATAAGCAGAACAAATTGGCGCTAGCATTAAAAAGTGGTCGCAGCAATAACATTGGTGTAATTGTTCCTCGTATAGATAGTAACTTTTTTGCCTCTGTAATTCGTGGCATTGAAGAAGAACTTCATCCTCATGGTTATCAAGTAATTATATGCCAAACTCATGAAGATTCCAAAAGAGAAAACGAAAACCTTTATACTTTAATAGACGCTCAGGTTGATGGAATACTAATGTCTGTAACTGCGGTTACGACCGAAAATGACGGTGCTTTCCATAATGTATTAGAAAAAAATGTTCCACTTATCTTTTTCGATAGAAGCAAACATATTGATGGAGTAAGTTCTGTAACCATTAATGACTTTAAAGGCGGTTACATGGCAACCAAGCATCTTATTAATGAAGGCTGCAGATGTATTGCTCATTTATCAGGAGATCAGTCACTTGAAATTTTTAAAAACAGGTTTTTAGGCTATAAACAAGCTTTATTGGATAACGGAATGATTTTTAAGGAAGAACTTGTTATTCCTGTAAAGAGTAGTGTTGATGCAGGAAAAGAAGCCGTTGATACTTTATTACAACTTCAAACCAGACCAGATGCTATATTTTCTTCGAGTGATTTTGCTGCTTTAGGAGCTATTCAGGAATTAAAAGAAAGAAATATCAGTATTCCAAAAGAATTTTGTGTAGCAGGTTTCAGTAATGAACCTTTCACTAAATTCATGGAATTATCGATTACATCAGTAGATCAGTCGCCACTTGAAATGGGAAAAATGTCAGCACGCGTTTTCCTTGAACAAGTAGATAAAACAGAAACCATCAAAATCGAGAAAAAAGTTGTCCTTGCTCCGGAATTACACATTCGTAAATCTTCTTCGAGAACTAACTCGTAATTTTTTTCACCATATAAGTTATATAAGTTCATTTAATTTATAGACTATCGTTTAACAAAAAAAGCAGCTCATTTAAAGAGCTGCTTTTTAGGTTTTATCCATATTTATCATTTTCTAACAAACTTTCTGATTTGAATTTCATACAAATCTTATTCTCATTTTATGTCATTTCGATTTCTATGATAAAACCAAATCTTTTTGATAAGGGATTTGGTTTTTTATTACCGCAAAAACCCGATGGATTATTTTATTTCTTACAGCGTTTAAAATGCTC
>NZ_JAWVWO010000026.1:0-70059 GCF_033657265.1 Flavobacterium sp. MMLR14_040 | reverse complement strand
GCGGGTGCAAAAGTAGCACCTTTATTTACATTTACAAGCCTTTTTTTTATATAATTTCAATCTTTTTTATAAATCGCTGGTTTTGCGGTTTTTAAAATGCAAAGTTTTTTTGGCTGTGTGGGAGTTTTGGTATCTTTTGCCCTTGTTTTGCCTTGTTTTGCTTGGTTTTGCCGCAAAGGCACTAAGGCACGAAGGTTTTATGGTTTGCTTTTTTTATGGGTACTTTGGGTTGAAAAAGTCTCAAAGCTGTATTTTGGACTGGTTTTGTTTCGCGAAAAGATGCCCGCTTTACTCTTAAACTCAGATTTTCTTCTGAAAACTACTGCCCTAGCCCCGATAGAAGTGGAAATCCTTTTGCTTTTTTCTTTAAAAAGCAAAAGATTGGAACGGATAGCGGGAAATAGCTCCTTCTAAAAACTAAATTCCAATTCTGCAAAATCCAAATTTCAATTGGTGATGAAAAGAATCTTCTCCTTATATATAGGTAACAAAAAACAAACCGGCAGATTTCGGAAACTGTCGGGTCGTGGATATTAAGTTCTATTACTATATATAGGTATATTATTTTTTGTTGAGTGTTTTTGCCTTTTCTTCCCAATACTCCATCAAATCATTATAATTAACTGGATTTGCAGGTTTTTGATTTATTAATCGACCGGATTCAAATCCTCTCACAAGAATGGTTTCTATTAAATAGTCTTCATTGACTTGATAGGGCTTATATTCTGTTTTTAAACTTATGTCGAACAAATTGGCCGTGGTATTTGATACAAATGCCTTGAAACCACTTTTTAGAGTTCGAATTAATTCATAGGTTGTAATTCCGGTTTGACGATGAATTAATTTTACCAGAATTTGACCTTGTTTTCTAGAAAGCTTTTTAAGGCGTTCTTCAAATTCATTATTAAGGTAATCTTCTACAATTTTAAAATATTTCTTTTTCTCACGATTGGTTTTTAAACGGGCCATTCCTTTATTTAATGCTGTCAGTCTATCGGCAGCCAATTTTGCATACGGATATACTTTATAAACGCGGTTTTGAAGTATAAGAAATTGCTTTTGTGCTTCGGGATCTAGTTTCTCTTTAGAAATAATAATCTCAGGCAATTGAATTGTATCGCCTAAAATAGAATCTTGTTCGGTAAGGATATATCCCATTTCCTGATTTTCTTTTGGAGTAACCTGGGCCTGAGCTGTGAAAGAAATCAATATAAAAAACAAAATAATGTAGGTAAATCTCATAGAGTCATAATTTAAATGTAAAATTATATATTTATACACAACTCTAATACCAAATTTATAAATTAGCGCAAAAATATTTTTATGAGTACGAAATCTATCTTAAAAGATACCTCTATTGCTTTTCTGGAAAGCTACCTAAATAACGCCTCTCCTACTGGTTATGAAAGTGAAGGACAAAAACTTTGGATGAATTATTTAAAACCTTACGTTGATACTTTTATTACGGATACTTATGGTACTGCCGTAGGAGTTATTAATCCCGATGCTCCCTTTAAAGTTGTTATTGAGGGACATGCTGATGAAATTTCATGGTATGTAAACTATATTACTGATGATGGTTTATTGTATGTAATTCGAAATGGTGGTTCTGATCATCAAATTGCGCCTTCTAAAAGGGTTCATATTCATACTAAAAAAGGTATTGTAAAAGGTGTTTTTGGTTGGCCGGCTATTCATACAAGATTGCGTGATAAGGAAGAAACGCCAAAACTGAGTAATATTTTTATTGATTTAGGCTGTGAAAACAAAGAGCAGGTTGAAGCAATGGGTGTTCATGTGGGTTGTGTGATTACATATCCCGATGAATTTATGATTTTAAACGAAAATAAATTTGTTTGTCGCGCTATAGATAACAGAATGGGCGGTTTTATGATTGCGGAAGTTGCCCGTTTATTACATGAAAATAAAAAGAAATTACCTTTTGGGTTGTATATTGTAAATTCTGTTCAGGAAGAGATTGGTTTACGCGGTGCTGAAATGATTGCACAAACAATTAAACCAAATGTTGCTATTATTACAGATGTTTGTCACGATACGACAACACCTATGATTGACAAAAAAGTAGAGGGCGATCTTAAAATGGGCCGCGGTCCGGTAATTGCTTATGCACCGGCTGTACAAAATAAATTACGTGATTTAATTATAGATACTGCCGAAGAAAATAAAATTCCGTTTCAACGCAGTGCGATTTCCCGAGCTACCGGAACTGATACTGATGCTTTTGCTTACAGTAATGGTGGTGTGGCTTCTGCATTAATTTCGCTGCCTTTACGTTATATGCATACTACTGTAGAAATGGTTCATAAGGAAGATGTTGAAAATGTTATTCAATTGATTTATGAATCTTTATTGAAAATTGAAAACAATGAGACTTTTTCTTATTTCAAATAAAAAATAATTTTAAACGTCAATTCGGTTATTAACTGGCCGAATTGACAAATAAAAAACAGCATGAAAATTTTATTACTCGAAGACGATTTTACCTTATCTAAAGAAATCTCAACATTCTTTACTTTAAAAGGATTCGAGTGTATTCCTTATTATGATGGCTCATTATTATTGAAAAGATATTTTCCGTATGAATATGATTTAATTATTCTGGATATTAATGTTCCCGGAATAAATGGAATTGATGTTTGTAAAGGTATTCGCGAAGTCGATAAAAAAACACCTATTATAATGTTGACTGCTTTTAGTGAAATTGAAGATAAATTGACTTCTTTTGATAATGGAGCTGATGATTATTTGGTGAAACCTTTTCATTTTGAAGAATTATATGCCCGAATTTCATCTCTTTTAAGGAGAAAAGAAATTCCGCAACAGGTTGAGAAAAAAATTTCTATTGAAGATTTAGAAATATTCGAGGATGACATGAAAGTTTTTCGCTCTGGCGAAGAAATTAAATTAACTCCAAAAGAGTTTAAACTTATTATGATTTTGGCGCATGCCAAAGGAAAAGTGCTTTCTAAACAATTTATTGCCGAAAAACTTTGGGATTATCATATAGAAACCAATCAGAATACGATTGAAGTTTATATTAATTTTTTAAGAAAGAAAATCGACAAAGACCACGAAATTAAGTTGATTCGAACCAAAATTGGGTACGGCTATTATTTAAGCAATCAGGAATGACTTTAAAAAACCGGATATCACTTTTAGTAAGTTTATTATTTACAATCCTTTTTGGATTGGCTTCTACATTGATATTCGTTTTATATTCTAATTTTAGAAAAGAAGAATTCCGCGATCGATTACAAATAAAAGCACTTTCGAATATTAAATTACTTGTAAACGTTAAGGAAGTAGACGATCAGCTTTTGAAAATGATTGATCAAAATTCGATTAATAAATTGTATGATGAAAAGACATTGGTTTTTGATTCTCACTTCAAACTTATTTATAGCAGTATTGACGATGCCAAGATTAACTGGTCGATTGATGATTTAAAATATTTAAAAAAAAATAAAACCTTTTTTAAGCAGCAAGGCGATTATGAAGTTTATGGGGTTTTCTATGATACCAAAGACAAAGATTTTTATGCCCTTATATCTGCAACAGATGATTATGGTAAACGAAAATTACTTTTTTTACGATACACCTTAATTATATCTTATATCTTTTTTACTTGTATTTGTTGGGTCTTGACCTCATTTATGGTTAAAAAGGCAATGAGTCCTTTAAATACATTTCATCAAAAAATTAAAAAAATAAACGAGAATAACCTTGATACTCGTATTGCCTCTAAAAGCAATAAAAATGAAATTGATTTGATTGCAAATGAATTTAATTTCATGATGGATCGTATCGAAATCTCATATCAAAAACAAAAAGAGTTTACTGCACACGCTTCGCACGAGCTTAGAACTCCCCTATCCAGAATTACATCGCAAATTGAAAACACAATTGAAGATTCGGCAACCTCTATAAAGGGCAAAAGCTTTTTAAAAACAATTTTATCTGATGTGAATCAATTAACCGAATTAATTAATTCGTTATTGATTTTGTCTAAAATAGACAATAAAAATCATGAGAATTATGAAGTTCAACGAATGGATGAGATTTTATTTTCTGCTATTGAGAATTTAAATAAAAGCTTTCCTGATTTTGTTATCCTTTTTGAAATGGAAGAAAATGAAAATCTGGACACTGCTTTAGAAATAAAAGGAAATAAAAATCTGCTGGAAATTGCTATTAGTAATGTTCTAAAAAATGCTTGTGTTTACTCTGATAACAAACAAGCTATTGTAAAAATTAGTATTGAAAACAATGATCTTATTATTTCAATTTCTAATATTGGAAAGACTTTAACGGACAACGAACAAAAAAATCTTTTTCAACCCTTTATGCGTGGCGAAAACTCGAAAGGTACTGCAGGTTTTGGGCTTGGATTACGCATTGTAAACCGCATTTTAACGCTCCATAATGCCAAAATCATCTATAGTGTTCCTTTTGAAAACACGAACTTATTTCAGTTGATTTTTCATTCTAATTAGATTAACTTAAAATTTTAAGGTCTTTTTAAGTTCTTTCTTAAGGTGTCTTAAAGTCTCATGGTAGCATCTTTGTATCAAATAAAACCGATACAATGAAAAAGTTATTTGCAATACTCCTATTGATTTTAATACATCCGGTAGGTTTCGCACAAAAAACATTCACCTTAGAAGAGTGCGAAAGTCAATTTCTAAAAAACAATCTTTTCCTGCTTGCTTCTCAATATAATATTGATGCGGCAAAAGCACTTACGATTCAGTCGAAAATTTGGGAAAACCCAACGATTACAGCAGAATTAAATGCCTATAATCCTGAAAGAAATCAATATTTTGATATTGGAAAAGAAGGACAAAAAGCATTTGGTATCGAACAGCTAATTTATTTGGGTGGAAAAAAACGTAATGAAATTAAATTGGCGCAAACTAATGAGAAATTAGCCGAACTACAATTTAATGATTTATTAAGGACATTAAAACTACAATTACGCAAAAGTTTCTATACCGTTTATTACAACACAAAAAGTCTTGAAACGACTGACGATCAGTTAACTCATATTGAAGATTTAATCAACTCCTATTCTATTCAGGTTCAAAAAGGAAATATTCCTTTAAGAGATCTTGTTCGTTTACAATCGTTATATCTAAATTTTAAAAACGAACGAATGGAGGTTGTAAATGATAATATTGAAGAACAAGGAAACCTGAAATTATTATTGAACTCACAAGAAAATATAGTTCCTCAAATTTCTAAAGAAGAATTTAATAAATACCTAAAAGAAATTCCTTTTGATCTTAAAAACTTTCAGAATGAAGCAATTGCAAATCGCCCTGATTATCTGGCCAAACAAAAAGACATCGAAGCAAATGAACTGAATGTTAAATGGCAAAAATCACTTTCTGTTCCTGATATTACGGTTGGTGCCACATACGATCAGCGAAGCGGCGCATTTAACAAAGAAGCAAATCTTACACTTGGAATTCCTTTACCACTTTGGAACAAAAACAAAGGAAATATAAAATATGCCCAAACCATTTTAGAGCAATCAAAAGTCGAAAAACAAAATTTTGATCTGCAATTGCAAACCGAAATTACATCGGCCTGGAACAAATGGGATGAATCCCGTAAAAACTATATTGTGATAAAACCAACAGTGAATTCAGATTTTGAGGCTGTTTACAATGGTATTTTAACCAATTTCCAAAAACGAAATATCAGTTTACTGGAATTTACAGATTTCATGGAAAGTTATAATCAGGCGGCTGTTCAGTTAAATGAACTAAAGAAAAGAGTCGCTCTCTCCGGAGAAGAATTAAATAGTACAATCAACAAAGACTTATTTTAAAACTAAATAAAATGAAATATAAACTAATTATAGGAATTGCTCTTGTCTGTCTATCAATTGCAAGCTGCAAAAAAGAAGTTGAAAACCCTGAAACAAATACTTCTTTTGCATTAAGTGATGCAATGCTAAAAACGACTACAACGGCTGTGGCACAAACAGAACCTGTAAAAAATGAATTAAGTTTTTACGGAAAAATTACAGCTGACAATAATAAAATGATTGACGTTTATCCACTTGTTGGTGGAAATGTAATCAAAGTAAATGTAGAACTTGGAGATTATGTTCGCAAAGGTCAGGTTTTGGCAACTATCAGAAGTACTGATGTTGCCGATTTTGAAAAACAATCTATCGATGCAAAAGGTGATTTATTAGTAGCCAAAAATAAATTGAAAGTCGCTCAGGAATTATTCGACGGAAAATTAAATTCTGAAAGTGATGTTTTTGAAGCAAAATCAGAAGTAAATAAAGCACAATCTCAATTAAGCAAGATTCAGGAAACATATAAAATTTACAACATTAAGGCAGGATCTATTTATGAGGTTACAGCTCCAATTAGTGGTTTTATCATCCAAAAAAGTATCAATCAGGATATGCTTTTAAGAAACGACCGCTCTGAAAATATTTTTGATATAGCTGAAATTAGTGAAGTTTGGGCATTGGCTAATATTAATGAAATAGATATTAACAAAGTAAAATTAGGAATTGATGCTGATGTTACAACTTTAAGTTATCCTGATAAAGTTTTTAAAGGTAAAGTTGACAAAATCTTTAACGTGATTGATCCTGAAACAAAAGCCATGCAAGCTCGTATAAAATTGCATAATCCGGATTTTATGCTAAAACCCGATATGAATGCAAATATCAAATTATCTTATAATGAAGGAAAATCAATGATTGCAGTACCAAGTAAAGCTATTGTTTTTGATAAAAGTAAAAACTTCGTAATGGTATTTAAAGATCGCCATAATATTGAAACCAGACAGGTTGAAGTTTATAGTGTAGTTGGCGATGTTACTTACATTTCGAATGGTTTGAAAGAAAACGAGAAAGTTATTACAAACAATGAGTTATTTATTTATCGCGCTTTAAACGAATAAGACATGAACAAATTCATACGAAATATTATTGCTTTTTCGCTTAAGAATAAAGCATTTACCTTCTTTTGGGTAGGATTACTGGCTGTTGCAGGATTTATTTCTTTCAAAAATATGCCAATCGATGCTTTTCCGGATGTAACGAATACTCAAATTATTATCATTACACAATGGAATGGAAAAAGTGCTGAAGAGGTAGAACGTTTTGTTACTTCTCCTATAGAAATCTCTATGAACTCGGTACAGAAAAAGACCAGTGTTCGTAGTATCACCATGTTTGGATTATCTGTTATTAAAATTATTTTTGATGATGGTGTCGATGATACTTTTGCACGCTTGCAGGTAAACAACTTATTAAAAAATGTTTCATTACCAGATGATGTAGAACCAGATGTGCAACCTCCTTATGGACCAACCGGTGAAATTTTCAGATATATTGTAAAAAGTGACAGTCGAGACAGTAGAGAATTATTAACTTATCAAAACTGGGTTATTGATAAACAGCTTCGATCTGTTCCGGGTGTTGCAGATTTAAATGTTTTTGGAGGTCAGACTAAAACCTATGAAGTTGGTGTTGATCCAATAAAATTAGCAAAATACAACATTACTCCGCTTCAGGTTTATAATGCGGTTAATGCAGGAAACTTAAATGTTGGTGGAGATATTATCGAAAAGAACGGACAGGCATTTGTTGTACGCGGTGTTGGGCTTCTTAAATCCATTCAGGATATTGAAAATATTATTGTAGATGATGCGAGCGGAAATCCGATTTTGGTAAAAAACTTAGCTTCTGTTTATGAAAGTTCAATGCCAAGAGTTGGACAAACCGGTTTAGGAAAAAATGACGATGCCGTTGAAGGAATTGTTGTAATGCGCAAAGGTGAGAATCCGCAGGAAACATTGGCCTTAATTAAAGCCAAAATAAAGGATTTGAATGAAAATGTTCTTCCAAAAGACATTAAAATAGAAACATTTTATGACCGTGATAATTTAATGAATTTCACGACAGAAACCGTAATGCATAACTTATTTGAAGGTATTATTCTGGTAACCTGTGTTGTATTTCTTTTTATGGCAGACTGGAGAACAACTTTTACAGTTTCAATTGTTATTCCGTTATCGTTATTGTTTGCCTTTTTGTGCCTGAAAATGATGGGAATGAGTGCCAATTTGTTGAGTTTGGGTGCAGTCGATTTCGGAATTATTATTGATGGTGCGGTGGTAATGGTCGAAGGATTATTTGTGGTATTGGACCACCGTGCACATCAATTAGGAATGACGGCTTACAATAAAATTGCAAAAGGCAGCTTGATTAAAAAAACGGGAGCTGAAATGGGTAAAGCTATTTTCTTTTCTAAATTAATCATTATAACTGCTTTACTTCCAATTTTCTCCTTCCAGAAAGTAGAAGGTAAAATGTTCTCTCCTCTGGCTTATACATTAGGTTTTGCCTTGATGGGTGCATTACTTTTTACTTTAACATTAGTACCGGTTTTATCACATTTACTTTTAAATAAAAATGTAAAAGAAAAGAATAATCCTTTTGTTAATTTCTGGGATCGAATTGTAAGCAAAAGTTTTGCCTGGACATTTAAGCATAAAGTAAAAACCTTAATCGCTTCCACAGCCATTTTAGTAACGGTTTTCTTTTCTGCGACATTTTTAGGAACTGAATTTTTACCACAATTAAATGAAGGCGCTTTATGGGTAACGGCCGAACTGCCAATGAGTACTTCTTTGCCGCAAAGTGTAGAAACAGCTGCAATGATTAGAAAAGATCTGGAAACTTTTCCTGAGGTAAAAAATGTTTTATCACAAACGGGAAGAAGTAATGACGGAACGGATCCGAATGGTTTTGGGTTTATCCAGCTACAGGTTGATTTGAAACCTAAATCAGAATGGACGCGAAAAATCACAATGGATGATTTGATTAATGAAATGGATCAGAAATTAAAAGTTCATCAGGGAATTACATATAATTATTCTCAGCCTGTTATTGATAACGTTGCTGAATCTGTTGCCGGTTTTAAAGCCTCAAATGCGGTTAAAATATATGGTGATGATCTTGACAAATTGGATGAATTATCAAATGAAGTTTTAGCACAAATAAAAGATATTCCGGGTATTAAAGATGCCGGAATTTTAAGAAACGTTGGGCAACCGGAAATAAGTGTAATTCTTGACAGAGATAAAATGGCCGCTTATGGAGTGACTTTAAGTGATGCTCAAGCTGTTCTGGAACTTGCTTTTGGAGGAAAAACAGCCACTCAAAAATATGAAGATGAAAAGAAATTTGATGTAAGGGTTCGTTTTTCTAAAGAATACCGTAAAGATGAAAATGACATTGCTGAATTAAAGGTTCCAACAATTAGCGGAATCAAAATTCCATTGAAAGAAATTTGCGATCTAAAAACCGTTACGGGCCCGGCTTTTATTTACAGAGATAATACCAAACGTTTTATTGGAGTTAAATTTTCTGTACGTGATCGTGACTTAGGAAGTACAATTGCTGAAGCACAGGCAAAAGTGGCAAAAATGAAACTTCCAAACGGATATACTGTTGGCTGGACAGGCGAATTTGAAAATCAGGTTCGTGCCAGTGCGCGTTTGGCTCAGGTGGTTCCAATTAGTTTAATAGGGATTTTTGTTTTACTGTTTATTTTATTCGGAAATATTAAGGATTCATTACTTGTTTTGGCGAATGTTCCGTTTGCAATTATCGGGGGAATTATGGCTTTACACCTGACTGGAATGAATTTTGGAATCTCTGCCGGTGTTGGTTTTATTGCCTTATTAGGAATTTGTATTCAAAATGGCGTGATTTTAATTTCTGAATTCCACCATAATCTAAAAGCAAAATTATCTCTCGAAGAATCCATTTTTATGGGAGTAAAAGCCAGAACGAGAGCTGTAGTTATGACGGCGCTGATGGCCTCAATAGGTTTAATGCCAGCTGCAATTTCAACAGGAATTGGTTCTGAATCGCAAAAACCACTTGCAATTGTAATTATTGGAGGACTAATTACTGCAACAATTTTAACATTACTAGTGTTCCCAATTATATTTTGGGTATTCAATCGAAAAAAACACGTTCCCATTGAATAGTTTTAAAAATAAATTAATTTGGTTTGATTAATTTGACTTGGTTTTAAAAAGAAAAGCATCATTAGTATTAATGGTGCTTTTTCTTTTTTAAGCTTTAAGGCTTTTTTAGATCAAAAAAATGAATTTTACCACAGAGTTCACAAAGATTTTTTACTAGTGGCCTTTAATAAAAACACAAAGTTCGCAAAGCTTTGTATTGATTTAGCTTTGCGAACTTTGTGTGTAAGTAGGAAGTCTATTGAGTAAAAATTTTTGTGAACTCTGCGGTAAATAATTAGTCGATGATAATTGATTTCAAATGGGCACAAAAAAAAGACCCTCTGCTCAAAGAAGATCTTTTTTGTATACTAACTCAAACTTTTTTTAACTATTATTTTAAATCTTTCAAAAGAGCGATTGCATCTGTTGCGTTTGATAATTGTGCGTATTTTAAAGCTGTATATCCTTTTTCGTTTTTGTCACCAGGACGAGCGCCGCTAGCTAATAAAACTTTAATAATTTCAACTTTGTTGTAACGTGCAGCTGTCATTAAAGGAGACATATCGTCTGACTTTTCATTAACGTTAGCACCATATTCAATAAATTTTTTAACTACTTCGATGTCACCTTTACTAACAGCAACATTTAGTGGAGTTGCATCCCAAGCTGAAACTTCAACTGGTTGTTTTACTACTAATTGTTGATTTGAAGCCATTGAAACATTTGCAAATGCAACTAAAGCTAGTCCTAAATAAATAACTGAATTTT
The DNA here is from genome assembly GCF_033657265.1 of Flavobacterium sp. MMLR14_040. Taxonomy (NCBI): domain Bacteria; kingdom Pseudomonadati; phylum Bacteroidota; class Flavobacteriia; order Flavobacteriales; family Flavobacteriaceae; genus Flavobacterium; species Flavobacterium sp. MMLR14_040. The sequence goes on along the minus strand of NZ_JAWVWO010000026.1, from coordinate 59,259 downwards.
TCATAATGATTTGTGTGTTAAATTGATTGATAAATATTTGATTGATAATGGGTTGTTGTTAAATTCTATACAAATGTAAATTAAATTCCGGTATATTGCATTGCAAGGTACTTTGTTTTAACTAATTCTTAACGTTTAATTAATAAACTAATAATGACAAGAGCGTTTAATTGACGTTTCCATATAATAGACGCTGCAAAAGTAAAAATGTTACACTTAATTGAATATTTTCTGAAAAATAATTCGCGAAATATTCAGAAAACGGACAAACAATCCTCCATCTTTTTAACGTTAGTTCAGAAGGAAGTGCAAAAAAAGCTCTGGAATTAAACAAAAACTAAATTAATAGTGAGTAAATTATAAATTAACAATCTAAATACGTCAATTTTAAAGAAAAGTTAAAAAGAAAGAAAATACACCGGATTTAAAAACATTTCTTTAACATTTTTTGCAATAAATTGCATAAATAAGGGTTTTGAAATTTGTATTTTAACTTAAAAACGCACTTCATAAAAAGAAAAAATCAAAAAAAAATGTGAAAGCAATTTGAAGATTTAGAAACAAAACAAAAAAGCCACAGATTACACGATTAAAAGATTGTAAAATCAAATTAATCACATAATCTGTGGCTAAATATTCTCCAGCTTATCCTAAAGATAATTCTCTATAAGATAAGACAAGATAAAATAATTATTTTTTAGATGCGAGATATTCTACGACGTTTTTTTCAATACGCTCATCAATATTGTCAATGTTAGCCTTAACAAATTTTTCTCCTAAAATATTCTCGTATAATTCAATATATCTTTCTGAAACAGATTCTATATAAGCATCTGTCATTTCTGGAATTTGTTGCCCTTCTTGCCCTTGGAAACCATTTTCGATCAACCAGCGACGAACAAACTCTTTAGATAATTGTTTTTGTTCCTCTCCTTTTTCCTGTCTTTCCTGATAGCCATCAGCATAAAAATAACGAGAAGAATCAGGAGTATGAATTTCATCAATTAAAACAATAACACCGTCTTTTGTTTTTCCAAATTCGTATTTAGTATCAACTAAAATCAAACCACGGCTTGCAGCAATTTCAGTTCCCCTTTGGAACAAATCACGTGTATATTTTTCTAAAACTATATAATCTTCTTCAGAAACAATTCCTTTTGCTAAAATGTCTTCACGGGAAATATCTTCGTCGTGAGAACCATTATCTGCTTTTGTAGTTGGCGTGATAATTGGTTCCGGAAACTTATCGTTTTCTTTTAAACCTTCGGCCATGGTTACTCCACAAATTTGTCTTCTTCCTGCAGCGTATTCACGGGCAGCATGACCGGAAACATATCCACGAATTACCATTTCTACTTTAAAAGGTTCACATAAATGTCCTACAGCTACATTAGGATCGGGCGTTGCAATCAACCAGTTTGGTACAATATCTTCTGTTAATTCCATGAATTTTGTCGCAATCTGATTCAAAATTTGTCCTTTGTACGGAATTCCTTTTGGCAAAACCACATCAAAAGCCGAAAGTCTGTCCGTTGCCACCATTACCAAAAGTTCATCGTTAATATTATAAACTTCTCTAACTTTTCCTCGGTAAACTGATTTTTGATTTGGGAAATTAAAATTTGTAGTTGTGATTGTATTGCTCATTATCCTAAAGTTGTGTTTTGTTTTATGAATGCAAATTTAAAACTATTTCACAGAGTTACACAATGAAAAGACAGAGATCATCAAGAAATGTGATATTTTATAAATTATAATCTTTTTAAAAAGATAATATTCCAACAAACGTATTAATTATCTGCCATTTAAAATACAAGAAGGAGCTATCTGAAATTCAAAATCCCCTTACCTAATGTTTTTATTGAAGTATCAAAACTTTCTACAGTTGTATCAGACAATCTTTTTATATCAGCATTGCTTACCATATAAATTTGTCCCTGATCTTTTGCGGGAGCAATTGGTACAAAAACCACGGCATTTCCGTCTGTGTTTTCGTCAATTAAATAAGCGGGTTGCCAATAGGTGCCTAGCTTCAATAAAACCGGTAAATTGGCAGTTGGATTTTTTGCTTTTTTGATCAGTTTTTCTTCTGCAAGCTTTTTATTTTTTTCGTAACCCGGCAAAAAGACCATTAATTTATCATCAATCCAGTCTGTTAATCTTTTTAAGAAAGAAAACTGCATTAGATAACCACTGAAATAAATCAATAGAATTAAAAATATTCCACCAATAATGTCACTCCCAATTGTCCCTAAGAATTTATCGATATTCAAAAAGTGAGCAAATTTATCTCCGTACTTTCTAAAAAATCCCCAAACTTTTTCGAGGATCATAAAAAACACAACCAACGGTAATAAAAGAATAATTCCTGAGATACAATTTCTTTGAACCTGAAGTAAAAATTTTTTCATGGTATTGCAGATTAAATTAATATCAAAAAAAAACTTATCCAAAAATCAGATAAGTTTTACAAAATTAAAAATTTAGTACCAATAAGCAACACACCAACTGGTTAATTATTTAAATACTAATCGATTACAAATTCTTTGTTTAGTATTTTAGATGAAATATATCTTGCAACGCCATCTTCAGCATTGGTTTTTATAACTTCTAATTCAGGTAAAGTTTCTTTTAATAATGCCGGAGCGTTCCCCATAATTAAACCCTTTCCTGACGCGGATAACATTTGAACATCATTAAAACCATCACCAAAAGAAACAACCTGTTCTAATGTAAAACCTTCTTTTTCTAATACCGTTTCAATCGCAACTGCCTTATCTATAGATTTATCCATAAATTCTAAACAAGTTGGTAAGCTGAATGCGTGATGCAAATGCTCAGAAGAATTGGCTAGAATATCATCTTTTAATTTTACTAATTTTTCGTGATTGTCACAGGAAAAGAAAATCTTAATGGCGCCAAAGTCTTCCAGTTTTTTATAATCAACCAATTCAGGGCGGTAATTTAATTTTTCCTGAAAAGCATTTAATTTCTCACTTACTTTATTCGTTTGCCAAACATTTTCTTTAAATAAAACAACTGTAATTTCAGGATCAATTTCAACATTTAATGCCGCTTTTACAACATCGCTATCTAAATTAAAAGAGAATAATTCTTCTTTTTCCGGAGAATGAATTCTCGCTCCGTTTGAACTTACTAAGTAAACCGGTACTTCCAGTTTTTCAATAATAGCCATTGCGTCAAGATGATGACGTCCTGTGGCTACAACTATAAGATAATTTTGATTGTGAAGCTCCTGAAAAATTGATTTAGTGTAATCTGATATTTTGTGCTGAGTGTTGAGTAAGGTTCCGTCTAAGTCACTTACAACAACTTTTATATTCTTAAGTTTAGAAGTCATATTAAAATCAAGTATTTATGATATACAAATCTACGATTTTAACAACAGTTGAGCAAAGATTACAAAGCATAAAAGCGCCAGGACAGGCAAGTTTATTATTTATTTAACTATTTGGTTAAATAATACATTATCCCTATTTTAAATCCTTACAGCTCCCGAATTATATAAGTTCAGGGCTTTTTGTAAAATAATTTCGATTCTGTCCAATGGCAGATCTTCATTAGAATCGACCAGCATAATTTTCATTCGCGATCGTTTATCCTGCACTAAAAAAGATTCATTAAAATAGGATCCTTCTACTATTCCAATATAAGGTTTCTTACGTTTTTTATCTATCCATAAATAGCAAAACATCTTACCTTTATAGTAAAAAAAAGGCATCCCGTATTTAATTACATTAGTGATATTTTTGTCTCTTCTTAAAATAATATCCCGCAACGCAATTAGTGTTCCTTTTACAGGTTCTTCCTGGTTTAAATAAAATTCATCTAGCTGATTCATCGGCGCATAACTTTTTTTATTGTGCTAAAAAGTACCTGCAAATTTATAAAGGAAGAATCATTATTTATTTAAAAAAAATTAATTTATAAGTAATTTTAACTTAACTTGTAAAGTTTTACTTAAAAAAAAATATTCGTTTTATGCATTTTTAAAAAAAATGCATAAAACGAATACTAAAACATCAAAAAAACAGTTACGATTAAATCAAATATTTAAATTTAGTATTAATCGTGATTTTCAATTTGTTTATAAGCATCGATTACCTTTTTCACTAATCTGTGGCGTACGATATCTTTATCATCGAGATAAATAATACCAATTCCGTCAACGTCTTTTAAAACCAAAATAGCTTCTTTCAGACCAGAAATAGTTCTGCGTGGCAAATCGACCTGTCCCGGATCACCCGTAATCATGAATTTTGCATTTTTTCCCATACGGGTCAAAAACATTTTCATTTGAGAGTGGGTTGTATTTTGCGCCTCGTCAAGAATTACAAAAGCGTTATCAAGTGTGCGCCCACGCATAAATGCCAATGGCGCAATCTGAATAATTCCTTTTAAAATGTAATCTTCGAGTTTTTCATTGGGTAACATATCGCGCAAAGCATCATAAAGAGGCTGCATATACGGATCTAGTTTTTCTTTCATATCGCCGGGCAAAAAACCAAGATTCTCTCCTGCTTCTACCGCCGGGCGCGTTAATATGATCCTTTTTACTTCTTTCTCCTTAAGCGCTTTAACGGCCATTGCCACACCTGTATACGTTTTTCCTGTTCCAGCGGGACCAACTGCAAATACCATATCATTTTTTTTGATGGTATCTACCAATAATTGCTGGTTGGGCGTCATGGCTTTAATTATTTTACCGCCAACACCGTGCACTAAAATTTTGTCATGATCATATGATTTTCTTTCATCCTGACCATCACTCATAATGACACGTTCGATAACATTATCATCAATGTTATTGTATCTCGTAAAATGAAGCATTAGTCTTTGAAACCTTTTCTCAAATTCATCTAAAACTTCTTTTTCGCCAAATGCTTTCAAAGTAGTACCTCTCGCAACGATTTTAAGCTTTGGATAATACTTTTTAATTATTTCAAGATGAGTGTCCTGAGCGCCCCAAAAGTCTTTTGGAGCGATGTCTATGAGCTCGATTATTCTTTCGTTCAAATGAGGTAGTTTTAAATTAAAAATAAATTTGTTTTGTAAATCTATTGCTGTCGGGTTGTTTATATCTTTAAATGCAAATTGTCTTTTGTTTCTTTCAATTTGTATTTAGTATTACTAGATTTGCATATCTCAAATTTAATGAAAATTAGATTTAAAAACTACCAATAGTTATAAACAAAATTATGTCAATAATTACCCTTACTACTGATTACGGCTTAAAAGACCACTTTGTTGGTTCGCTAAAGGGTAAGATTTTATCTGAATATTCAGAGGCTCAAATAATTGACATTTCTCATGACATAGATCCGTTTAATACTGCCGAGGCAAGTTACATTATTGGAGCATCTTATTTAAGTTTCCCGAAAGGAACTGTACACCTTATTGGTGTTGACATTGAGCGCAATAAAGAGAACCAGCATATCGCCATGCAATGGAACGATCACTACTTTATTTGTGCCGATAACGGAATTTTAAGTATGCTTACGCAGAAAATCCTTCCTGAGAAAATTGTTGCCATCAACATTCACGATCGTTTTCCGGCTGAATCTACCGATTTGGATATTTTTATCCAGGTTGCCTGTCATATTGCAAAAGGCGGATTATTAAATGTAATTGGCAAAGAAATTACGGCTATTAAAGAGGTTACAGAATTACAGGCAGTTGTTGCCGGTGACGGAAATTCAATAAAAGGATATGTAATTTATATTGATCATTTTGGAAACGTAATTACCAATATTTCGAAAAAACAATTTTTAGAAATTTCACGCGGCCGACCGTACGAAATTGTCATGAATACCAAAAACATCAAAACTATTTTACCAAATTATTCTGCAATTGCGACTTCTGATAAATATCCAATAAAAACCTATGAAGGCGAAAAACTGGCTATTTTTAATGAAGCAGGATTTCTTGAAATTGCCATTTTTAGAAGTAATCCTTCAAAAGTGGGTTCTGCTAATAGTTTGTTAGGATTGAATTACAGGGATGTGATTACAATTCAGTTTTTATAAATTTTAGATTAATAGCACAGATTTTACGGATTGAGCGGATTTACACAGATTATATTTCATCTTTTTGTTCTTTGATTAAAGAAATCACTCTATTTATATTTTAGAGATAGGCCCGCAGTTTCAACCACGGGGACGCATTAATATATGTATTGTGATATATATGATGTCCACACGGTTGAAACCGTGGGCTATATTTGAAATACAATAAGACATTATAATCCGAAAAATATGTATTTATAATATTTTACTTTTTCCTAAAAACAACAATCAAATTTGGTACTTTTGCGCTCTTGTAGAATTATAGACATTCAAAAATCTAAAATCATTATATGTTTGTTCGAATAGTAAAAATGAGTTTTCACGAAGAAAAAATTCCTGATTTTTTGGAAAATTTTGAAACTGTAAAAGACAAAATACGAAATGCAGAAGGAAATCGTTTTTTAGAATTGTATCAGGACAAAAATGATAAATGCATATTTTTCACCTATAGTTATTGGGAAACCGAAGCGGACTTAGAAAATTACAGACAATCTGAACTTTTTAATATGGTTTGGAGTTTTACTAAAAAGCTGTTCAATGCAAAACCGGAAGCGTGGAGCGTTGATAAAATTGTTTCTTTAGTTTAAAGTTTCAGGTTTCAAGTTGCATACGTAACGTGAAAATTGGAACGAATTAACCGCAAAGAACGCAAAGAAAATATTTAGAAGCCTTAAAAACACAAAGTTCGCAAAGCTGGAACTTGAAACTTGAAACAAATCAACGATTAAACAAATAAAACGATTAAACAGAAAATAAATGAAATCAATCATTTTACGAGAAATAAAATCTTTTTTTGGCTCGCCAATTGGCTATTTGGTCATTGCTATTTTCTTAATTAGCAACGGACTATTTTTATGGGTTTTTGAAGGAGATTACAACATACTGAATACTGGTTATGCCGATCTTACTCCGTTTTTTACTTTAACGCCGTGGATTTTAATTTTCCTGATTCCGGCCGTAACGATGAGAAGTTTCTCAGACGAAAAAAAACAAGGAACTCTGGAATTGCTTTTAACCAAACCATTATCAATTTGGGAAATCGTAAACGGAAAATTTTTAGGTTCTTTATTTCTGATTGTTTTGGCTATTATTCCAACGTTTATTTACGTGAAAGTAATTTCAAGTTTGGGTTCTCCCGAAGGAAATATTGACATGGGAAGCACTATTGGTTCTTATTTTGGATTGTTGTTTTTAATAGCTGCCTATTCTGCTATCGGAATTTTTACTTCTACCCTATCCGAAAATCAAATTGTTGCTTTTATCATTGCTGTTTTTCTTTGTTTTCTTTTTTATTTTGGTTTTGAAGGTTTAGCAACATTAATCCCTGGTTTCAGCAATATTATTGTCGCTTTTGGTATGCAGGATCATTTTAAAAGTATGAGCCGCGGCGTAATTGATACACGCGATGTTATTTATTTTTTAAGCATCACAGTATTATTTTTGTCTTTTACTGTTTATCAATTAAAATCATTTAAAGCCTAATGAAAGCATTCAATCAACAAAACATCAAAGCATTAGGGATTACAGTTTTCGTTCTAATCGTTTTAAATGTATTAGGAAGTTTGTTTTTTCACCGATTTGATTTAACAAAAGACAAACGATATACTTTATCTGAAACTTCTTTACAAATCGTAAAACAGGTTAGAAATCCGCTATCAATCAAAATTTATATGCAGGGAGATCTTCCTGCAGATTTTAGACGTTTACAACAGGAAACCAAACAATTATTAGAAGAGTTTCAGGCGTATAACAGCAACATTGTTTTTGAATTTGTAAATCCTATGGAAAACGAAGACGAAAGCATGCAAATGGTAAAATCACTTTACCAAAAAGGACTTACGCCAATAAATATTACTGTTGACGACAAAGGGAAACAATCTCAGGCAATGGTTTTTCCGTGGGCAATTGCTGTTTATGATAATAAAGAAGTTAATATTCCATTATTAAAAAATATAATGGGCGCTTCGACAAGACAAAAAGTGATTGGATCCATTCAGCATTTGGAATATTCGATTGCAGATGCAATTAATAAAATTACCAAAGCCAAACAAAAGAAAGTTGCCATAATAAAAGGAAACGGTGAAATAAACGAAATTCACATTGCCAAAATGCTGATGCAAATTCGCGAAAGCTATTACATCGGACCTTTTACATTAGATTCTGTTGCCAAAAATCCAACCGGAAGTTTAGAAGCTTTAAAAAAGTATGATTTAGCCATTATCTCAAAACCAACAGAAACCTTCTCTGATGAAGAAAAACAAGTTTTAGATCAATTCATTATGAACGGTGGAAAAACTTTGTGGTTAATCGATCAGGTTGCTGCCGATATGGACAGTTTATACAATCAATCCGGTGCAACTCTGGCTTATCCCAGAGATTTGAATTTGAACGATATGTTCTTTAAATACGGTTTTAGAATTAATCCTGATTTGGTAAAAGACGAACAAGGAAGCCCGATAAAACTAGCTACCGGAGAACAAGGAAGCGCAACTCAATATCAGGATTTTACATGGAAATTTGCTCCGCAGGTATATCCTGCAAGCAAACATCCGATTGTAAAAAACTTAGGCGGAATTAAATTTGATTTTGCAAATCCCATAGATACTTTAAAAAACGGAATCAAAAAAACAGTTTTACTGCAATCGTCTCAATATTCGAAAGTTATCGGAACCCCGGCAGAAATTAATTTGAATATTGTAACCGAAAAAACGTCTCCGGAAGAATATTTAAACAAAGGAAACTTGCCGCTTTCGGTTCTTTTAGAAGGAAATTTCCATTCTGCTTTTGAGAATCGTGTTTTACCTTTTAAAGAAAATGATTTTATTGCAAAAGGGAAACCAAATAAGATGATTGTTATTTCTGACGGTGATTTGGCCCGAAATCAATTGGACAAAAACAGAGAACCGGTTGAATTAGGTTACGATCAGCGTACAGGAAACCTTTATGACAACAAAGATTTTATCATGAATTGTATCAATTATTTGCTGGATGACACAGGACTTATTAACATTAGAAGCAAGGATGTTGAACTGCCATTATTGGACAAAGAAAAAGTTTACGAAAATTACAGCATAACACAATTCATAACTATCGGACTTCCAATTGCAATTTTATTGGTATTCGGGCTTGTATTTACTTACATCAGAAAAACAAAATACAGCAAATAGATGTTAATAAAAAAATTGCGAAACTAAGATTGTTTACGATATATTTGTAAAACGGATCTTAGTTGAAGAAAAACTAAAGAAAAGAGCAAAAAAATAAAACAAAAGACATGAAATTTATAGTATCGAGTTCGTACTTATTAAAACAATTACAAGTTTTAGGTAGTGTAATTAACAGTAACAATACGTTGCCTATTTTAGATAACTTTTTATTTGAATTAGACAATGATGCGTTGACAGTTTCAGCTTCAGATCTTGAAACTACAATGTCTGCTACATTATCTATCGATTCTAAAAGTAAAGGAAGCGTTGCTGTACCTGCGAAACTTTTGCTTGAAATTTTAAAAACGTTCCCGGAACAACCTTTAACTTTTACAGTTGAAGACAACAACACAGTTGAAATTAGTTCTAACTCAGGAAAATATGCATTAGCATACGCAGCCGGAGAAGAGTTTCCAAAAGCGGTAAATCTTGAAGATCCATCTGTAACACTTGTTCCTGCTGATGTTTTGGCAACTGCAGTAAGCAAGACTATTTTTGCTGCCGGAAATGATGATTTACGTCCGGTAATGTCTGGAGTTTTCTTCCAGTTCTCACCAGAAGGCTTGACTTTTGTAGCGACGGATGCTCATAAATTAGTTAAATATGCACGTACAGATGTAAAAGCATCTCAGGTTGCAGATTTTATTATGCCTAAAAAACCTTTGAATATTTTAAAAAGTATTTTAGGATCTTCTGACGCTGAAGTTAAAATTGAATACAACGACTCAAATGCGACTTTCTCATTTGACAATTATATTTTAATGTGTCGTTTAATTGATGGAAAATATCCAAATTACGAGGCGGTAATTCCTAAGGAAAATCCAAATAAATTAATGATAGATCGTTCTTTATTTTTAAGTTCTGTTCGTCGTGTTGCGATTTTCTCTAATAAAACAACACACCAAATTCGTTTAAAAATTGCTGGAGCCGAACTTAATGTTTCTGCCGAAGATATAGATTACTCTAACAAAGCCGAAGAAAGATTGACTTGTGATTATCAGGGAGACGATCTTCAAATTGGTTTCAATTCACGTTTTTTAACTGAAATGTTAACCAACTTGCAATCAGACATGATTATGTTAGAGATGTCATTGCCTAACAGAGCTGGAATTTTAACTCCAGTTGATGGCTTAGAAGAAGGAGAAACGGTTACCATGTTGGTAATGCCTGTGATGTTAAATAGTTAACATCAAAACTTCTTTTTGTTACAGGGATTTTTTTTAATTTCAAATTAAAGACATATCATTGTAAAAAAAAAACATCGCTATTAACCAACCATTTTTTATACCTAGAAACCGCAATTTTTTCAAAAGAGTTGCGGTTTTTTATTTTGGGATTTTTTAGTTTCAAGTTTCAAGTTTCAAGTTTCAAGTTTCAAGTTTCAAGTTTATGTTCATAGTAAACCCGACAGGTTTTAAAAACCTGTCGGGTTTGTCACTCAGTAGAAAACGTGAAACTTGAAACCTGAAACAAAATTAACTTCTGTTTTTTCCCTAACTTTGTATTTATGAAAATAGAAATTTGGTCGGACATCATGTGTCCGTTTTGTTATATCGGAAAAAGACAACTGGAAACAGCTTTAGCTGAATTTCCAAATGGAGAATTTGAAATTGAGTGGAAAAGTTTTCAACTCGACCCAACTATCACACCACAATCAGGAAAAGACGTTTATACGTTTCTTGCGGAGAGAAAAGGTATTTCGGTTGAGCAATCCATAGAAATGCACAAAGGTGTCGTAGAGCGCGCAAAAAGCGTTGGTTTGGATTATCATTTTGACAAGGCAATTATTTCCAATTCACTTACTGCGCATCGAATTATTCATTTGGCGAAAGCTAAAAAATTAGGCGATGAAATGGAAGAAATTTTCTTTAAGGCTTATTTTACTGAAGGAAGAGATTTAAATGATGGACCAACCTTAATAGAATTAGCTGTAAAAGCTGGTTTAGATCAGAATCTGGTTTTAGAAGTTCTAAAAGATGAAAATTTATTTTTAGAAGATGTACAACACGATATTACCGAAGCTCAGGAAATTGGTGTTCAAGGAGTTCCGTTTTTTGTTTTTGACAGAAAATATGCAATTTCCGGAGCGCAGCCAGTTGAAGCTTTTGTGAATACTATCAGAGAAGTACAGAAATAATTTTTAGATTTTAGATTGACAATCCGTTTTGTTAAAACGGATTGTTAATCTAAATTTTATTTTTTCGCAGGAAAATAATTTTCTTTTAGAATAATCTCCAACGGGATATAATGAGTGTTTTGCACTGTTTCCTGTAAAACCATTTTTTTATACAAATGATTAATTCCCATATAACCTTGTTCTTCAGGTCTTTGATTTATTAAAAAATCAATTATTCCTTTATTTAGGTATTCTATGTTTTCTTTCAATAAATCGTAACCAATTATGCGAACGCCCTTTATATTGTTTTGTTCTAAAAAACGGGCCACAATATAAGCTCTTGAATTAGGCACAAAAACACTGTTGATTCCCGAAAATATCTCCAACGATAATTGATCAATTCCCGAATCTTTAATAGTAACTTCTGAGAATTTAAAATTAGTCAGTTCGTTATGATCTTTAAAAAAAGAATAAAAACCATCAATACGCTGTAAATAAACAGATGTACTTTCTATTTCTCTGGTAATTTTAAAAATCAGAACCTGCCTTTCATTATTTACCGCAAAGCTAATCAGTCTTCCTGCCAAATAACCGCTCTGAAAAGCATCCTGTCCTACATAAGCATGTTGTTCATTACTCGAAATATTCGAATCGATCATAACGACCGGGATATTTTTCTTTTCATATTCGTTTAAAAACCGAACAGATTCCTCATAAAAAATAGGCGCAAATAATAATCCGTCGCAATCAAAATCCAGTACTTTTTCAACCGCTTTTTTGAATGAAGATTCGTTAAAATCATAGAAAAAATAATCAAGTACAACGCCAAATTTCCCAAATTCAATAGCTGCTTTTTCTATTCCGTTAATCTGGCTTTTCCAATATTCTATATTTTCATATTTAGGCAGAAAAACAGCAAAACGAAACTTCTTATTTAATGCCAGATTACTCGCCAAAATATTGCGTTTATAACCATACTGCTCAATTATAGCATTTACTTTATCTACATTGTCCTGAGTTACCTGTCCGCGATTATGGATTATTCGGTCAACAGTTCCTGGTGAAACATTGGCTAATTCTGCTATTTTTTTGATTGTTATGATAATGATTGTTTTTTAAGTTAAAAGGGGATTTTTTTCAGTCTGTAAAATTAATTTTTTTTGGATATGATGAGTTGTTTTAGAAAACTTTTTATATACATTTGTAAAGCCCGTGTGCGTACACGTAAAATTACATAATTTACATACAAAATCGTAAATTATTTCTCTTTTTTAAAATAATTATAGATAAAAAAATCAAATACAAAATTTAAAATATGATTATAGACATTTTAAATAATGCAAAACGATATTCAGGTTTGCATCCGAATTTTCAAAAAGCATTTGATTATTTAAGCCAAAATGATTTGAATAATCTTGAATCTGGTTCGTTCGAAATTGCCGAGGGATTAAAAGTAATTGTAATTTCCGGAGAAGGAACAACCAAAGAAGAAAGCATAAAAGGTTTTGAATGTCACGATCAAAACATTGACATTCAATACTCGATAAAAGGTCCTGAAACTTTTGCGTGGAAACCAAGAGAAAAATGCGTGAATCCAAACGGAGAATATAGCGATGAAAGAGATGTTCGTTTTTTTCACGACAAACCGGATACCTATTTTGAATTACAGGAAGGACAATTTTGTATTTTATATCCGGAAGATGTTCATGCTGCGATGATTGGAGAAGGGATTATTAAAAAAATTGTTATTAAAGTTAAAATTTAAAAATTTAAACACATAGAAACATAGAATTCTCTTTGCCAAAAAAGAGGTAATTAAAAAAACAAGTTTTCACACATAGCTTAAATTGTCACTTAATTTGACGTCAAAACTATGTTTGTTAATGCAAGTGAAATGCCTTTTTCTAAGAATACAAAATCTATGTTTCTATGTGTTTAGAAAAAAACATCACATACAAATCATAAAATTAAAACATGAATTCAATATTTAACCTTGAAGGAAAAATTGCTCTAATCACAGGCGGTGCTGGTGTATTGGGAAGTAATTTTGCAAACGTTTTGGCAAAACAAGGCGTAATTGTCGGCATTGTTTCTCAATCGATTGATAAAGCCAATAAAACCGTAACTGATATCGAAAGCATTGGCGGTAAAGCTTTTGCGATACAAGCCAACGTATTAAATAAGGAAGAACTGGAAAAAGCCAAAGATTCTATTGTAGAAAAATACGGTCGTCTTGACATTTTGATTAATGCTGCGGGAGGAAATATGCCGGGTGCAACCATTCAGCCCGATCAGTCGATTTATGATATGAAAAGCGATGATTTACAAAAGGTAATCGATTTGAATATCATCGGAACCATGCTTCCATCTCAAGTATTTGCTGAACTTTTTGCGAAACAAAAACAAGGGATTATCATTAATATTTCATCGGCATCGGCACAAAGACCGTTGACGAGAGTGGTTGGTTATTCGGCTTCGAAAGCGGCGATTGATAATTTCACACAATGGATGTCGGTTGAACTGGCTTCAAAATATGGTGAAGGAATTCGTGTAAACGCTATTTCTCCGGGATTTTTTATTGGAGAACAAAACAGGGCTTTATTATTGACGCCGGAAGGAAAATTAACTCCACGTGGCGAAAAAATCATTGAACATACACCAATGGGAAGATTTGGAACTCCGGAAGATATTGACGGTGCGCTTTTATTTTTATGCAGCGATATGTCCAAATTTGTAACGGGAACAATTATAAAAGTAGATGGTGGATTTGCCGCAACAAGTATTTAAAGATCTGTTACGATTCCTGCAAGGTTTTCAAAACCTTGTAGGTATAAAACACAACCAGTTTGTCTAAATCTTTGTCATGGCAGACAGATGACATGGATTTGCGTTGCAAAGACGCGGATTTAAACGGATTTTTTATTTTAATTTCAAAAACGTCTTTGTAAAAATGAGAGATGGCATTAAATTAAAAATACTCCTTATGAAAACGATTGCCCTAGCCCCGATAGAAGTGGAAATCCTTTTGTGCCGGGGTTCGGCACAAAAGATTGTAACGGATAGCGGGATTAGCTCCTTAAAATCTTTATAAATAATTTACACCTACAAGGTTTTGGAAACCTTTCAGGAATTAATAGAAAAACATATAAAATGGAACAAACATTAAGATGGTTCGGACCAAAAGATCCGGTTTCTTTGCAGGATATTAAACAAACCGGCGCAACCGGAATCGTAACTGCGCTGCACCATATTCCGAACGGAGAAGTGTGGACTATTGACGAAATCATTAAAAGAAAAGTTGAAATTGAACATGAAGATGGTGATCCTAAAAAAGGGGCATCAGGTTTAATCTGGTCCGTGGTTGAAAGTATTCCGGTGCACGAAGACATTAAAAAACAAACCGGAAAATACCTGCAATACATTGAAAATTATAAAGAAAGCATTCGGAATTTAGCGTTGTGCGGGATCAAATGTATTTGCTACAATTTTATGCCGGTTTTAGATTGGTCAAGAACTGATTTGTCATATGAAGTTGAAGATGGATCAAAAGCTTTGCGTTTTGATATTAATGCATTTGCGGCTTTTGAATTGTTTATTTTGAAAAGACCGGGCGCGGAAAAAGAATATTCATCTGTTCAAATCGAAAAGGCAACTAAATATTTTCACGCTATGACGGATGATGATAAAGTCAAACTTCAGCAAAACATTCTTGCCGGACTTCCGGGTGCCGAAGAGGCGTATTCTGTAGAAGATTTTCTGTTGACTTTGAGCGCTTATAACCATATTGACAGAAAAGCATTGAAAGAAAATCTTTTCTTCTTTTTAAGACAGATTATTCCCGTTGCAGAAAGTAAAGGTGTTTTGATGGCTATTCATCCTGATGATCCTCCCTACCCTATTCTGGGTTTACCGAGAGTTGTAAGTACAGAAGAAGATTTAACGGAATTGATGGCAGCATACGATTCAAAATCAAACGGATTTACGATGTGTACAGGTTCTTACGGCGTTCGCGCAGATAATGATTTGCCCGGAATTGTAAGACGTCACGGTGACAAAATGAATTTTATTCACCTAAGAAGTACGCAAAGAGACGAGGAAGGAAGTTTTTACGAAGCCAATCATCTGGAAGGAAATGTGGACATGTACGAAGTTGTAAAAGCAATTCTTGAAGTTGAAACAAGAAACAACAGCAAGTTACCAATGCGCCCGGATCACGGTCACCAAATGCTGGACGATTTGAATAAAAAGACTAATCCTGGTTATTCTGCTATCGGGCGTTTGAGAGGTTTGGCTGAATTAAGAGGGCTTGAATTGGGAATTAAAAGAAGTCTCTAAAGGTTTTGCAATTTGCCACGAAGGCACTAAGACTCTAAGTTTTTGTTAAAGTCCCATATTAAAGTTTTTGTTTCACGCAGATTTTGCAGATTGAGCAGATTTTTTATTCTGATTGAGTACAGTTTGTCATTTCGACGGAGGAGAAATCCTCGCAAGTAGCTCCGTAAAGTAATCACTAATCTTTGTAGAGTTATTTGTGAAGATCCTTCCTCCGTCAGGATGACAAAAAATGAGAATAAAAAAACCTTGGGCCTTAGTGCCTTCGTGGCAAAACTGCAAAAAAACTAACTATCATAAATAACCACAAACCATGAATAGTCAAAGCCTTATTATCTGTTGCAGCTTTTTTATAAATAGTTTGGTGTTCAGCCAAATGCCAAAAATACTTTCGGATTCAAAAGTAAATTATCTGCCAGATTTTAGTTACGCTGGCTATCACTTCGGTGAAAGCCAAATTCCGGAAACTACAGGAAAAATTATAAATGCTGTCGATTTTGGGGTGAAAGCAAATGATGGTTTAGATGATTCTAAAGCGTTGCTGAAAGCCATAAAAACAGCGAATGAAACCGAAGGAAATGTAGTTTTACAATTGCCTGCGGGGCGAATTATTCTGAGTGATATTTTGTATATCGAAAGAAGCAATTTTGTATTTCGCGGAACAGGTTCTGGCGAGAACGGAACCGAAATTTATTGCCCGCGACCAATGATGTACCTTCAAAATCCGGAATCTTTGGCAGAGCTTCGCGAGTATTTAACGACTTTTGACAAGAGACAGCGCGAGCCTGAAAACAATGTCCAATTGCCTTTTTCGCAATATGCATGGTCAGGCGGTTTTATCTGGACGCAAATTCCGGGCGAACGTGTGAAATCGTATCTGGATAAATATGAGCCGGTTCCGAATGTTTTGGCAAAAGTCAGCAGCGGGAATATGGGCGAACATGTTATCACCGTTTCTGATGTGAAAGGATTGAAAGTTGGCGATATTGTCGAACTCCAATTGTTTAATAAAGACGGAGAAAATGGTGAAATTATTGCCGATTTATATAAAGGTGCAAAAGTAAAACCGGGTTCCCATCATTGGAAATTTCCAAAATTGCCAATCGTACGACAACAAGTTGAAATCACTAAAATTTCAAACTCAAAAATTACTATAAAAACGCCTTTGACCATTGCCATAAAACCAGGTTATCAGGCGCAATTGGTCGAGTGGAAACATTTAAACGAAGTGGGAATTGAACATATTCGTTTTACTTTTCCAGATATTCCGAGAGTCGCGCATCATGTTGAACCGGGAAATAACGCCATATTTTTAACGCGTGTTTTCAATAGCTGGGTCAAAGATGTAACAATCACCAATGCTGACAGCGGTATTTTATGTGAAGAAATTTCGAATGTTACCGTTCAGGATATTGTAACGGATGGAAATCATATGGCCCATTATACCGTTACTTTAGGCGGCGTTCATAATGTTTTGGTGAAGAATTTAAAAATTTACAACAAAACCGTTCACCCATTGAGTTTCAATACTTTTGCGACTAAAAATGTCTATCAAAATTGTGAAATATTTGCAGATCCGCTTTTAGATCAGCATTCGGGAGCGAATCACCAAAATTTATTTGATCATATTACGGTTCATATTAATCCGGATAAAAATAATAGTTATTTATTATTTGGCGGTGGCGGTGCAGATTACTGGAAACCTTCTCACGGACCTTTCAGTACGTTTTGGAATTTGAATGTTCAGGTTGAGAAACCTGCTGAAATTACAAAACCAATTTTGCTTTACGGAATGAAAGACGGGCCTTTTGCACGAATTATTGGTGTTAATGGCAATGTAAAATTTGAAGTTAAATACGAACCTGATGCTTATATTGAGTTTTTAAATATGCCACTGGATCAGATTCCTTCGTTGTATGATTATCAGTTAAAAAAGCGTTGGAAAAACTAATTAAACACATAGAAATATAGCTTTTTGGAATGTTGAAAAAAGGCGTTTCACTTGCATCAACAAACATAGTTTGAACGCGAAATTAAATCAATTTGTGCTATGTATGAAAACTAGTTTTTTTGATTTTCTTCTTTATAAAGAAAAATCTATATTTCTATGTGTTTAAAACCGCCACAAATCGCACTAATTTTCACAAATTAAATTCGTGCTAATTTGTGAAATTCGTGGCAAAAAAAACTTTGTCCCTTTGAACCTCTGCCCCTCTGCACCTTAAAAAAAACACCATGAAATACAAAATAGCTTTTCTGGTTTTACTGTTTATTTCCGGGAATCTATGCTCCCAAAATAAATACCGTCTTAAAAATATCTCGACGACCGACGGGCTTTCGCAAAGTTCTGTTATTGCGATTCATCAGGATAAATTTGGGCAAATGTGGTTTGGTACGCGCGACGGACTTAATAAATATGACGGAAGTCACTTTACCATTTTCAGAAATGATGTTGCTGATAAATCGTCTATTAGCAACAACGATATTTTGGCCATCGAGGAAGATAATACGGGCAAAATTTGGGTTGGAACCTACAACGGTTTAAATTGTTATAATCCTGTTACAAATACTTTTAAAAGATATTTACATACTAAAAACAATCACACTATAAGCAATAATGCTGTTTGGTCGATCAGGGAAATCAACAACGAAATGTGGTTTGGTACTTCAAAAGGATTGACAATTTACAATAGAAATACAGGGAAATTTACCTCTTTTTTTCATTCGGATACTGATGATGCTACTTTGCCGAGCAATAATATTCTCACTATTTTAAAAACCAAAAAAGGAAAAATCTGGGTTGGAACCACAAAAGGTTTGT
The DNA here is from genome assembly GCF_033657265.1 of Flavobacterium sp. MMLR14_040. Classification (NCBI taxonomy): domain Bacteria; kingdom Pseudomonadati; phylum Bacteroidota; class Flavobacteriia; order Flavobacteriales; family Flavobacteriaceae; genus Flavobacterium; species Flavobacterium sp. MMLR14_040. Next base: position 40,698 of record NZ_JAWVWO010000026.1, on the reverse strand, counting down.
GTGTGGTAAAAAGTAGAAAATTCGGAAAGCTTTCTTTTATAAATTATCGCTTAAACAATACTGATCTTCTTAATGTTCAATCTATAAAAGAGGACAGCGACGGAAATTTATGGATTGGAACAAAAAACAAAGGACTTTTAAAATTTGATACTTCCAACAACAAATTTGTTTCTTTTTTACCTGATAATAAATACAACGAAATTAATACTGATATTCGTTCTCTGGCCTTTGATAATCAAGGTTCTTTATGGATTGGCGCTTATGACGGAATTTATATTTTAGGAAAAGACAAAAGCATTCAGAAAATAAATAACACAACTAATAACAACGGAATCGATAAGGTAAAATCGGTATTTATTGATAAAAAAGGTTCGGTTTGGATTGGCTGTTATTACAAAGGCGTAAATATTTGGGATGTTTCGAATGTGAATTTCTCTAATTACAATCAGAATTCTAAAAAGATTCCGATGAGCTTTGATGTCGTGAGTTCTATTATTTCAGACAAGAATCACAATATTTATTTTGGAACTGAAGGCGGTGGAATTACGATTTTTAATCAAAATACCGAAGCGGTAAGTTACATCAATAGCAAAACGAATCAGACGAACAAAAATGATATTAAATCAATGTGTCTTTCTGAAGATAATATTCTCTGGATTGGAACTTTTTCTAAAGGAATATCGGCTTACAACATAATTTCTAAAAAAATTGAAGACAACCGAATTGCCTCTGATTTAAGTGATTTACTGAAAGAAAGCGGCGTTTATTCGCTTAAAACAGAAGGAAACGGGATTTTATGGATTGGTACTTTTGGAAAAGGTTTGATTCGGTATAATACGATTTCAAAAACTTTTCAGGTGATTGGGAACGATACTGCTTCTGCCAATTTCCTGACGAATAATATCGTTCGAACTCTTTTGGTAGATCAAAATAAACTTTGGATTGGAACTCAAAACGGTCTGAACTGCATTTCGCTAAAAGATTTTCAGCAAAATAAATATATAATAAAACATTACTTTTTTGATGCTTCTGCTTTGTCCGGCGATGATATACTAACGTTATTTAAGGACAGTCAAAACAAAATTTGGGTTGGAACTAAAGCAAAAGGACTGCACTATTTTGATGGAAAAAAATTCAACAAAATCAATCTTAAAGTAGGAAACACGATTATTACTTCCATACATTCTATTCTTGAAGATGATGATAAAAATCTTTGGATTAGTACTAATCAGGGGATTATAAAATACAGCACAACCCTGAAAAAATTAGTTCTTTATGACCAAAAAGATGGTTTGGCAAGTAATGAATTTAATGATAATGCAGCTTTAAAACTGGATTCGAATCAGTTTTATTTCGGAAGCCCGTCTGGAGCGACTTATTTTGATGCCAAAAAAATCTCCCTGAATGATTACGCACCTCAGGTTTTAATTACCAATTTGAAAATTAAAAATGAGACCATAAATCCAAACGGAAAAGATAGAATTTTGGAGAAAAGCATTGGCTATACCAAAAACATAACACTAGATTACGATAAAGCAAATTTCTCAATCAGTTTTGCGATTCCAAATTACATTCGATCCAAAAACAATCAATACAGTTATCGTTTAATTGGGTTAGAAAATAATTGGACAATTACCAAAAATAACGAAGCCATATTTGCGATTCAGAATCCGGGGACGTATCGATTTGAAGTTCGTGGTGCCAACAATGACGGTGTTTGGAATCACATTCCGACTACTTTAACGGTTGTTGTAAAACCGGCTCCGTGGCGCAGTATCTGGGCATTTTTATTGTACGGAATAATTATTGGTTCGGCATTGTACGGCTTGATCTGGATTATGAAATCGAAAGCCAGACTGAAACAAAAACTTGAACTGGAATATCTGGAAACCAAACGTATTGAAGAAAATAACCGCGCAAAACTGGATTTCTTTACCAATATTTCGCACGAATTCAGAACACCTTTGACATTGATTTTAGGTCCTTTACAACAGATTTTATCCGATTATAACGGAACAAACGAAATGTACAAAAAACTGTTGGTGATTGAAGGAAGCGCGAATCATCTTTTGAGTTTGATTAACCGTTTGATGGATTTTAGAAAACTCGAAAACGATCAGGTTAAACTCGAATCGGCAAACGGAAATATTGTTAAGTTCACTAAGGAAATATTCTTGTCTTTCATCGAATATGCCAAAGATGGCGGTTACAAGTATACTTTTGAAACTCAGGAAGAAGAGATTCTGGTGTATTTTGATCGTTATAAATTGGAACGTGTTTTTTATAATTTGATTTCGAATGCGTTTCGTTACACTCCAAAAGGCGGTGAAATCAACATAAAAATCAATCACGATCACGAAAATTTATTTATTGCCGTTGAAGATTCAGGTGTTGGAATTGCAGACGAACATATCGATAAAATTTTTGATTTGTTTTTTGAAGTTCCGCTTCATAATAATGTTCAGAAAAACTACAATAAAGGAACCGGAATTGGTTTATCTATCGTAAAAAACATTGTTAAACTTCATAGAGGAACTATTGAAGTGACAAACAAAGAAACGGGTGGCGTGGTATTTACTGTTACGCTTCCGTTAGGCAGAGCGCATTTACTGGACAATGAAATTATCGAAAATTTTAAAATCAGCGATGATATTGCACAATATTCGGCTCAACTTGAAACACAAGAAATTGCAGAATATGAGGATATTAATGATTTTGTGGTTGATGGAGAAAAACAAACTATTCTTTTAGTTGAAGATCATAAGGTTTTGAGAACTTTCATGAAAAATTTACTCAAAAAAGAGTACAATATTATTGAAGCCGAAAATGGAAAAATAGCGTTTGAAAAAGCGTTACAACATGTTCCGAATTTAATTATCAGCGATGTCATTATGCCTGAAATGGTAGGAACAGAATTGTGTTCGAAAATAAAAGAAAACCTAAAAACGAGTCATATTCCGGTTATTCTATTGACTTCCAGATCTTCCTTGGTTTATAAATTTGAAGGATTAGAAAGCGGTGCTGATGATTATATCAGTAAACCATTTAATTTGATCGAATTTAAACTTCGTGTAAAAAATCTTTTAAATTCAACAGAAAGATTAAAAAAGAAATTTACCAGCGAAGATAATTTTGTTCCGTCAGAAATTACGGTTTCGTCTCTGGATGAAGAATTATTGAAAAAAGCATTCAAAATTGTCGAGGAAAACATTTCGAACGAACAATTTGATATTCCGTTTTTCTGCGCCGAATTGGGCGTTAGTCGCACGATGTTATTCTTAAAAATAAAAGCGTGGACGAATTATACGCCAAATGAATTTATTCACGAAATCAGATTAAAACGCGCCGCTCAATTATTGGAACAAAACAAATTAAATGTTTCAGAAGTAAGTTATAAAGTGGGTTTCAACAATCCGAAATACTTCAGCAAATGTTTCCAAAAAAGGTATGGAGAAACTCCATCGCAATTTGCTGATAAATTTAGCGAAAAAATCTCCTGATGTATTTCCTGCAAGGTTTTCAAAACCTTGTAGGTATAGATTTTAAACACAAATTTCACGAATTCCCACAAATTTCAATCGTTAGCTTAGTTTGTGAAATTGATTTCACGAAACTAATTAGTGGCAATTGGTGACTCGAGCGATAGCGAACAGGCGAAGCAAATTCGTGTTTATGTTTCTATGTGTTAGAAATAATTATACTCAATGGGTTACCTGTAAATTTTCAAAATATAAATGAATACCTACAAGGTTTCGAAAACCTTGCAAGAGTAGAACTTGAAAATTCTATAATAATTCCTAAATCCGCATATTTAAAGGCTTAAAAAAGGGTATCTGTATTTTTAGATACCCTTTTTTGTATTTCTGTATCCTTCTACCCCTATACATTTGTGATATGAAAATCAAAAAAACAAAATTCCTGCTGCTGCAAATTCTCTGTATGCTGCTCATAATCGGAATGAGTTTATTGCTTTTTTATTTTATCTAACACTAACCTAAAACCAAAATGAATGTTTACAAATCTCAAAATTAAATCACTTAAATGGTGTTTTCTGGTACTTTTTTTACTGGCCAATATCATGATGAATGCACAGGAGAAAAAAATCACAGGAAAAGTTACTTCCAGCGAAGATTTACTCGGGCTTCCTGGTGCCAATGTTTATGTTAAAGGATCTTCGGTGGGAGGATCTGCCGATATGGATGGAAATTATAGTGTTTTCGTTTCAGACAAAAATGCTGTTTTAGTCTTCAACTTTGTGGGCTATCAAACGGTTGAAATTCCCGTAGGAGGCAAAACGGTCATCAACGTAAGTTTAAAACCAGACACCAAAAATCTTGAAGAAGTCATCGTTGTGGGTTACGGTACCCGAAAAAAGAGTGACATAACAGGTTCTGTATCTTCTGTTACAGCAAAAGAATTAACGGCTTACCCCTTATTAAATGCAGAACAGGCGTTGCAAGGACGTGCTGCAGGGGTTTCGGTACAATCAAATAATGGTGGTGAACCGGGCGCTCCTGTAAAAATAAGGGTTCGTGGCGGTACTTCGATCAATGCGAGTGGTGATGCGCTTGTTGTAGTCGATGGTTTTGCGGGCGTTGCCATGCCAGCGCCTCAGGATATTGCTTCTATTGAGGTTCTTAAAGATGCATCTGCAACGGCAATTTACGGTTCGAGAGGTTCAAATGGGGTTATTATGGTGACAACCAAAAAAGGAAAACCGGGAAAACCAGTTATCGAATTCAGCAATTCTACATCGGTACAATCGGTAAATAATAAATTGGATTTATTAAATGCTGAACAATTTGTGGCGTATAGAAAAAGTTTTACAACACATACTGATGGCGGTGCAAATACAGATTGGCAGGATGTTATTTACCGTGACGGAATGGTTTCGAATACATCTCTTTCGTTTTCCGGCGGATCTGAAAACGTGAGATATTATGTTTCCGGAAACTATTTTAACCAAAACGGAGTTGTAATTAACTCAGGAATTGACAAATACACGATTGTAAGTAATCTTGAAGCTGATCTGTCTGACCGTTTTAAAGTGGGTTTGAATTTATTTCAAAGCAAACAAAACAAGGAAGGAATTATTAGCCAAACCGGCGCTGGAGGAACTGGTGCTGCGGGTGTAATTGCTGCTGCGTATCGTTTTATGCCAGACAAAGGAATTTATAATGCAGACGGAAGTTATACAACAACAGCGCCAATTGGTGACGATATCGACAATCCGTATGCGACTGCGATGGAAAATGTTTTGGAAACCGTTTCAATCGTAAACAGATCAAATTTCTTTGCTCAATATAAAATCACGAAAGATCTTGACTTCAAAACTACTTTAGGATTAACCGATAATAATTCGCAAACCGGAAGATTTATTCCGTCGACTTTAATTGCAGGAAAAAATATCAAAGGAGAAGCTTCTGTAAACAACACGAGATTTTCTTCTTTCCTTACAGAAAATTACCTGACGTATAAAAAAGAGATTATCGACAAAGGAATCTTGACGGTTCTTGGAGGTTATTCGTACCAAAAAAACAAAAACGAAAGCTCGTACGCAGCTTCAAGAGGATTTTTGACGAATACCAATTCGTACCGAAATTTAGGCGCGGGAACTGTTTTCTTAAAACCGGATTCGAATTTATCTGAAACAGAATTGATCTCCGCTTTTGGAAGGTTGAATTTTGATTACGACGATAAATATTTATTTACGTTTACAGCACGTCGTGACGGTTCTTCAAGCTTTAGTAAAAACTACAAATACGGAACTTTCCCTTCTGGAGCCGTGGGTTGGAATATTGCTAAAGAGAATTTCTTAAAAGACAACAAAACGATTTCAAACCTTAAATTGAGAGCGAGTTATGGTGCAACCGGAAACCCGTCAATTGGCGCCTACTCTACTTTATCGAGATTTTCAGAAATTTATGATGTGAGCGGTGACGTTATCGTAAACGCGGTTCAATTGACTTCTTTGGATAATCCGAATTTGAAATGGGAAACGTCTTATCAACAAGATTACGGAATTGATTTGGGTTTATTCGATAACAGAATCAGTTTAACGGCAGATTATTACAAAACGATTACGAAAGATTTATTGTTCAACAGACCTTTACCGGGCGTTTCCGGAATTGCTTCTCAGCTTCAAAATGTGGGTGAGTTAGAAAACAAAGGCTGGGAATTAGGCATTAACTCTAAAAACTTTGTTGGTGCAGATTTCACATGGTCTACGAACTTTAATATTTCTTCAAACAAAAACAAAGTATTAAAACTGGCGGATAATAAAGATCTTTTAATCAACTCTACGCCAGGACATTTCCTTGCAACGGATTCTCAAATTTTAAGAGTTGGTGAGCCGGTTGGTTCTTTCTTCGGATTTGTTTATGATGGTGTAATTCAGCAAGGTGAAACGGCTCTTCCTGGGAATTTTGAAACAATTGCCGGTGGAGAAAAATTCAAAGATGTAAACAGCGACGGAAAACTGGATTCTAACGATAAAACGATTATCGGAAACCCAAATCCTGATTTTATCTTCGGTTTAAACAATGATTTCACGTATAAAAATATTGATTTGAATATCTTCTTTCAGGGCTCGCAAGGAAACCAAATCTTAAATTATACATTGATGGAACTGGCATCCGGAAACAACAATGCTACAACAGAAGTTTTAGACGCCTGGACTCCAACAAATACTGACACCACCGTGCCAATTAATGCGGCAAGAACAAAAAGGGTTACTTCGAGATTTGTTTATGATGGAAGTTACATTCGTTTAAAAAACGTTTCTATCGGATATAGTTTAGATGAAAAAGTGGTTTCGAAAATTGGTTTAAGCAAAGTTCGTTTCTACATCAGCGCGCAAAATCTTTGGACAATTACAGATTATCCAGGTTCTGATCCTGAAGGAAATTACCTGAATGATACCAACGCGAGAAGTAACACCAACCTAGGATTAGAATATGGAAGTTACCCAAATGTGAGAACTTTTACTTTCGGTTTTAATTTAAAATTTTAGTCTAAATAATATTAAACACATAGAAACATAGATTTTTCTTTGTCAAAAGAAGGAAATTAAAAAAACAAGTTTTCACACATAGCTTTACGCAAAATGCTATGATTGTTAATGCAAGTGAAACGTCTATAAAGCGTTCCAAAATGCTATGTTTCTATGTGTTAAATATACATTCAATACCTAAAAAAATAATATGAAACACATAGAAACATAGATTTTTCTTTCTCAAAAAGAGGAAATAAAAAAAAACAAGTTTTCACACATGGCGATATGCAAAATACTATCATTCTTAATGCAAGTGAAACGTCTTATTTAGCGTTCCCAAAAGCTCTGTTTCTATGTGTTAAAATTATTACACCCAATACCTAAAAAATAATATTATGAAAAAATATATAGCTTTTCTTTTCTTGGGAATATTCGCCTTTGGCTGTTCTGACCTTGAAGAAAAACCAGTGGGAATTATTCGTCCCGACAACTTTTTTAACAATACAGATGACTTGCAAGCCGCTGTAAACGGAGCTTTTGCCAACATTGCCCACAATAATTATTGGGGACGTGAATTTACGATTGCCCTTATGCTTCGTGATGATATGGCCGATATTGGCGACAGAACCACGCAGGCTGCGCGTATCGATGTTAATGATATGAATATGAATGATACCAATGCGCTTGTTGCTAACTTTTGGCCACAATCGTATGTAATTATTACGGCTGCAAATCAGGCTATTGAAGGTGCTAAAAAAACGCCCGGAGATCCTGCAAAAGTAAACGCCATTGTAGCTCAGGCTTATTTTGCAAGAGCGTTTGCTTACTATCATTTGGTTCGAATTTTTGGCGATATTCCGTACATTGATTTTGTGGTAAATGATGTTTCTCAGGTAAATTCGCTAAGCAGAACCAAAGAAGCTGATGTATACCCAAAAATTATTGCCGATCTGGAATTTGCAAAACAATGGCTAGAAGATAAACCAAAAGTAAAAGCCGTTCCCGGAAAAGGTACTGCGGCAGGTTATTTGGCTTCTGTTTATCTGACTTTAGGAAATTATCAAAAAGCGTATGATGAAGCGAAATATGTGATTTCAAACGAAGCTAAATTTGGTTTAGGTTTAGATGCTGATTTTCAGGATTTATTTAATGCTACAAAAGCGGCAGCGTTAAAAGAACCTTTGTTTACGATTGACTTTAATAACTTAACATCAGGAAATTACGGTCAGGATTATACAGCGTTTTTTACAGGTTCTTTAAAAGATGACAGTTATAGTTATGGACAAGGATTTTCGGTTGCGGTTCCTTCATTGAAAGTCTTTAATACCTGGGATCAAAGAGATTACAGACGTGCGGTAAGTTTTGATACGATTATCAGAAAGAAAACAGGTCCGGGTGGATCTTTGCAAATCTTTCCTTCAAGCGATAACGAAAAAGCACCGCGTCCGCATATTGCAAAATACTTTCGTTTTCCTGGAAAAGCCGGAGCAAACGGAAGAACTTCGCAACACAATTACATCACCATGCGTTACGCAGAAGTTTTGTTAACGGCTGCTGAAGCTTTAAACGAAATCACACCGGGAACTACAGAAGCTGATGGTTATGTAAATCGTGTTCGCGCCAGAGCAAGAAACAAAGCCGGAAAACAGGTTTCGTTTCCTGCAAACGTAACACCGGGACTTTCTCAGGTCGATTTTAGAAAAATGGTGATTGAGGAAAGACGTTTAGAATTAGCTTTTGAATACATCAGATGGTACGATATCAAGCGATTAAAAATTGGTCCTGACGTTTTTGGCGTGAATGGTTTGGAGCCGCACACTTTTGATGTAAACAAAGATTATTTATGGCCGTTGCCGGGAACTGAATTAGCGATTAATCCTAATTTAAAACCGAATAATCCCGGGTATTAATATTCATTAGAATGAATTAAAAATTTGGAATTAAAAATTAAAAATTTCTATTTTTTTGTCATTTCGACGGAGGAGAAATCACACTAGAAAATCCGTACGCAAATCGTCAATCGTTGTCGAAATCATTGTTTTCCAGGGATTAAAATCCCTGGCTACAATATAGATCGTTCCTCCGGAACTTTTAGGAAAGAGCCTTAGGCTCGGCCTATTTTGTAGGGATGGATTTTAATCCATTCATCGCATGCAAAATTACGGTTTCAAAGATTTTTAATTTTTAATTCTCAATTTTTAATTTAAAAAAAACATAAGCATGAAGAAAGTTAGTTTCATTTCTTTAATTCTATGGTTTGCACTGCTTGGGACAGCGTGCAAATCCGGAATTAATTCTCAGACCAAAACTTCGGCAAGTGCTGAACATCTTCTGGAAAACCGATACAAAATGTTACTCGATTATCCGGTAGATTCGATGTCGATGCCGCGAAGTATGACTATTAAAACCAATTTAATAAAAAAAGTGCCGTCGAGAGACTGGACAAGCGGATTTTTTGCCGGAAACTTATGGCAATTGTACCGCCTTACAAACGAATCAAAATACAAAGAGCAAGCTCAAAAGTGGACACCTTTCAGTAAAAAAGAAAGCGTTAATAGTAATTCACACGATGTTGGTTTTAAAGTGTTTTGCAGTTTTGGAGAAGCGCTGAAAGTGGAAAACAAACAAGAATACAAAGATGTGATAATTAAAGGCGCCGAAACTTTATGCACGCGTTTTAACGCAAAAGTGGGTGCAATTCGTTCGTGGGATTTCAATAAGGAAATTTGGGATTATCCAGTGATCATCGATAATATGATGAATCTTGAATTGCTGTTTGAGGCATCAAAATTATCAGGAAATCAAAAGTATCATGATATTGCTGTAAAACATGCGAATACTACACTGAAAAATCAGTTTAGAGAAGACAATAGCTGTTATCATGTTATTGATTATAATCCTGCTAGCGGAGAAGTTAGGAAGAAAACTACACTTCAGGGTTACAATGACGATTCGGTTTGGGCACGCGGACAAGGCTGGGCAGTTTACGGATTTACGATGTCGTACCGATATACCCAAGATCCGGCATATTTAAAACAGGCTGAAGCGACCGCCAGATTTTTTATGACGAATAAAAATCTGCCCGAAGATGGAATTCCATATTGGGATTTTAAAGATCCTGCTATTCCAAATTCGGCACGCGATGTTTCTGCTGCAACCGTCATGGCTTCTGCCTTGTACGAACTTTACGGATATACCAAGAATCAAAGTTATTTGGCTTTCGCCGATAAAATAATGACGTCTTTACAATCCGAAAAATACATTTTACCTGATGCTGTAAAAGCGCCTTTTATTCTGGATCACAGTACCGGAAACTGGCCCAAACACGACGAAATCGACGAACCTATAATCTATGCCGACTATTATTTTCTGGAAGCATTATTGAGAAGAAAGTAGCAAGATAAAAGGTTCAAAGGTGCATAGGTGCAAAGTAACAAAGGTTTTCTGCCTTTGAACCTTTGAACCTGATAAACCTAAAAAAAGGTACAAAGGTACAAAGTGACAAAGGTTTTCTGCCTTTGAAACTATCATCCTTTGAATCTTTGCCCTTTGAACCTTTTTCCCTTTGAACCTAAAAAAAAAGCTTTATAATTTATGCAAAAACTACATCACAACTATACCTTTTTTTCTGATATTGCTTTCTTGATTGTTTTTCAGTTTGTTTTCTTCTTTGGCTTTGCCCAGAAAAATTCGGCAATGCGAACAAAGACCAATATCAATGAAAACTGGCTGTATTTAGAAAATCATACTTCAAGTCTTTCTGAAGCAAAAAAAGCGGCAAACTGGTCGTCTATAAATTTACCACATACGTGGAATGCCGAAGATGCAACCGATTTAAATCCGGGTTACCGACGCGACGCAAGCTGGTATCAAAAGGAATTGAACATTGCCCGAATAGACCCGAACAAACGTTATTTTTTATATTTTGAAGGCTCTAATGTAACTACCAAAGTATATGTAAACGGCAAAGAAGCCGGCGGACATATTGGCGGTTATATTGGGTTTACGATCAATATTACGAATTTTATAACCGAAGGAAACAACGACATTTTTGTACGTGTTGATAATAGTTATGATATCGAAATAATTCCGTCGCAAAAAAGTGATTTTTTTATTTATGGTGGAATCACGAGAGATGTCTGGCTTTTGTCTCAATACAAAAATAGAATTGATAATCTAAAAATTACCACGCCCGAAGTTTCTGCAAAAAAAGCTTCGGTACAAATTCTGGCTTCGACAATAAATTCGGAAAATGCCCAGGATTTATCCTTAACTGTGATTCTTAAAAATCCGAAAGGGAAAAAAGTGGCCAGCAAAACGATTTTGATTTCAGATAAAACGTCGAATATTACTTTCAAAAATATTAAAAATCCGGAATTGTGGGATACGGACAATCCGAATTTATATTCGGTAACGGCTACTTTATCAGAAAAAAAACAAATTATCGACAGCGTAAACGAAAAAGTAGGCTTTAGATGGTTTGAGTTTAAAGATCACGGTCCGTTTTACCTGAACGGAAAGCGATTGTTGATTCGAGGAACACATCGCCATGAAGAACAGGCGGGCGTTGGCGCAGCTATGACAAACGAGCAGCATTGGGCAGATATGAAATCGATAAAAAACATGGGTGCCAATTTTGTTCGCCTGGCGCATTATCCGCAAGATCCCGAAATTTACAAAGCTTGTGATGAATTGGGTCTTTTGGTTTGGGATGAATTGCCGTGGTGTCGCGGCGGAATTGGCGGTGAACTTTGGCAAACCAATACTAAAAATATGCTGGCCGAAATCATCAACCAAAATTACAATCATCCGAGTATTATAATTTGGTCTTTGGGAAATGAAATGAACTGGCTTCCGGATTTTCCAAACGGCGATAATACAGAAAAAACAAATGCATTTTTAACGGAATTAAACGACATCGCACACAAAATGGATCCTACCAGAAAAACGGCGATTCGAAAATATTATGAAGGTTCACAAATTGTGGATGTCTTCTCGCCTTCTATCTGGTCTGGCTGGTATTCAGGAAGTTATAAAAGTTATCAAAAAGCAATTGACGTTTACAAAAAAGAATACAAACATTTTATTCACGCCGAATATGGCGGTGATAGTCACGTTGGCCGTCACAGCGAAAATCCCGTAACGGGCGAAAATGTCATCAAAGCCGAAGGTTGGGAAGAAGCCATCGTGCAAACCAAAGTGGCAAACATTGCGCAAATTGGCGATTGGAGCGAGAATTATATCGTCGATTTATTTGACTGGCATTTGCATATATCCGAGAACGATCCGGCATTTGTGGGAAATGTGCAGTGGGCGTTTAAGGATTTTGCAACGCCTTTGCGACCGGAAGATGATATTCCGTACATGAACCAAAAAGGGCTTGTGGACCGAAACGGAACTCCGAAAGATGCTTATTATGTTTTTAAAAGTTATTGGGCAAAAGAACCGTTTGCGTATATCGAATCGCATACCTGGACAGAACGCCAGGGGCCGGAGAATACGCCAAGAACCCTAAGCGTTTTTAGTAATTGTGAGCGAGTTACGCTTTATCATGAAGGAAAATCGCTTGGAGAAAAACAAAGAAATCTTTCGTTATATCCTGCAAATGGATTAACTTGGGATGTGAATTTTTTGAAGGGAGAAAATACGCTGATTGCGGTTGGAAAAACAACAGCCGGAAAAACGGTTTCGGATACTTTGAAAGTCAACTATCGTTTTAACAAAAATGATACGGCAACGTCGCTGCAATTGTCTTCGGAAAAATTAAAAAATGGCAATTATCTGGTTACGGCAATTGCGATTGACAATAATAATTTGCGTTGTCTGGATTATGAAGAGAGCGTTTATTTTCAATGTTTGAAAGGTGGGAAAACCATGAAAAATCAGGGAACTCCAACAGGAAGTGAATCCATCAGAATGGCAAATGGAAAGGCTTCGATTGAAGTTGTGCCGGATGGTTCTGGTTTGCCAATTGAAATGACGGCTTTGAATCAGAGTTTTAAGGGGGAATATTTAAAAATAATGCCACAAAGTCGCTAAGGCACAAAGTTTTTATAGCATAGTTCGTCATCCTGACGGAGGAAGGATCACACTCGAAACTCGACAAAGATGGGCGATTTGCACGCGATAAATGGATTAAAATCCATCCCTAAAATATAAATCGAACCTAAGGCTCTTTTCTAAAAGTTCCGGAGGAACGATTTATATTTTAGCCCGGGATTTTAATCTCTGGAAATGTAGAAAATCGACAAAGATTGGCGATTTTGCACACGGAATTTCTAGTGTGATTTCTCCTCCGTCGAAATGACAAAAAATGAAACTTTGCGCCTTAGTGCCTTTGTGGCAAAAACAAACAATAAAAAAAATACTAATGAAAAAACTAATAACCACATTACTCCTAACCTACTCCATATTAGGATTTGCACAAAATCAAAACCTAATCTCAAACGTTCCAAACCGAAATACAACTTCTTTAAACGGTGTTTGGAATTACATTGTTGATCCTTATGAAACAGGATATTACAGCTTTCATCACGATGAATACGATAAACAGGCAAAACCTTCCAACGCAGCATATTTCAATAATTACCACGCAGTAAACAAACAGGAATTAGTCGAATATGACTTTGATAAATCCCCGAAAATCAATATTCCGGGTGACTGGACTTCGCAGGTTCCGGAACTGAAATATTATGAGGGAAATGTCTGGTTCAAGAAGTCTTTCGATTATGATTTAAAAGCCGGAAAACGTCTTTTTCTTTATCTGGGAGCGATCAATTATAAGGCGGATGTTTATTTAAACGGCAAAAAACTCGGAACTCATATTGGCGGATTTACGCCTTTTAATTATGAAGTAACTGCGATTGTAAAATCAAAAGATAATTATTTGGTTATTAAAGTCGATAATACACGCCATAAAGAAGATGTTCCAACAATAAATACCGATTGGTGGAATTATGGCGGAATCACGCGTGATGTGACTTTAATTGAAGAAAACGCTTCATTTGTAGAAGATTATAATATTCAGCTGAAAAAGAATAGTACCGATTTGATCTCCGGTTTTGTAAAGATTAATAATTTAGAAGCTTCACAAAATTCGGTTTCAATTTCGATTCCGGAACTGAAAATTAATTTTAAAGGAAAACTAGGTGCTGACGGAATTTTAAACTTCGAAATTCCGGCGAAAAAAATCTCGTTTTGGTCGCCTGAAAATCCCAAATTATATGATGTTACGATCGATTTTAACGGACAAAAACTGAAAGACAACATTGGTTTCAGAACAATCGAAACCAAAGAAGATAAAATTTTATTAAACGGAAAACCGATCTTTTTGCGCGGGATTTCGATTCACGAAGAAAATGCAAAAGGCGGACGTGCGAATTCTGAAGAAGATGCTTTGCGTTTGCTAAACTGGGCCAAAGAATTGGGTTGTAATTATGTTCGTTTAGCGCATTATCCGCATAACGAAAATATTATCAGACAGGCAGACAAAATGGGATTAATGGTTTGGGAGGAAATTCCCGTATACTGGACGGTTGAATTTACAAGAGAAGCCACTTATCAAAATGCCGAAGATCAAATGACTGCAGCAATTACAAGAGATAAAAACAGAGCTTGCATCATTATCTGGTCGATGGCCAATGAGACGCCAATTTCTGACGCAAGAAATGTTTTCATCAAAAAATTAGTCGATCATACCAAATCTTTAGACAACACCAGATTAATCAGTGCGGCTTTATTAACGCAAAGCGGAAGTGATGGTTTTGGAACGATAAATGATCCGATTGGAGAATATTTAGATATTATTTCTTTCAACCAATATTTAGGTTGGTACGGCGGAAAACTGGAAGACGCCGAAAAAATTTTCTGGAAAACCAAATACAACAAACCGGTTATTGTTTCTGAATTTGGAGGCGATGCCAAAGCCGGATTGCACGGCGAAAAAAACGAGCGCTGGACAGAAGAATTTCAGGAATACTTATACATTCAGAATTTAAAAATGATAGAGAATATTCCGCATTTGAGTGGTACAAGTCCGTGGATTTTAGTTGATTTCAGATCTCCAAGACGACTTTTACCGGGAATTCAGGACGAATACAACCGCAAAGGATTGATTTCTAACGATGGTCAAAAAAAGAAAGCCTTTTATATTATGCAGAATTGGTATGACAAGAAGAAAAAAGAGTAAAAATTGTATGATTTCTCTTTGTTATTCTCTTACTTTGTATGAACCTATTAACAAATTACAATTCTTATGAAAAAATTTAGTTTATTGGCAATTACTTTTTTGATTGCTATTTCAGTTAAAGCTCAAGACGTAGTAAAATTTCCACCATTAGACGCTAGTCCGGTTGATATTGCTTATTTCCCAAATAAAGCGCTTAAATTCAAAAAAACAGATACTCCATCGCCTTCTATCAAAGTTATTTATTCAAGACCTTCTGTAAAAGGACGTACAATTTTTGGAGATTTGATAAAATACGGTGAAGTTTGGAGAGTTGGTGCAAATGAGAATACAGAAATCAAATTCTACAAACCGGCAACTATCAATGGTGTTGCGGTTCCTGCAGGAACTTATAGCTTGTTTGCCATTCCTGAAAAAGATAAATGGACCATCATTATCAATAAGGAACTTGATTTATGGGGCGGCTATGCTTATGATGAAAGCAAAGATCTTGTAAAAATTACGGTTCCTGTAAAACCAGTTTCAGAAGTAATCGAAGCTTTATCAATTGCTTTTACATCAAAAGATAAAGTAACAAATTTGGTAATTGGATGGGATAAAACAACAGTTGAAGTTCCGATCACAATAAAATAATTAGTCAATATTTCGACTTAAATATCAAAGAGACACTTAATTAAATAATTAGTGTCTCTTTTTTTTGCTTAATATTGAAGTAAATTTAACAACTAACCACCAACCAAAAAACCACAAAAATGAAAAAAAAGTATGTATTGCTGCTATTTCTGTTGTCCGTTTATTGCGGATATTCTCAACAAAAATTTAAAATTACTTATGAGCAATTAAAAGAATATGAAGGTATTTATGAATACCAAAACAATACTACTTTACAAATCGCCGCCTCGCCAAAGGACACCATTTTGTATGCGATTATCAACGAAAGCAAATATGCTTTAAAACCTTCTGAAAAAGACATCTTTTTAAACATGTCTAAAGAAAAAGTGATTTTCTTAAGAAATAATGCTTCTGCGATTACCGGTTATACTTCTCAGGAAAAAACATTTAACCTGATTAGTAAAAAGGTTCTTTTTCCAAAAGAAATGTGGTATCCAAGACTCAATCAAAAAGATTTTAAATATAGCTATCAGCCACCCAAAAAAGACCTTGATGGTTTATTGACCGGAACGCTCGATAACACGGGACTCGATAAAGCATTATTGAACGAAATGATGCAAAAAATTGTTGACGGAACTTATGCAAACGTACACAGCGTTTTGATTATAAAGGATGGCAAACTGGTTTTTGAAGAATATTTTTATGAATACAACAAAACCAAATTGCACGAAATGCGTTCTGCTACAAAAAGTATCATTTCTGCCCTTACGGGAATTGCAATTGATAAAGGCTTAATTAAAAGTAAAACTGAAACTGTACTTTCTTATTTTCCGGAATATACTTTTAAAAACCTCACAGATGATAAAAGACAAATTACAATTGAAAACCTTTTAACCAATCAAAGCGGACTTGATTGCGATGTATCGAATCCTAAATCGGAAGGAAATGAAACGACAATGAACAATTCTGACGACTGGATACAATTTACGCTGGATTTGCCTATGATTGATGTCCCCGACGGACGAGGAATGTATTGTTCCGGTAATCCGATTACGCTGGGAAGAATTGTTGAAAAAGCAACTAAAATGACGCTTCCGGATTTTGCAAAACAAACGCTTTTTAAAGATATTGGCATTAAAAATTTCAAATGGAATTTTAAACCCGATGCTTCCAGTTCTGAAACTTTCTGTCAGGTTTATTTAACGCCGAGAGATATGGCTAAATTTGGTTTGCTGTATCTAAATAAAGGAATGTGGGCAGACAAGCAGGTTATTTCTAAAAACTGGATCGAGGAATCTTTAGCCAAACATTCTGTTATTCAAGGCGTAAACTACGGTTATTTGTGGTGGCTTAAATATCTTGAGGTAAATGGCACCCGTTTCTTCGGAAAGGCTGCACAAGGAAACGGCGGACAGAAAATTTATATTTGGGAAGAACAGAATATGGTTACCGTGATTACCGGCGGAAATTATAACTCACAATCGCCGAGTGATGAATTGATTCAGAAATATATTTTGCCAGCTTTTAAGAAATGAAACAATTAGATAATTTTTAAATAAGATAAAAACAAAAGGCTGTCAAAATTGACAGCCTTTTGCATGAATAAAACAGATAAATAATCTCGAAATGAGACTTAATCATTATGCGATCTCAATCATTTTTGGTGCTTTTTGTTTTGCCTCATCTTTTTTCGGAATAGTAAGATTTAAAATTCCGTTATCGTAGCGGGCATTTATATTATCCTCATCTACAACGTTTTTTGGCAATTCAAAACTTCTTTGAAATGATTGGTAACTAAACTCTCTGCGAGTGTAATTATCTCCTTCCCCTTTCTCTTCTGTACTTGTAGATTTGGCGCAGGAAATAGTCAGTAAGTTATTATCCAGGGTAACATTAAAGTCTTTTTTGTCGAGTCCCGGAGCTGCGACTTCAACCTCATAATTTTCGGCTGTTTCTTTAACATTTATGGATGGTACGGTTGTACTGGTGGATGAAAAATTATTGTTTCCCCAGTTAAAAAGTTCACGACTGAAAAAGTCGTCAAATAATGCCGGAAATGCATGGGAATTTGTCCCGTTTCTTCTAATAGTTAACATGACTTTTACTTTTTAAATAGTTATACATTAAAATTTATTTCACAACCAAAAAAAAGCAAAATAAATACCAAAATAAAAAAACTGTCATTTTTTCAATGTTTATTTGACACAATTTCAGATACATACGAAAAAATGTCAGTCCAAAATTTAAAACATGGAAATTATGTAACAAATAAATGAAATTATATAAATAACGTGTGTTTTCTAAATTTATTTTTGATGTAGTATAGAAAAATAATTATTAAGAAATGTTCCACAACTTGTAAAAAACTTAACTATTATCCAATCATAAAATTCTATACTAACCAATACCAAATTAAAAAAAATGGTGCATTGTCATAAACGAAATATCAGCCTAAAGATTTAAAAGACAGTAATTAAGAAAACTACTTTTTTATATCCCATTTAATAATCATGTAGCATTTTTTTAATTTGTGTCCACAAAATTAATGACTTTTCGCTTTATGACATTTTGCATCATTTTTTATCGATGACTTTATTAACTATCTTGAAATACGGCTCATTTTATTTAATTAAGAAAATCCCTTTAAGAATCAAATTATTCGATTCTTAAAGGGATTGTTGATTCTTTTGCTTGCTAACTATTGTAAAGTAAACAATAGTTTATGTAATCCCTACGGGATATTTGAACTGGGGAATACGACTTTGTTAACACTATGTAAATCCTAACGGATTATCTTTTAGATTTGAATTTTATTCATAAATAAAAAATCGTATCTCGTAGAGATTACATATCGGTAAAGAAGCAATATGCACACAATATTTTATGCTTCCGCTACACCAGGCTCTAAAATCTTATCCAGTGTAATTGGTAAATCTCTAACACGTTTTCCTGTTGCATTAAAAACTGCATTTGCAATTGCCGGCGCCATTCCTACCAATGCTGTTTCTCCTAAACCCTTTGTTCCCATTGGGTTACTTACAGGATCTTTTTTATTTACAAAAAACACTTCCTGCTTTTCAATATCAGCATTTACAGGAACATGGTAATCGGCAAAATTATTATTGATTGGGCGGCCAAAACGGTGATCAATTTCTAAAGCTTCCATTAATCCCATTCCGATTCCGCCAACTGCACCACCGTACATTTGTCCCGCCGAAGTTTTGTGGTTGATTACTGTGCCAATATCAGCGCAGGAAACTACGTGAGCAATTCTGATTTTACCTAAATTCGGATTTACCAATACTTTTACAAAATGTACTGAAAACGAATAAATAGAATATTTTTTAGCTTCTTCTGAACCTTTTGATTCATTTTCGACCGCTAATTCTTCTAATTTATTAGCACTCAGCAAAGTTGCTAAAGAAATTGATTTTGAACCCTCTTTTTTAGAAGAAACCGAACCATTTGCAAAAGCTAAATCTGTGATAGGAATATTTTTAAAAGTCGGGTTTTCTGTTGCCAAACCTAAAGCTTTACTAACTAATAAATTACAGGCATCGTGAACTGCAGAGCCCACAGACGAAGTCGTTGCAGAGCCACCTTGCGTTGGTCCTTTTGGCAATCCGCTTCGCCCCATTTCAATTACTACATTTTCAGTTGGAATTCCGGTAATTTCTGCACCAATCGCCGTCATCATAGTTGCTGTTCCGGGTCCCATATCGTTTACACTACATTGGAGTACCAAATTTCCATCTGCCAAAAATTTCGCTTTTACTGTCGTAGGGTTTCGGTAAGAACCAAAAGTTCCCGTTCCCATTCCGTAACCTACAAGCCACTCGCCTTCGCGAACAGATGCCGGTTTATTTTTACGGTTTTTCCAGCCAATACGTTTCATTCCGGCTTCGTAACAATCTAAAAGATATTTACTGCTCCATGGTTTATTTTGCTCCTGATCTTTCTCTGCATGATTGCGTTTTCGAAATTCAATAGGATCCATATTTAACTTATGTGCCAATTCGTCAATAGCGCTTTCCAAAGCAAACGAACCGGTCGCTTCGCCGGGACCACGCATCCAGATCGGCGTACAAGTGTCCAGTTCTGCAATTCGGTATTTGGTTGAAACATTGGCGCAATCATACATAAAACGTGACATGTTTACGGTTGCTTCGGTAAAATCTTCATAGTTTGAAGTCATTGCCAGGGCTTCGTGACTTAAACCTGTAAGTTTACCGTCTTTGGTTGCGCCTAATCCCATTTTTTGAATGGTGTAAGGACGAAAACCAACATTGGTAAACATTTGCTCGCGATGCAAAACCAGTTTAACGGGTTTTCCTATTCTTTTTGATCCGATAAGAGCTGCGATTTCATAAGGCCAGGTATGTAATCCCATTCCAAAAGCGCCACCCAAATATTCAGAATGTACTTCTACATCTTCTGGGGGAATTCCAAAAACGTTCCCAACACTTTTTCTGGTTCCTTCTACACCCTGACTTTTAGTATATAAAATGGGTTTATTATTTTCCCATTTTGCTATAATATTGGCCAATTCCATCGGATTATGAACTTCTGTCGGAATCGTGTATTCTGCTTCTAAAACAACTTCTGCCGTTTTATACGCATCTTCTGTTCCACGATTGTAATCTTTGGCACGATCTCCACCGGGATTTCTGCTTTTATCTTTTACTTTTTCAAGTAGTGTGTTATGTTCTTCTTTTAAATATTCGGCTTTAATTAAACTCGCCGCGTATTGCATACGCTCAAAAGTATCTGCAATCACCAAAGCGATTGGCTGATCATAATAACGAACCGAATCGTCTTTAAATATTTGAAGTGGCTGTCCTAAATTATTACGTTGTTTAGCTTGCTCGTATCCTGCAGGTTTCTCAACATTTAAATGCGTTATAACCGCCAAAACTCCCGGCGCCCATTCGGCTTTTTTAGTATCAATACTTTTGATTCGGCCTTTGGCAATCGTACTTCCAACCAAACAGGCATAGGTAACACCAACGGTTTTATATTCAGCCGAATAAGTTGCAGAACCCGTTACTTTAGCAAATCCGTCAACTCTGTTTATATTACTTGTCTTGCTCATAATCAAATTATTTAGATGCTGCTATAGTTAACGCTTCGGTGATTGCATTTGGTCCTAGTGTCAATTTAAAGGCGTTATCGCCGTAACTTTTGGCACCTTTCATACTTAAACTTGCCGCTTGTTTGAATGTTTCTTCAGAAACTGTTTTTCCTTTCAAAAATTCTTCCGCTTCTGTTAATCGCCATGGTTTATGCGCAACACCGCCCATTGCCAGCCTTGCCTCATTTATTACATTGTTTTTAATATCTAAACCCACCGCAACTGAAACCAATGCAAAAGCATAACTGCTTCGGTCACGAACTTTTAAATAATGTACATTTTTGGTGAAATTATTCTCCGGAATTTCTATCGAAGTAATCAATTCTTTATTTTCCAATGTATTGTCTTTTTCAGGCGTATTTCCCGGAAGACGATGAAAATCAGTAAATTTTATTTGTCTTTTCCCTTTTGGACCTTCTACAAAAACGGTCGCATCCAGAGCCGCAAGTGCTATACACATATCACTTGGATGAACGGCAATGCAACTATCTGAAGCTCCAAAAATGGCGTGCATTCTGTTAGAACCTCCAATAGCTCCGCAGCCGCTTTTTGGTGTTCTTTTATTGCACGGCATATCGGTGTTATAAAAATAAGAGCAGCGCGTGCGCTGTAACATATTTCCTCCAACGGTTGCCATATGCCTGATTTGCTGTGACGCTCCGGCGGCTAATGCCAAAGCCAGCAAAGGATATTTTTCTTTTATGGATTTATCTTCGGCCACCTGACTGTTTTTTGCCAATGCGCCAATCGATACTTTTCCTGTAGTGAACTCTATTTTTTTTAATTCTAAAGCTGTGATGTCAACCAGTTTGTCTGGAGCAACAACATTCTTTTTCATTAAGTCTACCAGGTTTGTTCCGCCTGCAATAAACATTGCCGAAGGTTCTTTGCTAATATTGGTTACTGCAGAGCCGGATGAAAGCGCTCTAATGATTTGAAAGTTTTTCATAATGGCTTCCCTCCTTCCTTAACTTCTGTTATCGCGTCTACAATATTATGATAAGCACCACATCTACAAATGTTTCCGCTCATATATTCTCTAATTTCTTCTCTACTATTAGCATGACCTTCTTTAATGCAGGCAATTCCCGACATGATTTGTCCCGGCGTACAATATCCACATTGAAAACCGTCATTTTTGATAAAAGCTTCCTGCATCGGGTGTAATTTTTTTCCTTTCGAAAGTCCTTCAATTGTAGTCACCTGGGCATTTTGCTGCATGGATGCCAATGATAAACAGGACAAAATTCTGGTACCGTTTACATGAACCGTACATGCGCCGCATTGTCCGTGATCGCACCCTTTTTTTGTTCCTGTTAATTGTAAATTCTCCCTCAACAAATCCAGCAAAGTAGTTCGTGGCTCAACATTAAGATTGTGTTTTGTACCGTTTACTTCAATCGAAAGCGGAACTGTCTCTAAATATTCTGCAATTTTCTCATCCCACTTTTTTTCTGAAGCCATAACCAATGAAGGCGGAGCAAAAGCAAGTGCGGTAAATAATCCTGATTTTTTGATAAAATCGCGACGGGAATTAGTGTCGTCTTCGATTACTTTCTTAATATTTGTTTTCTTGGGAGCCATGCATAATGTTTTTAAATTAACAAATTGCTTGTAGTAATTCTAACAAATTTAAGTATCCTTTGTGAGAAAAAATTACAAAATTCACATAATCCTGTTATTCAGAAATTTTCTAGATAAGGACTGTTTCTGTTAAATTTCAAAATCGTATTTTTACAATAATTAGAACCTATTTGGTGTAATTATTTTTAACACATAGAAACATTAGCATTATTGAACTCAAAAAAAGGCATTTTCACTCGCATTAACAAACATAGCTATGTGTGAGAAACGAGTTTCTTCTGATTTCCTTTTTCAAATCAAAAATCTATGTTTCTCTATGCTTAATTAATTTTTATACATTACACTTAGAATAAATGTCACTTCATGATTTACCTTGATAACAATGCAACTACCCGTTTAGATGATCGCATATTAAATACTATGCTTCCGTACTTTACAGAAAATTATGCAAATGCAGGAAGTGCCCATCTTGCAGGATTAACAGTTAGTGAAGCTGTGGCCAATGCGGCATGGCAAACAGCAAAATTGATTGGTGCCAAAGAAGAAGAAATTATCTTTACATCTGGTGCAACCGAAGCTATAAATCTCGCGATTAAAGGCCTTGCTAATCAATATCGTAAACATATTGTTACAATTGTAACAGAACACAAAGCTGTACTCAATACTTGCGAATTTATGGAAAGTATTGGGTTTGAAGTTACCTATTTACCGGTGGGTTCTGATGGCATATTAGATCTTAATGTTTTAAATGAATCAATAACAGATAAAACACTGATTGTCATCACAATGTTAACTAACAATGAAACTGGTGTAACTCAAAATATTGAGGCAATTTCTGAACTTGCTCACGCCAAAAATGCATTGTTTATGTGTGATGCTACGCAGGCAGTTGGAAAAATCCCGGTTGATGTTGAAAAACTAAAAATTGATCTTTTACCGCTTTCTGCTCATAAATTTTATGGTCCAAAAGGTATTGGTGCTTTGTACATTTCGGCGAAAGCCAAATTAAAGTTACTGTCTCAGCTACACGGCGGACAACAACAGCAAAAATTGCGAAGCGGAACATTAAATGTACCCGGAATTATTGGTTTAGGTAAAGCAAGTGAAATTGCTGTTAATGAATTAGAAAGTGATAAAAATAGAATTGAAAAATTAAGAGATAAACTTGAAAATGGCCTGCTAAATTTTGAAGGTTCATTTGTAAACGGAAATACTGAAAACCGAATTTACAACACGACCAATATTTGTTTTCCGGGTGTTGTTTCCGAAACTTTAATTCTCGCTTTACAGGATATTTCTGTTTCTAATGGTGCTTCTTGTTCGGCTGTAACATCAAAACCTTCGCATGTTTTAAAAGCGCTGGGTTTATCTGATAATGATGCCTTGAGTTCGATACGCTTTAGTTTGGGAAGATTTACTACTGAAAGGGAAATTGATTTGGCTGTTGAGCGGATTTTGGATTTGGCTGGAAAGCTGAAGTCGTAGTTTTTTTTCACGCAGATTTTGCAGATTAAGCAGATTTATTCTCGGTTTTTGTCATTTCTCTCCCGAAGCTTCGGGATCGAAATGACAAGCTTTAAAAATAAAAACTTCGTGCCTTAGCGTCTTTGCGGCAAATCTTCAAATCTTCAAAAAAGCTTCTCATAATCCTCAATTGTATCAATATCGATATTGCCTTTTTCGAAAGGAACGGCAATGACATCATCAATAAAACGGTTGATTATTTTTTTTGCACCTTCATGACCTTCCAATTCTAAAAGTTCATGGAAGTATTTTTTATTAAAAAGAACGGGAGTTCCTAATGTTTCAGAATAAGCAGATGCTGCAATTCCTTTTTCGTTATTTTGATAATGATGAATTAAATCATCAAAAATAGCACTTGTTAAATAAGGCTGATCGCAAACGGCAAAAATACAGCTTTCACAATCCGGATATAACAGCAAAAGCTCTTTAAGTCCTTTGGCGATTGAAGTTGACATGCCTTTTTGCCAATCTGAGTTAAAGCAGATTTGTATTTCATCACTATTAAGACTTTTTTCTATTGTTTCACTATTTGATCCCGTTACCACGATAATAATTGAATCAATAACTGATAAAGCAGCTGTAATTGTGTTTTTTAAGAGCGTTGCGTTTTTGTAGTCCAGCAATTGTTTGGGCTGCCCTAATCTTGAAGAATTTCCTGCAGCCAGAATAACAATACCTGTTTTTAAATCATTCGACATAGGGCGCTGTGTTATGAATTTTTCCGGTTTTGTATTTGAGTGAAGTACCCGTTTTGCTACTCATCATTGCTTTTATTTCAGCAACAATCGACAAAGCAATTTCTTCGGAAGTTTCTGCACCAATATCAAGTCCGATTGGTCCATAAATGCGATTTAATTGCTCTTCTGTTACTTTTATTCCTTCACTCAACAAATCATCAAACATGCGGTTTAATTTTGTTTTCGGCCCGAGAATGCCAATATATCTGCAATCGGCTTGCAAAAGCAATTTTAGCATTGCTAAATCGTATTTATAATTGTGTGTAATTAGTACAAAATAAGTTTGATAATCAATGTTTATATTTTCAAATACCTGCTCCGGTTTTCCAACCCATATTTGTTTTGCTTCCGGAAACCGTTTCGTGGTTGCATGGGTGGCGCGGCCTTCGGCTATTGTAATTTCCCAGCCAGCTATTTCAACCATTTTTGCAAGTGGCTGTACATCGTTTCCGGCACCAACAATAATAAGTGAAACTGGTGGCGTAACGTATTCGATTAAAGCTTCGGTGTCGCTGTTTTCGTTTACTTTTTTTATGATTGTAAGCTTATCTTCCAAAACCTTTTTTGCATCCGGAAGCAGTTCTAAAGCTATGTTATTTGAATATAAAGGCTCTGTATTTTCTCTGTAAAACAATATAGTTCCGTCTTGTTTTGCCTGTTTTTGTAATGAAAACAAAGTACCAATTATGGCAGGTTTTCTTTCTGCCTGTAATTGTTGCAAAAGCTGGATTGGATTATTTTTTACCGTTTCGTCAATATATTCAAACAGAATATGAACGATTCCGTTACAGCCTAATTGCAGTCCTACTTCAACATCTTCGTCGTTACTGGTATTATATGTTATTAATTTATTTTGCTGCTGATGAATAGAAAGTAAAGCTTTTCGAAGCGCGTCTCCTTCAAGACAGCCTCCACTGATTGCGCCAGTAAGAAAACCATCTTCGGTAACGAGCATACGTGCGCCGGGCTGACGGTAGGATGAACCTTCAACTTTAACTACTGTAGCCAAGGCTGTTTTTTTTCCTGCAAGTTTTGCTTCTGAATAAGCTTTAAGAATTTCGGTAGTTTCTTTCATGGTTAAAAATGCCTTCTAACAAAAATAAAGGATTTAAATAGTTTTATCACAAAGCATACTAAGATTTTTACGAAGTATTCAAAGCTAATTTAGCTTACAGCAAAAAAGAAAGCTATATTATTGTAAATAATTTTGCACAAAAATTTTTTATTGTTTTTAAGGCTTTTAGCGCTTACGTTTTGATTATCTCAATAGTAAATTTGGTGTATAATCTACATTTAATGTTTTATTTTTTTAGAAGCTTATATCTAACAAATAAAACTAACAATCACATGTGAAAATTTAAATTAGTTCAACCAAACCAAAAAACAAATGATAAACATCTCTTATTTTCACAGTTTAACACCAGAATGGCAAGAGCAATTTGTACATGATATTAAAGGTGAGCTCATTAATAATAAAATAATTTCAATTCCAGAATCAATTGGCCACGGGCATTATTACTTCACTCCTGTAAAAAGCTATATATCTGCTATCTACATGGATTTTACAGCGAAAATTCCACTTAAAATAAACAGACATAAATCTGATAGTGAATTGTATATTTTTCATTTTGATTTAAGTGATGAAGCCAACTTAATAAAGATTAAAAGATCCAATTATAAAATAGGCTCCAGTAAAGGTTCAGGTGTTCTTGTACTAGACAATCAGATAGATAGTTCTTTCGAACCTGTGGTTGGTAAACGAATATCTGCTTTACGGCTATTGGTTGATAAAAAGAAAATGGACTTTTTTTTAAAGAACAGACCCATCGGTTCTATCTCAAAATCGAAAACTATAACACCTCAAAAATTCGTTTACTATTATAATGAAATCGACAGCAAAAGTATTCTTGCTTTAAGATCTATTATGAATAAATCTATTTTTGAACTTTCGTTTGATTCTTATCTAAAAGGTATTTCGTTAAAATTACTGGCTAATTTTTTAAACAAACAAGAACATTTCGAAGAAGAAAAAACTTTGATTAATAAAACCGACAGCCAAAGGATTCTCAATACAAAAAGCTATATATTAAAGAATTTACACGAGCCTTTCCCTTCTGTTTTATTTTTGGCAGACATGGCCGGAATGTCTGTTACAAAATATAAAACATTATTTAAGAAGCATTTAGCAACAACTCCAAAAAAAGTATATGTTAAAGAAAAATTTTTACTTGCCAAAAAAATGATTGAAAGCGGCAAATATAGCTTATTGTCAGAGGTAATGCATGAACTTAATTACTACAACTTAAATTACTTTAAAGCTCAGTACACTATTTTTTTTAGAAAAAGTCCAACCAAATATTTTCCCAGAAATACAAAAAATAAAATAATTAATGAAAGATAGAAAATAAACAAAAGGGGCAATTACGGAGTCGGAAAAGTCGAAAAAAAATACTCCTCTTTAATTTATTTTATCGGTAAAAAATGCTTTCTATTTGGCAGAATACTATTATTACATTCATAAGTAATTGGATAAAAAAATCAATTTTATCTCTTAAATACTTCGTTTAAAAGTAAAAATAAACCTACATTTATAAACCAAATATTTAGAGATTTCAGTTTATTTATAGGGACTGTAGTCTCATTTAAAGAATTACTTTTAATGAAAACAATTAGTTTTTCGTACAGTGCAGATTTTGACTGGACGTCATCATTAGCTGAGCAGCTTGATGGCAAAATTGAAAAAAACGCTATAACTTCCTGTGAATCTATTTCTACAGGAGACCGCTATTTTATGAACATTCAAAAAGGTGTTGTTGTATATTATCATAATACGATTACACAGGTGGATATCAGAATGATTCAAAAAAACAAAACTGATGACTTTATAGCTGCTTATTATATTTTGAGTGACAAATATTCAAAATATTTAAGCAATGACTTTTCTGTGGAGATTGGCCGGTGGCGTTATAATTTTTTAATTGTCGATAGCAAAGTAGAATCAACTTATTATATAAAAGCAGGAACCAAAACATTGGCTTTGGCGCTATTCATTAAAAAAAGTGTAATACAATCGTTTGCAAAAATCAACCATTACTGCTTTCCTGACCTTGACAAAATGCTAAACCCATCCGAAAATCTGATTATCAGACTTGACAGAATGAGTAATGAAAGTATTCAGGAAATAAACGACTTGCGCAAATTAAAGGTGGGCAGCGTAATATTTGAATTGTATTTAAAGGCAACTGTCGAATTATTATTCTCCAATTATTTAAAAAAGGTAAGTACCAACAGAACTATCATAGAAACTGATGATTCTGATTTTTCAAATATTGTGACTGCCAAACTTTTTCTAATTAATAATATTGAGGAACATTTTCCGAGTATAAAAAGCATATCTAGCATTGCTAATATGTCTGAATCCAAGTTTCAGCATTTATTCAAAAAAATAACAGGAACTACGGTTAATAATTATTTCATGTATAATAAATTAATACGAGCCAAAGAACTTCTTGAAGAGAATGAATTAACGGTTTCTGAAATTTCAGACAAGCTTCATTTCACAAATAGTTCTCATTTTGCTTCTACATTTAAAAAACATTTCGGCATTTTACCAAAACAATTTATCAAGCAATTATAAGCTGTTTTCAAGTTCTCGGTTTTGATTTTTGCAGATTTTATAAACCTAATATTATCAAATAATTATTTTTTTCTTCACCATAATTTATATGATGAAGTTTTGTATTTTTATCAGGCAAAATAAAATATTACCTAACTTAAACCAATAATTATGGGAAAATTTGTGATTACAAAAAGAGCCAACGGAGAATTTCAATTCAATTTAAAAGCTGGAAATGGACAGACTATTTTAACCAGCGAAGGTTACAGCACAAAAGCAGCGTGCACTAACGGAATTGAATCTGTAAAAACAAATTCACAGGACGATGCCAGATTCGACAAAAAAGAATCAAGTAATGGAAAACCATATTTTAACTTAAAGGCATCAAACGGTCAGATTATTGGCGCAAGCGAAATGTATGAAAGCACATCTGCCAGAGATAACGGAATCGCATCTGTAAAAACAAATGCTCCTGAAGCTGTTACAGACGATCAAACAGCATAATTCTAAATATTAAATAAACACGAATTTCACAAATCGTGAAATTCGTGTTTAAATAATTTAAAATAAATTGTTGGTTTTATATAGGTCCGAATTTCTTTTTGTACCGATACAATTCATCTTCAGTTTTTTTTAGAAGTTTTTCGAGAAGCTTTATTTTATCTTCGTAAAGCGTTTTCAGAGTTTCGTTGTTATCCTGATTAATGAGGATACTGCCGTTGTTGTTTCCTTTTACATTATTAAAATTATTAAAGTACCTCTGGCTGTCGAAACTAATAATATCTTCTACACTAACATCTAAAATACGGGCAATTTCAACCAATTTAATATAGGAAAGAACCGTTTTTCCTTTTTCAATTTTACTATAACCCGCCTGGGTGACACCTAGTTGATCTGCCATATATTCCTGAGTGTAATTTTTTAACTCTCTAATGCTTTTTATTTTGTTTTTTATTGAAGTGGCCATAAACTTTGTTTGGGGGGATGGTATAGCTATAACTACAATGCATAATCTGAATTTGCTCCAAATGTAGGTCAATGAAGCACCGTATATATGTTATTTTTTTTTAATGGTAATTATGAAACCGTATACTATTGCAACAGCCATAAATGCCCAATCGAAAGATGAAATTCCGAATAATGATTGATTCATTTTATTTTTGGTTTATGCTTCCTGCAAAATCTGATCAAATTTCAGACTAAGGTACTGGTCAATTTGTTTTCCTATTTTTGTTCGGTCTAATGCTTTTATTTTAACTTTGGTTTCTTTTTGATAAACGTCTTTTACGATAACATAATAATCAAATTCGAGATTTTTGGGAAATCTTAAAATGATTAAAATAGTGTAACAGAGCAAAGTTGGAATAATGTAGTAGAGTTCGGCAAAATTCGAAAAAATAATAAAATAATAAGCAAAAGCGGTAACAATTAAAAAAGCAATGTTTTCAAAAAAATAGGATTTCTTTTTTTTGAGCAATCCAAGCTCGACAATTTCGTCAAAATTGTATTGCCAGTGTTCGGATCCGTAATAAAATCGGACTTGGTCGTGTGTGAGAGTAATAAACATAGTAATTGTGTTGTTTAAAATAATAAGTATTTAATAATGAAATCTTAAATACAGTAGTGAAAAACCATTTTTACACCTGAAAAAGGGTATAAAAACACTAAAAATGTTACGAAACATTCTCAATCGCAATATTACGTATATTCTGCTTTTTTATTCTTACAAATAGCATCATAGAATATAACTATACGTTGTAATTCAATCTTAATATCACTTTTTACTGATTTTTGATATAGCGAGATTGAGATTTTACTTATATAGTATTCTATCCTAAAATTGAATTGTAAAACTCAAAAATTATTACCCAAAATAAAGGCCGTTTCTTTATATTAGAAACGGCCTTTATTCATCAAAATTATTCTTTTTTACTATTTTTTTTAAATGCATTCACCTAAAAATCATTTGTTTCATACATTATTATATCTAATGAATTTATTTTTCACGAATCATATTTTCAATTCGTGAAAACGATATTTCAGGATTTGCTCCCGTAGATTCTGCAACCAAAGCACCAACGGCACAAGCAAAATCAATCGAAGTCTGCGGATCCTTATCGGTAAGTAAATAAGTTATTAACGAGGCTAGAAACGAATCGCCTGCCCCAACTGTATCGGCAACTTTTATGGGATAACCCTCATTTTCGTAAAGCTGTCCCTTCCAAAACAATAAAGCGCCGTTTTTACCTCTTGTTACGCAAATTGCTTTTGTGTGGGTAAGTTCTGCAATAAAATGAATATTTTCGTCCAGACTTTCAAAAGGTGATTGCAAAGCCCTGGCAATTTCGAGGATTTCTTCGTCATTAAACTTAATAAAATCTGCCGAAAGCATTAACCTTTCAAGCACTTCATACGTATAATGCGGTTTTCTTAAATTAACATCAAATACTTTATAAATGTTCATTTGCAGTAAATCTTCCAGAGATTCTCTCGAAACTTTATCACGGCAAACCAAACTTCCATAAATTAAAACATCGGCATTAATAACCAAAGTTTCCGCCTGATTATTCAGTACAATTTTATCCCACGCCGAAGGATAACTGATTTCGTAAGTGGCAGAACCCCTTTCGTCTAAAGTTACCTTTACCAACCCCGTCGGAAAAGTATCAGATTGCATAATGGCATCTGTTTGAAGCCCTAATTGTTTTACGTGGTTTAGAATTGCTTTTCCATCTTCGTCATTTCCTACGCAGCTTATCATTGCGACTTCACAGCCTAATGTTTTCATTCGCAAAGCCACATTAAGCGGGGCTCCGCCTATCTTTTTCTTATCATCAAAAACATCCCAAAGTACTTCTCCGTATGCTACTGCTTTAAGGCTTATATCGTTATTCATTCTTAACTTTTTTAATGGGTTCAATATTATAAAGTTAAGTTTTTATTTTTTGATTGGCTATAGAACGAGGAATATACAAACAAAAATAAGTCACAGCATGAGGCTATATTTATAGAAACATATGATATATAATTTACAAGGCTCCATAGAGCGACATATATCGCTCCTATGGAGCTTTCGGAATGCTGCTGAATTATTTTTGCTATAAATATTTTGCTCCGCTGGAGCTTTTTAGTTAATTATTACAGCGTGACTTTGACCATCTTTTGTTAATTTTTCTAATTAAAATATTTTTCAGGGAATGATCATAAAAACATTACTTATGGAATACTCTGTCATTAAAAAAATATATAAGATCATCTTGATGTAAAATAAAACTTGGAAAAGCAATCATTTTTTCTTTTGAATTCATTGTCATGCCACATGTCCTTACATATACTTCGACCATCACTTATTCTCATAATTTAGTATTTATAAGTCACAGCGTGACGCTATATTTATAGAAACATATGATATATAATTTATAAAGCTCCATAGGAGCGACATATATCGCTCCTATGGAGCTTTCGGAATGGTGCTGAATTATTTGCTATAAATATTTTGCTCCGCTGGAGCTTTTTAGTAAAGTATTACAGCGTGACTTTGACTATCTTTTGTTAATTTTCTAATTAAAATATTTTTCTGGGAATGAATAAAAACATTCTTTATGAAATACTCTGTCATAAAAAAATATATAAGATTATCTTGATCTACAATAAAACTTGGAAAAGCAATTATTTTTTCTTTTGAATTCATTGTCATGCCACATTACCTTACATATACTTCGACCATCACTTATTATCATAATTTAGTATTTATAAGTCACAGCGTGACGCTATATTTATAGAACAGCGTGACGATATATAGAAGATCGTGGCGGTATATTTATAGAAACATATGATATATAATTTATAAAGCTCCATAGGAGCGACATATATCTCTCCTATGGAGCTTTCGGAATGCTGCTGAATTATTTTTGCTATAAATATTTTGCTCCGCCGGAGCATTAATGCTATTACTCCAATAAAAAAACAATCAATCCCCTTGCACCGTGCGCACCCAAAACTAACGATTGTTCAATATCTGCCGTTTTTGAAGGTCCTGCAATAAAAGTTCCGAAACCATATTCCTGGTTTCCAATTCTTTCATACGCCTGATGCATCGTTGGGACAATGTCTTTTTTGTTTACGATAATCGCCAGATATTGTGCAATAAAAGGCGCTACACGCTGACCCAAAATATCATCGGTTACCCACAATGCGCTATTTTCGGCAACACCAAAATGTGCTTTAATAATCGTTAATTCAACATTTTGCAACAAATGCGGATCTTCGTTTTTCCAGTCTAAAACTGCTACTTCAGAAAGTTCCGGAACTGTGGTTATAATTCGTCTTTCTAGTGCGTAATTGTTTTTTAGAAAATCAATTATTTCATTGTAATTGGCAACTTCAATAAAATCGCCGCCAATGTTTTTTAAAACGGTTTTATAAGTATCCAAAACCTCAAATTGATCTGAACCTAAAACATTTAAGTCAGGCAAATGAGCAACTATATTGGGTTGGCTGTTTTTTATTTTTTGTAAAATTTGGTCTTTACTGCTCATCTTTTTTCGCTTTAGCTTCTCTCGAATTTTTCTTGTACCATTCTCTAAAAGATTCCTCGGGAACGCTTGGCATTTCGCGCTGGTCGTACCATTTGTTCATTTTATTATTCACCAAAGCGGGAATATTTTTCATAACAAATCTTCCTGATTTTCCGGCAATATTAAAAATAGTCGGATTTGCCAAAACGGTTGCCATAGTTTTCATTGCTGCGGTTTTTGCTGCTGGCGTATGCCCTTCTTTTACCAAAACCTGACGCCATTTGTACAACTGATCGTGAATGTCAATTTTTACAGGGCAAACATTGGTACACGAACCACAAAGCGTACTGGCAAAAGGCAAGTCTGCATTTTTGCTCATGTCGAGATTGGGAGCCAAAATAGCACCAATAGGTCCTGCAACGGCATTGTGATAACTGTGTCCGCCACTTCGTCTGTAAACCGGGCAAGTGTTCATACACGCGCCACAACGAATGCATTTTAATGAGTTTTTAAAATCTTCTCTGCCTAATTGTGTGCTTCTGCCGTTATCGACAATTACGATATGTATTTCTTTTCCGTCTCTTGGTTTCTTGAAATGACTTGAAAAAGTTGTAATCGGCTGTCCGGTTGCGCTTCTGGCTAATAATCTCAGGAAAACACCTAAATGTTTTCGCTGCGGAATCAATTTCTCAAATCCCATACAGGCAATATGAACATCGGCTAAATGCGCGCCCATATCGGCGTTTCCTTCATTGGTACAAACCACAAATTCGCCGGTTTCTGCAATTGCGAAGTTGACTCCGGTTAAAGCTACTTTTCTGGTTAAGAAGGTATTTCTTAAACTCAAACGTGCCGATTCTGTTAAATATTGAGGATCAAAATTTCCTTTTTCTGTTCCTAAATGTTCATGGAAAGTTTCGCTTACATCTTCTTTTTTAAGGTGAATCGCCGGCAAAACAATATGACTTGGCGGTTCCTTGCGAAGTTGAACAATATATTCTCCTAAATCAGAATCGATTACTTCGATGCCTTTTTCGGCCAGATAATCATTCAAATGGCATTCTTCTGTAAGCATTGATTTTGATTTCACCATTTGCTTTACATCATGTTTTGCCATGATCGAATGCACGATCTCATTGTGTTCTTTTGCATCTGCAGCCCAATGCACAATGATTCCGTTTTTTTGAGCATTAGCCTCAAATTCAACTAAATAATCATGAATATTGGAGAGTACATTGTTTTTTATTTGTGAAGCCGTTTCGCGAAGCAATTCCCAATCTGGTATATTATGCGCGGCTCTGTCACGTTTTTCACGAACAAACCAAAGGGTTTCATCATGCCAGTTTACGCGTTCTACATCTTTGTTAAAACGTGTTGCGGCTTCGCTGTGTTCGATTATTTTTTTTGAAGACATTTTTTTTCCTTATTTATTTTACCATTAAGACATTAAGTAATTTAAGCCCAGCTTTATGAACTTAATCTCTTAATGGTAAAAAGAAAATTAAGCTTAACTTTAAAAATCACTTAGTTTTCAAACGAATTTAATATTTCGGCTATATGAATGGTTTTGATGGTGCTTTTTTGTCTTTTCAGAATTCCTTCTAAATGCATTAAGCACGACATATCGCCACCTGTAATATAATCAACCTGATGCTTTTCATGATCTTTGATTCGGTCTTGTCCCATTTTTACAGAAACAGCTTCTTCCGTTACGCAAAATGTTCCGCCAAAACCACAGCATTCATCTTTTCTCGAAAGAGAAACCAAATCAAGTCCGTTTATTTTGCTTAATAATTGTTCGGGTTTAGAGAAAAATGGCGCATTTAATTCCGTCATCTGCGAAAGCTTTAACCCTCGTTGACCGTGACAGCTTACGTGCATTCCAACTCTAAATGGGAAATTTCCGTTGATATGATCTACTTTCAAAATATCGGTAATAAACTCCGTTAATTCAAAAACCTTTTTACGCATTTCTGCTGCTAATTCTTCTTGTTTATCATCGTGTAAATGCTCTTTTACATGCAAAACACAACTTCCGGACGGACAAACGATATAATCAAATCCAGCAAAATTGGCGATAAAATTGGCATCACAGCCTTTGGTTAAATATTGATATCCGCTGTTTGCCATTGGCTGTCCACAACAGGTTTGCCCCATCGGAAAATGAACTTCACAGCCTAATTTCTGCAAAAGTTCATAAGTTGCAATCGCTACTTTTGGGTAAAACTGATCGACATAACACGGTATAAATAATCCAATTTTCATATTCTTTTTCATTATTTTTTAAACACATAAGCTATGTGTTTTACTATTTTTTCACGCAGATTTTATTCTCATTTTTGTGATCCTGACGAAGGAAGGGTCTTTAAAAGTAACACTACAAAGATTAGCGATTTTGTTTGCGGAGTTACTTGCGGAGATTCCTCGTTCCTCGGAATGACAAACTAACTTCAATAATTATAATAAAAATCTGCTCGATCTACCAGATCTGCGTGAAATATAATCTTTTAATCTGTCGTTATTATTTTCCACTCAAACCAAACAGATTTTTAATTTTTAATTCTAAATTTTTAATTCCAAATCTAGTGTTTATAAAACTTCAAATCAATCAAATCATTTTGAATTGGTTTTGGATTCCAGTTTTGATGAATTGCCAATGCTGCTCCCAAAGCACTTGCCTGCGCCATTGATGCTGCATAGACTTCTACATCCGGAAAAGCTTCTGCCAGTAAATTCATGAAAATGGAATTTTTACTGAAACCTCCGTCTACAAAAATCTTCTTTACAGGACTATTACGAATGACTAAATTAGTTGAAAAAAACTGTTGTTCGACCAAATCAAGCATTAATTGATGGTACGCAATATCGTAACTTTTAAATGTATTTAAATCTCTCTTTTGAAACGGACATTCTTTAAGAATATCAAAATCATATTTCTTTGGATAAACGATTTGGAAATTTAAGGCTCTTAAATTCGAAACTATCTTTTTATCAAAATAAATATCCTTGAAAGAATCAAACGGTACATTAAA
Source organism: Flavobacterium sp. MMLR14_040 (assembly GCF_033657265.1). Lineage (NCBI taxonomy): Bacteria > Pseudomonadati > Bacteroidota > Flavobacteriia > Flavobacteriales > Flavobacteriaceae > Flavobacterium > Flavobacterium sp. MMLR14_040. The sequence continues at coordinate 4,766 of NZ_JAWVWO010000026.1, read as the reverse complement.
ATGTTCTGCTAATCTTTTGGCCTGAATTTCATGTTCGTTACCTGCAAATAATCGTGCTGCTTTTACCGGTTTTTCGGTGTATTGCATGTAACACAAACAATCGTTTTGAAGTTCTTCAAACGTTAAAGGCTTATTATTAAATGGATTCAATGAAATACTCCATGTTCCCGTTGATAATAAAACAAAAGGTTCTGTAAAATTAATCGTGTACGGAATAATTGCTGATGAACTATCGTGCAAACCAATACCGACAGCGATACCGTTTTCTTTTTTGATAATATCTTTTCCAGGATGAATTGGCGGAAGTTTATCTTTAATACCTTCATTTTTAAGCCATTTGTGATACTTCATCTTTTTAAAATTCCAAAGATTGGTGTGGCATCCAATGCTCGTAATATCAGTATAAGCTTCGCCGGTTAACAGAAAACTCAAATATTGCGGAAGATGTAAACAATACTGTACTTTTAAAAACAACTCCGGATTTTCTTCTTTTAATCTGTAAATCTGCATTCCTGAATTCAGATTTCCTAAAACAGGAGAAGCTGTTTTTACAGCAAAAACTTCTTCTCCTTTGTATTTAGTATAAAAATTGTCTTTTAGCTCTTTTGGATACTCTTTTAGATAGTTGTATAAAGGCGTTAAAACTTCGCCTTTACCATCAATATAAACAAAACTAGCTCCGTACGTGCTAAAATTTATGGCTTTAAGAGTGTAATTACTCAGTTCTTTTATTTCTGATAATCGATCGAGAATCCAGCTTTTCAGGACTTCAATATCTTCACACGGAAAACCGTCTTCATCAACTGTTTCCTGGAGATTTACTGACTTTTCCCAAACAATTTTATAGTTTTCATCAAATAAAAATACTTTTTTGTTGGTTTTACCAATATCAAAAATTGCAACTACATTCATTTTTTTAATATAAATTATGAATTATTAATTATGAATTACAGAATTATGATTTTACCCGAAGAGGTCAATGTTATTGAAATTTGATGTTTTTCTATATTAAACAATAGTCTAATTAATAACTCATAATTCATAACTCCTAATTACAATCCTGTTGCCATTGTTTTTAATCCTCTTTCTCCAATTAGATTTTCTCTAACGGCAAGACTGCGATACAATTCAACCGGATTTAATGCCGCTCCGGAACGCAAACGAGCTTCGGCAACCAAAGCGCGAACATCTGTACGGAAAGCATTTTGCAGAATTTCCTGCGCTTTTACCACATCATTCTCATCCTGTGCAATTTCCAAAGCTTTTCGGTCTACCAAAAGTGCCTGGGCATAAGCAATCATAATCGCTTCTACAGATTGCAATAAATCTTCTAAAGGATCTTTGATGTTGTGAGAAGCATCGATCATCCATCCTAAATCTTTGGCGTGATTCATTCCTCTGGCATCCATCCCCTCAACTAATTCATTGAAAATCAAGAATAATTGATAAGGTTTTAAAGCCCCCGCTGTTAAATCGTCGTCGCCATATTTTGAATCATTAAAGTGGAAACCACCCAATTTATTTTCCATTAATAATAAAGAAACAATTTGCTCGATATTGGCGTTTGGCAAATGATGTCCTAAATCGACTAATGTCTGCGCTTTGTCTCCTAATTTTTTTACATAAGAATAGGATTGTCCCCAATCTGCCACTGTTGTAGAATAAAAGTTAGGCTCAGCACATTTGTATTCTAAAAATAATTTCCAGTTAGAGGGCAAAGCGTCGTAGATTTCTTCTAAACTTTCTAAGGTATTTTGATAGGCGCGACGGAAGTTTAATTGTCCCGGAAAAGAAGATCCGTCTGCTAACCAAACTGTTAGTGATTCCGATCCTAATTCGATTCCGTGTTTGATCACTTCAATATTGTGAGCGATCGCTTGTTTACGAACCGCTTTATTTACGTTTTGTAAAGAACCAAATTTATAAGTATGTTCCTGATTGGCCTGATCCTGAAAAGTATTCGAATTCATGGCATCAAACTTTAAACCGTGTTGTCCGGCTAATGTTTTGATTGCTTTATAATCCTGTGGAATATCCCACGGGATGTGCAATGAAATCGCTCCGGAAGCTTTGTTTAAAGCATGAAGCAAACCTACATCTTCGATTTTTTCTTCGATCGAACGTGGTTCTCCGCCTCCTGCAAAACGCCCGAATCTTGTTCCTCCGGTTCCCAAAGCCCAAGATGGAATTGCAATTTGGAATTCGATTAATTTTTTAATAATCGCTTCTGCATCACCAATTTCTGAAGTTGTAAATGCAAATTTATTTTGATGTTTTTTTAGTAACTCATCATTATGAGAGTCTATTTTGTTTGATCCAATTAACATATTTTTTCTCTTTAATGGAATTTCAATTGCTAAATATATAAATTGAATTCCTGTTTTACTATACTATTTTGAAGCTAATTTGTCTGTTTAATATTCTTTTACATTTTAAAAACCTAACGTTCGAAATCATCGAACGCTAGATCACAAAAAACCACTTTTGCTTAAACAAACTTAAAAAAAACTATTTTTAACTCATTGGGAGTAATGCCTGAAAATTTAATTAAACACATAGAAACATAGGCTTTACATTTTCGAAAAAAGAAATCAAAAAGAAACTCGTTTCTCACACATAGCTATGTTTGTTAATGCAAGTGAAACGCCTTTATTCACTTTTATAAGCTATGTTTCTATGTGTTTAAAATCACACCCAAAGGTTTATTTTATCTATAGAAGCCCATTGATACCCCGCCGTCTACATTTAGTGCGTTTCCTGTCGATTTATCAAGTAAACCGCCAACAAAAGCAAAACACGCATTGGCAATATCGTCGGGTAATATGATTTCGTTGAGTAAGGTGCGTTTGGCATAATATGCCGGCAGTTCTTCCACCGTAATGCCATACGCTTTTGCACGTCCTTCTGCCCAGCCTCCAGACCAAATATTGGAGTCTGAAATTACAGCGTCAGGATTTACCGTATTGACACGGATTTTATCTGCTCCCAATTCCGCGGCCATAAGACGCGTTAAATGGGCTTGGGCCGCTTTTGCCGATCCGTAACCCGGATTGTTTGGGCCTGCAACAACTGCGTTTTTCGATACAATGTTTACAATGTCTCCACCGAATCCCTGTTTACGCATTACTTCGATTCCGGCTTTTGAAACTATAAATTGTCCTTTAACCAGAATGTCGTATAATCTGTCCCATTCTTCGAGCGTGTGTTCTGCGATAGATTTTGAGATGCTGATTCCGGCGTTGTTTACCACGATATCCACTCCTCCAAAAGCAAGGCAGGCTTCGTCAAGTGCTTTTTCTGTACTGCTTTCGTTTGTAACATTTAAAAGCGTACTTGAAACTGCATCTTTTCCGAAAGCTTTGATGAAGTCTTTTGTAGCTTCTTCCAGTCTTTCTTCGTTGATATCGTTGATAATCACGCACGCACCTTCCTGAGCAAACTTTTTGGCGATTGCTTTTCCAATCCCTCCAGCTGATCCGGTGATAAGGGCCACTCTTCCTGAAAGTGCTTTTGGTTTTGGCATACGCTGTAATTTAGCTTCTTCGAGTAACCAATATTCGATATCAAAAGCTTCCTGATGTGGAAGTGAAGTATACTGCGAAACTGCTTCTGCGCCTTTCATTACATTCACTGCATTCACATAATATTCTGATGCCAAACGTGCCATTGTTTTATCTTTGGCAAAAGTGAACATTCCAACTCCCGGATATAAAATTACCACAGGATTTGGGTCGCGCATTGCCGGTGAATTATCTTTCTTGCATTTATTGTAATAATCCTTGTACATGGCTCTGTAGCCTTCAAAAGCAGGTTGTAATTTTGCTTTGATGGCATTTACATCTGATAAATCTTCGTTTGGATCCAGTTCCAAAACAAGCGGACTGATTTTAGTTCTCAAGAAGTGATCTGGACAAGAAGTTCCAAGTGGGGCCAGTTTTTCCAAATCATTTGAATTGATGAATTCCAAAACCCTTGCATCATCGGTATAATGTCCAATCATTTGACGTTCTGATGAGCAGAATCCTCTTAAAATTGGCGCCACTTTTGCCGCTTTTAGTTTACGTTCGTTTTCCGATAAACTGTTTATTTTTTGTCCTCCAAAAACAGGACGTTTTTTTCCGTAGTTATCTTCTAAGTAAGTCGCGCATTTCTCGATTACTTCAAGCGTGTTGATGTAACTTTCGTATGAAGTTTCTCCCCAGGTAAAAAGTCCGTGAGAACCCAACATGATTCCTCTTAGTTTTTTTCCTTTTTTCTCCGCTTCTTCAAGGCAAGATCTTAGCTGAAGTCCAAGATCAAAACCCGGACGCTGCCAGCCTACCCAGCCAATTTCTCCGTCGAATAATTCTTCGGTGATTTTTGCACCGTCTTTGGCCGCTGCAATAGCAATAGCTGCATCGGGATGCAAGTGGTCGATATGTTTGAAAGGTAAAAATCCATGCAACGGTGTGTCGATTGACGGTGCTTTTGAAGCCAGGTCAAAAATACAGTGGTTGAATAATTCCACCATTTCATCTTCGAATTCAATGCCTCTGTACACGTTTTCCAAATTACGAAGCCTGTCTAAATACAATGCCGCACAGCCCGATTTTGTAAGTGTTCCAATATCGCCGCCGGATCCTTTGATCCACATTACTTCTGAGCTTTCACCAGTCAAAGGATCTTTGTCGGTGATTTTTACCGAAGTATTTCCTCCTCCGTAATTGGTCAATCTTAAATCGGCTCCAAGTAAATTAGAACGATAAATGAAAAGCGCTACTTCATCC
>NZ_JAWVWO010000025.1:0-73158 GCF_033657265.1 Flavobacterium sp. MMLR14_040 | reverse complement strand
ATAAAGAATAAAGAATAAAGAATAAAGAATAAAGAATAAAGAATAAAGAATAAAGAATAAAGAAATTCCTATTGTTCTTTTTATAATGGCTGATTTTCAGGCTGCTCTATTCTCTTTTTTCTATATTCTATTTTCTTTTAAAATAATTTAGAATTTATAACTCATAATTCATAATTAATGTTTACTTTTGCAACCTTAACGAGAGGAGGTGTCTATATTATGTTAATTATACCAATTAAAGACGGAGAAAATATCGATAGAGCATTAAAGCGCTATAAAAGAAAATTTGATAAAACAGGAACTGTTCGTCAACTAAGAGCACGTACTGCTTTTATTAAGCCTTCTGTTATCAAAAGAGCTCAAATTCAAAAAGCTGCTTACATCCAAAACTTGAGAGATAGTTTAGAAAGTTAGTATTAGGCTTTTCAAAAATAATTACCGTTAGTTATCAAATTTTGATGCTAACGGTTTTTTTTATGCTTAATTTTGAGGTAAATAAGATTTTGAAGATATTATATTAGATGTAATATTGGGTTTTTGTGTAAAGTAAAAAGAGTTTATTCTTATGAAATCAAATAAAGAAGCGTTTCGTGATTATCTTCAATTCGAAAAAAAATATTCTCCGCATACTGTTAATGCTTATTTGAACGATGTGATGTTTTTTGAAGATTTTAATAAAACTCATTTTGAACAGGATAATATTGATCAGGTAAATTATAGTCAAATCAGGAGTTGGATTGTTTCTTTGGTTGATCAGGATATTTCTAATGTTTCTGTTAATAGAAAAATGGCTTCTTTGAAGTCTTTTTATAAGTTTCTTTTAAAGACAAAGCAAATAGATGTAAATCCGATGCTTAAACATAAAGCATTGAAAACTCCTAAAATTGTCCAGATTCCTTTTTCAGAAAAAGAGCTTACAGATTTAATTCAGGAAGTAGATAATCCGATAGGATTTGAAGAAATAAGGGATAAGCTTATTGTTGAGATGTTTTATACAACCGGAATGAGAAGGGCGGAGTTGATAAGTTTGATGTTGCGTAATGTAGATTTGTCTTCTGATGTTATTAAGGTTTTAGGGAAAAGAAATAAAGAGCGTATTATTCCGCTTTTACCTGTTATTGTTGATCAGATTAAGTTGTATTTAAGTGAGAGAGTTTTGGTTGAGGATATCATTGATGATGAATATTTTTTTATTTCAAAAAAAGGGTTAAAATTGAGCGAATCTTTTGTGTATCGATTAATAAATTCTTACTTTAGTAAAGTCTCTGAGAAGGTGAAAAAAAGTCCGCATGTGCTTCGGCATACTTTTGCAACTCATCTTTTAAATAATGGAGCAGATTTAAATTCAGTTAAAGAATTATTAGGACATTCGAGTTTAGCGTCTACGCAAGTTTATACTCATAATAGTTTAGCAGAACTTAAGAAGGTATATACAAATGCGCATCCGAGAAATAAATAGTAATTCTTAATGTTTAACCCTAAAATTAGTATTATGAAGGTAGATGTTCATGCCGTTAACTTTACTGTTGACAGAAAGTTGGTTGATTTTATTCAGGAGAGAATGGATAAATTAGAAAAATATTACGATCGAGTTGTCTCGGCCGACGTTTTTTTAAAAGTAGAAAGAACAAGTGATAAGGAGAATAAGGCGGTAGAGATTAGGATTAATGTTCCCGGAGACGAATTTTTGGTTAAAAAGCAATGCAAAACATTCGAAGAAGCAGTAGAGCTTTCAGCAGAATCTTTAGAACGTTTGCTGGTAAAAAGGAAAGAAAAAATAAGAGCACACATATAATTGAAAATTTTTTTCGAAAAATGTTTTGATACAAAGATAAAATAGCTACATTTGCAGTCCGTTAGAAATAGCGGACTTTTTTATTGATATTGCCAGCGTAGCTCAGTTGGCTAGAGCAGCTGATTTGTAATCAGCAGGTCGTGGGTTCGAGTCCCTCCGCCGGCTCTAAATATTTCAAATGCGATTTGAAATTGTTCATGCAATTATTGATAAAAAAAAGGGGAGATACTCAAGCGGCCAACGAGGGCAGACTGTAAATCTGCTGTGTGAACTTCGCAGGTTCGAATCCTGCTCTCCCCACAAAAAAAAAGAAGTTAAGATTTTGGATTGTAGGTTTTGGATTTATAAAATCTGAAATTTAAATTCAAAAATCTAAAATCAGAACTCTCTGCCGACTTAGCTCAGGGGTAGAGTGCTTCCTTGGTAAGGAAGAGGTCACGGGTTCAATTCCCGTAGTTGGCTCAAGTAAGTAGGAAATTGAAATTAATATATAACTAAGATTAAAAATTAAGTAAAATGGCAAAGGAGAATTTTAATCGTTCCAAACCGCACTTAAACATAGGTACAATTGGACACGTGGATCACGGAAAAACTACATTAACTGCAGCAATTACAAAAGTATTGTCTGATGCTGGTTACTGTCAAGCAAAATCGTTTGATCAAATCGATAACGCTCCAGAGGAGAAAGAAAGAGGTATTACTATTAATACATCACACGTAGAGTATGAAACAGCTAACCGTCACTACGCTCACGTTGACTGTCCAGGTCACGCGGATTACGTAAAGAACATGGTTACTGGTGCTGCTCAAATGGACGGAGCTATCTTAGTAGTTGCTGCTACAGATGGTCCAATGCCACAAACTCGTGAGCACATCCTTTTAGGTCGTCAGGTTGGTATTCCAAGAATCGTTGTTTTCATGAACAAAGTGGATATGGTTGATGATGCTGAATTGTTAGAGCTTGTTGAAATGGAAATTAGAGATTTATTATCTTTCTACGAATATGATGGAGATAATGGTCCTGTAGTTCAAGGTTCTGCTTTAGGAGGATTGAATAATGATCCTGCTTGGGTACCAAAAATCATTGAATTAATGGAAGCTGTTGATGCTTGGATCGAAGAGCCAGTGCGTGACGTAGCAAAACCATTCTTGATGCCGGTTGAAGATGTATTTACAATTACTGGTCGTGGAACTGTTGCTACAGGTCGTATCGAAACAGGTATTGCTAATACAGGAGATCCAGTTGAAATCATTGGTATGGGAGCTGATAAATTAACTTCTACTATTACAGGAGTTGAGATGTTCCGTAAAATCCTTGATAGAGGTGAAGCTGGAGATAACGTAGGTTTATTGTTAAGAGGTATTGATAAAGAATCTATCAAAAGAGGAATGGTTATCATTAAGCCAGGATCAGTAAAACCACACGCTACTTTCAAAGCTGAGGTTTATATCTTGAAAAAAGAAGAAGGTGGACGTCATACTCCATTCCATAATAACTACCGTCCACAGTTCTACGTACGTACAACTGACGTAACAGGAGTTATTACTTTACCAGAAGGAGTAGAGATGGTAATGCCAGGAGATAACTTAACTATCAATGTTTCTTTATTAAGCCCAATCGCAATGAGCGTAGGTTTACGTTTCGCTATCCGTGAAGGTGGTAGAACAGTAGGAGCTGGTCAGGTTACTGAAATCGTAGGATAATCCTATAAAAACTATAAAAAGCCAGTTGTTTTCTTAATGAAATCACTGGCTTTTAATTACGGGCGTAGTTCAAGGGTAGAATAGCGGTCTCCAAAACCGTTGATGGGGGTTCGAATCCCTCCGCCCGTGCAATATAAAATATATCAAATGACAAAAGTTACTAATTATTTATCAGAGGCTTTCGAAGAGTTAAAGTCAAATGTTACTTGGCCTGCTTGGGCTGAGGTTCAAAAATTGACAATTGTTGTAGCTGTATTTTCAGTTCTATTCGCTTTGGCAACATGGGGAGTAGATGAATTTTTTGCAAAAGCTTTGGCTGGATTTTTTAACTGGTTAAAAGGATAATTTTTTTTGTGATGGCAGATAATAATGTGAAAAAATGGTATGTGGTAAGAGCTGTAAGCGGACAAGAAAATAAAGTCAAAGCTTATATCGAAACCGAAATTGCCAGATTAGGTATGGGTGATTATGTTTCCCAAGTTTTAGTGCCTACAGAAAAAGTAGTTACTGTAAAAGAAGGAAAGAAAATGTCTAAGGATAAAGTTTATTTTCCTGGATATGTTATGATCGAAGCCAATTTAGTTGGTGAGATACCTCATATTATTAAGTCTATTACTAGTGTAATTGGATTTTTAGGTGAGATCAAAGGTGGAGAACCTGTTCCTTTGAGGCTTTCTGAAGTAAATAGAATGTTAGGTAAAGTGGATGAGTTAGCTGTTAATACAGATACTCGTGCTATTCCTTTCAACTTAGGAGAAACTGTTAAAGTGATCGATGGTCCATTTAACGGATTTAACGGAACAGTTGAAAAAATCAATGAAGAAAAGCGTAAACTTGAAGTTATGGTTAAGATTTTCGGAAGAAAAACACCATTAGAATTAAGTTTTATGCAAGTTGAAAAAGTATAATTTTTTGTTACATATATAATAACCATTGTAATCGCTTCCATTGATTGCAGTGTTAAATTTTTTAAAAATGGCTAAAGAAATTAGTAAGGTAGTTAAACTACAAGTTAAGGGAGGTGCTGCGAATCCGTCGCCACCGGTTGGACCTGCTTTAGGAGCTGCTGGGGTAAACATCATGGAGTTTTGTAAGCAATTTAATGCTAGAACTCAAGATAAACCTGGCAAAATATGCCCAGTGCAAATCACTGTGTATAAAGACAAATCATTCGATTTTGTTGTTAAGACTCCTCCAGCAGCGGTTCAGTTAATGGAAGCTGCAAAGCTAAAATCTGGTTCTGGTGAGCCTAATCGTAAAAAAGTAGCTAGTGTTACTTGGGAACAAATTAGAGCAATTGCTGATGACAAAATGCCTGACTTAAATGCATTCACTATTGAGGCTGCAATGAGTATGGTTGCTGGAACAGCTAGATCTATGGGTATAACTGTATCAGGAGAAGCTCCTTTTTAATTAAGAAAAAGACATGGCAAAATTAACAAAAAAGCAAAAAGAGGCTGCTTCAAAAATTGAAAAGAACAAACTATATTCTCTTAAAGATGCTGCGGCATTATTAAAAGTAGTTGCTTCTGCAAAATTTGATGAGTCTGTTGATATCGCAGTTCGTTTGGGTGTAGATCCAAGAAAAGCGAATCAAATGGTTAGAGGTGTGGTTACATTACCTCACGGAACAGGTAAAGACGTTAAAGTATTAGCATTGGTTACTCCAGATAAAGAAGCGGAAGCTAAAGAAGCTGGGGCTGATTATGTTGGTCTTGATGATTATTTACAAAAAATTAAAGATGGTTGGACAGATGTTGATGTTATCATCACTATGCCAGCTGTTATGGGTAAATTAGGTCCATTAGGTCGTATTTTAGGACCTAGAGGTTTAATGCCAAACCCTAAAACAGGTACTGTAACTATGGATGTTGCAAAAGCTGTTGCAGAGGTTAAAGCTGGTAAAATTGACTTTAAAGTTGATAAAACTGGTATCGTTCATGCAGGAATTGGTAAAGTTTCTTTTGGAGCTGAGCAAATTGTTGACAACGCACACGAAATTATTCAAACATTAATAAAACTTAAGCCAACTGCTGCTAAAGGTACCTACATTAAAGGTATTCACCTTACAAGCACTATGAGTCCTGCAATTGCATTGGATCCAAAAGCAGTATAATTGGTAGTTAAAAATTTTTAGTATGACTAGAGAAGAAAAATCAATCGCGATTGAAAATTTAACTGCGCAGTTAGCTGGTACAAATATCATTTATGTATCTGATATTTCTGGATTAAACGCAGAGACAACTTCAAACTTACGTAGAGCTTGTTTTAAAGCAGGTATCAAATTAGAAGTTGTAAAGAACACTTTGCTTGCAAAAGCAATGGAAGCTTCTGCTAATGATTATGGTGATTTACCTTCAGTATTGACTGGTAACAGTGCTATATTTATTTCTGATGTAGCTAACGCTCCTGGAAAAATTATTAAAGATTTCCGTAAGAAATCTGATAAACCAGTTTTAAAAGGTGCTTTCATTAATAATGAAATTTATATTGGAGATAATCAATTAGATGCATTAGCAACTATTAAATCTAAAGAAGAACTTCTTGGAGAACTTATTGGATTATTGCAATCACCAGCACAAAGAATTATTTCTGCTTTACAAAACAAATTCGCAGGTAGCGAAGAAGAAACTGAAGCATAATAATTATTGTAAGGAATTTAATTTCCTTGCAGCTTAGATAAGCGCACAATAAATAAATTATATTTTACAAATCATTTTAAACGATAGAAAAAATGGCAGATTTGAAACAATTCGCAGAACAATTAGTTAACCTAACAGTTAAAGAAGTTAACGAATTAGCAACAATATTAAAAGACGAGTATGGTATCGAGCCTGCTGCTGCAGCTGTAGTAGTTGCTGCTGGTGGTGGAGAAGGTGCTGCTGAAGAAGCACAAACTGAATTTACAGTTGTATTGAAAGAAGCTGGTGCTTCTAAATTAGCAGTTGTAAAATTAGTTAAAGAACTTACAGGTTTAGGTTTGAAAGAAGCTAAAGATGTAGTTGACGGTGCTCCAAGTAACGTTAAAGAAGGTGTTTCTAAAGAAGAGGCTGAAGGTCTTAAAAAATCATTAGAAGAAGCTGGAGCTGTAGTTGAACTTAAATAAGTTTACTCGGTTTTAAGAACTAGGTTTAGGTCTTGAGTTAAAGCTCAATGGCCTAAACCATTTTTCGTATAATAAAATAGATCAAGTTTTATTATCAAATAGTTTAAAATACGAAAAAGTTTTTGATCAATACGAAGAAAAAAAATTGAACTGAATTTTACGAGTTTATTTTTAAAGATGTATTGATTATAATAAGAAAGTATAGATTAAACAGTGTGTGTTTACACAAAAAATTACTTTTTTTTAATCAAAATTTTGTCCATTGATGATAACAAATCAGACTGAAAGATTGAATTTTGCCTCTACAAAAAATATCCCTGACTATCCGGATTTCCTAGATGTTCAGGTTAAATCTTTTAAAGATTTCTTTCAATTAGAAACTAAATCTGACGAAAGAGGCAACGAAGGGTTATACAACACCTTCATGGAAAACTTTCCAATTACAGATACAAGAAACAACTTTGTATTGGAATTCCTAGATTATTTTGTTGATCCGCCACGTTATACAATTCAAGAATGTATAGAGAGAGGTCTTACTTATAGTGTGCCTTTAAAAGCAAGGTTAAAACTATATTGTACAGATCCAGAACACGAAGATTTTGAAACAATTGTACAAGATGTTTATCTTGGAACAATACCTTATATGACTCCAAGTGGTACCTTTGTTATTAATGGTGCCGAGCGTGTAGTAGTGTCACAATTACACCGTTCTCCTGGGGTTTTCTTTGGACAGTCATTCCACGCAAATGGAACAAAACTTTATTCTGCCAGAGTAATTCCTTTTAAAGGATCCTGGATAGAATTTTCTACGGATATCAACAGCGTAATGTATGCTTATATCGATAGAAAGAAAAAATTACCGGTTACAACTTTATTCCGTGCAATTGGGTTTGAAAGAGACAAGGATATCCTTGAAATTTTCGACTTAGCTGAAGAAATTAAAGTTTCTAAAACAGGTATTAAGAAATATATTGGAAGAAGACTTGCTGCGCGTGTATTGAACACTTGGCACGAGGATTTCGTGGATGAAGATACCGGAGAGGTAGTTTCTATCGAACGTAACGAAATCATCCTTGATAGAGATACTATTATCGACAAAGATAATGTTGAAGAAATCATCGATTCTAACGTTAAATCTATTTTGTTACACAAAGAGGATAATAACCAAGCAGATTATGCTATTATTCACAATACGCTACAAAAAGATCCAACAAACTCTGAAAAAGAAGCTGTAGAGCACATTTACCGTCAGTTGCGTAACGCTGAACCGCCTGATGAGGAAACTGCTCGTGGTATTATCGATAAATTGTTCTTCTCTGATCAACGTTATAACTTAGGTGAAGTTGGTCGTTACAGAATGAACAAAAAACTTGGTTTAGATATCCCAATGGAAAAGCAAGTGCTTACCAAAGAAGATATCATTACCATTGTAAAATATTTGATTGAATTGATCAACTCTAAAGCAGAGATTGATGATATTGATCACTTATCAAACCGTCGTGTTAGAACAGTTGGTGAACAATTGTCTCAACAATTCGGTGTTGGTTTAGCACGTATGGCGAGAACTATTCGTGAGAGAATGAACGTTAGAGATAACGAGGTGTTTACACCAATTGATTTGATTAATGCTAAAACATTATCATCAGTTATCAACTCTTTCTTTGGTACTAACCAGTTATCTCAATTTATGGATCAAACGAATCCATTAGCTGAGATTACACACAAAAGAAGATTATCTGCACTTGGACCTGGTGGACTTTCGAGAGAGAGAGCTGGTTTCGAGGTTCGTGACGTTCACTATACGCACTATGGTCGTTTATGTCCGATTGAAACTCCAGAGGGACCAAACATTGGTTTAATTTCATCTCTTGGTGTTTATGCAAAAGTTAACGGAATGGGTTTCATCGAAACTCCATACCGTAAAGTAACTAATGGTGTAGTTGATTTAGAAAGTACTCCAATTTACTTAAGTGCTGAAGAAGAAGAAGGAAAAATGATTGCTCAGGCAAACATTGAAATGGATGAAAATGGTAAAATTACAGCTAGCAATGTTATTGCTCGTGAGGAAGGTGACTTCCCGGTTGTTGAACCATCTGTAGTTCATTATACAGACGTTGCTCCTAACCAGATTGCTTCGATTTCGGCTTCATTGATTCCTTTCCTGGAACATGATGATGCGAACCGTGCATTGATGGGATCGAACATGATGCGTCAGGCAGTTCCTTTGATCCGTCCTGAAGCACCAATTGTAGGTACAGGTTTAGAGCGTCAGGTAGCTTCAGATTCAAGAGTATTAATCAATGCTGAAGGGCACGGAACTGTTGAATATGTTGATGCTAATATCATTACTATTAAATACGATCGTACAGAAGACGAAAGAATGGTTAGTTTTGATGCAGATGAGAAAACATACAACTTAATTAAATTTAGAAAAACCAATCAAGGTACAAGTATCAACTTGAAACCAATCGTAAGAAAAGGTGACAGAGTTATTCCTGGACAGGTATTATCAGAAGGATATGCTACTCAAAATGGTGAATTAGCTTTAGGTAGAAACTTAAAAGTTGCGTTCATGCCATGGAAAGGGTATAACTTTGAGGATGCGATTGTAATTTCTGAAAAAGTAGTTCGTGATGATATTTTTACTTCTATCCACGTTGATGATTATTCGTTAGAGGTTAGAGATACTAAGTTAGGAAATGAAGAGTTAACAAACGACATTCCTAACGTTTCTGAAGAAGCTACTAAAGATTTAGATGAAAACGGTATGATCAGAATTGGAGCAGAGGTTAAACCTGGCGACATTTTGATTGGAAAAATTACACCAAAAGGAGAATCAGATCCTACTCCGGAGGAGAAATTGCTTCGTGCAATCTTCGGTGATAAAGCAGGTGATGTAAAAGATGCTTCATTAAAAGCTTCTCCATCTTTACACGGTGTAGTTCTTGACAAAAAATTATTTGCAAGAGCCGTAAAAGATAAACGTAAACGTACTCAGGATAAAGATGCTTTAGGCGCTTTAGAAATGGAGTTTGAAACTAAATTTGTTGAGTTAAAAGACAGATTGGTTGAAAAATTATTCCTGATCGTTAACGGAAAAACATCTCAGGGTGTAATGAATGATTTGGGTGAAGAAGTTTTACCAAAAGGTAAAAAATATACTCAAAAAATGCTTTACGCAGTAGAAGATTTTGCTCACTTAAGCAAAGGTCAATGGGTTGCTGATGACGCTACTAATAAAATGGTTAATGATTTGATTCATAACTATAAAATTAAGCTGAACGACTTACAAGGATCTTTAAGAAGAGAAAAATTCACTATTACAGTTGGAGATGAATTACCATCTGGAATCTTGAAATTAGCAAAAATTTATATCGCTAAAAAACGTAAACTGAAAGTAGGGGATAAAATGGCAGGACGTCACGGTAACAAAGGTATTGTTGCTAGAATCGTTCGTCATGAAGATATGCCTTTCCTTGAAGACGGAACACCGGTAGATATCGTATTGAATCCACTTGGGGTACCTTCACGTATGAACATTGGTCAAATTTATGAAACTGTTCTTGGATGGGCTGGTATGAACTTGGGTAGAAAATTTGCTACTCCAATTTTTGACGGTGCTTCTTTAGATCAAATTAATGAATTAACTGATGAAGCTGGAGTACCACGTTTCGGACATACACACCTTTATGATGGTGGTACTGGAGAGCGTTTCCATCAAGCAGCGACTGTGGGTGTAATTTACATGCTTAAATTAGGACACATGGTTGATGATAAGATGCACGCACGTTCTATCGGACCATACTCGTTGATCACTCAACAGCCACTTGGAGGTAAAGCTCAATTTGGAGGTCAGCGTTTTGGAGAGATGGAGGTTTGGGCACTTGAAGCTTATGGAGCATCAAGTACACTTCGTGAAATCTTGACAGTTAAATCGGATGACGTTATTGGTAGAGCTAAAACTTACGAGGCTATCGTTAAGGGTGAGTCTATGCCAGAACCAGGATTACCAGAATCATTCAATGTATTAATGCATGAATTGAAAGGTCTTGGACTTGACATTCGTTTAGAAGAATAAAAAAAGTTTTCAGTTGCAGTCTCAGTTTTCAGTTTACTCTGAAAACTGAGACTAAAGCTGTTTTAATAAATTAAGGTTTTTAGGATTTATACCCGTAACCCGTTCCGATTTTTTATATAAACCCTAAGCGTTTTATAATTAGCACTTCAAAATAATAATGAGGTTTGAAGTTTAGAGAAGTAACCCGAGGTAGTAGTTTACTGAGTAATTTTCGCTTAAAGCGGAAAAAAATCAGAAATCTAAAATCAATTTTTTAATTGCAAATAAATCAATAGTAAAAACTATGATGAATAATAGAAATAATAATAAGGATAAAAATCCAGTTAAAAGATTTAATAAAATCTCAATTGGATTGGCTTCACCGGAATCTATCTTGAAAGAATCAAGAGGAGAGGTGTTGAAACCAGAAACAATCAACTACAGAACTCATAAACCAGAGCGTGACGGACTTTTCTGTGAAAGAATCTTCGGACCTGTTAAGGATTTTGAATGTGCTTGTGGTAAATATAAAAGAATTCGTTACAAAGGTATTATCTGTGACCGTTGTGGTGTTGAAGTTACTGAGAAAAAAGTACGTCGTGACAGAGTAGGACACATCAACCTTGTTGTGCCAATTGCTCACATCTGGTATTTCCGTTCTCTTCCTAACAAAATTGGTTATATCCTTGGTCTTCCATCTAAGAAATTAGACATGATCATTTACTACGAAAGATACGTGGTAATTCAAGCTGGTATTGCTAAAAATGCAGATGGAGAATCATTACAAAGATTAGATTTCTTAACTGAAGAAGAATATTTAAATATTTTAGATACTCTTCCGCAAGAAAACCAATATTTAGATGATATGGATCCTAATAAATTTGTTGCCAAAATGGGAGCAGAATGTATTATGGATTTATTAGCTCGTATTGATTTAGATGCTTTATCTTATGAATTAAGACACAGCGCTAACAATGAGACATCTAAACAACGTAAAACTGAAGCTTTAAAAAGATTACAAGTTGTTGAGTCTTTCCGTGAGTCTAACTTAAACCGCGAAAATCGTCCTGAGTGGATGATTATGAAAGTGGTTCCTGTTATTCCGCCAGAATTACGTCCGCTTGTGCCACTTGATGGAGGTCGTTTTGCAACTTCAGATTTAAATGACTTATACCGTCGTGTAATCATCCGTAACAATCGTTTGAAAAGATTAATGGAGATTAAAGCTCCTGAAGTTATCTTAAGAAACGAAAAACGTATGTTGCAGGAATCTGTAGATTCATTGTTTGATAACACTCGTAAAGCTTCTGCAGTTAAAACAGAATCTAACAGACCATTAAAATCATTATCTGATTCCTTAAAAGGTAAGCAAGGACGTTTCCGTCAAAACTTACTTGGAAAACGTGTGGATTATTCTGCTCGTTCGGTAATTGTTGTTGGTCCCGAATTAAAATTATTCGAATGTGGATTGCCAAAAGATATGGCATCTGAATTATACAAACCTTTCGTTATCCGTAAATTGATTGAAAGAGGTATTGTTAAAACAGTAAAATCTGCTAAGAAAATTATAGACAAAAAAGAGCCTGTAGTTTGGGATATCCTTGAAAATGTAATTAAAGGTCACCCAGTATTACTTAACCGTGCTCCTACATTACACAGACTTGGTATTCAAGCTTTCCAGCCAAAATTAATTGAAGGAAAAGCGATCCAATTGCACCCATTAGTATGTACGGCTTTCAACGCCGATTTTGATGGGGATCAGATGGCAGTTCACTTGCCATTAGGACCAGAGGCTATTTTAGAGGCACAATTATTAATGTTGGCTTCTCACAATATCTTAAACCCTGCAAACGGTGCTCCAATTACTGTACCTTCTCAGGATATGGTCTTGGGTCTATATTATATGACCAAAGAACGTATCTCGACACCAGAACATGTAATTTTAGGTCAAGACTTAACATTCTATTCTGCTGAAGAAGTAAATATTGCATTAAACGAAGGAAGATTAGAATTGAATGCTCGTGTGAAAATTAGAGCTAAAGATTTTAATGATGCTGGGGAATTAGTGTACAAAATTATTCAAACAACTGCAGGACGTGTATTATTTAACGAAGTAGTACCTGAAGCAGCTGGATATATCAATGATGTATTGACTAAGAAAAACCTTAGAGATATTATCGGACACATTTTAAGTGTGACTGATGTACCTACAACGGCAGCTTTCTTGGATAATATGAAAGATATGGGGTATAAATTTGCATTTAGAGGAGGTTTATCTTTCTCTCTTGGTGATATTAGAATCCCAGAACAAAAAACTAAATTAATTGCAGATGCCAGAGAGCAAGTTGAAGGTATTTCTGTGAATTATAACATGGGTCTTATTACAAATAACGAACGTTACAACCAAGTTATTGACGTATGGACTTCAGCAAATGCTCAGTTGACAGAATTAGCAATGAAAAATATTAGAGAAGACCAACAAGGTTTCAACTCTGTATATATGATGCTTGACTCTGGGGCGAGGGGTTCTAAGGAACAGATTCGTCAGTTAACAGGTATGCGTGGTTTGATGGCTAAGCCTAAAAAATCTACTGCTGGTGGTGGTGAGATTATTGAAAACCCGATTCTTTCTAACTTTAAGGAAGGTCTTTCGATTCTTGAGTACTTTATTTCTACTCACGGTGCTCGTAAAGGACTTGCGGATACGGCTCTTAAAACTGCCGATGCCGGATACTTAACAAGAAGACTTCATGACGTTTCGCAAGATGTTATTGTTAACATCGAAGATTGTGGAACTTTAAGAGGTGTTGAAGTTTCTGCTTTGAAGAAAAATGAGGAAATCGTTGAATCATTAGGAGAAAGAATTTTAGGACGTGTTGCATTACAAGACGTTATAAATCCACTTACTAATGAAGTAATGGTTCAATCAGGTCAACAAATTACTGAGGCAATCATGAGAACTATCGAAGCTTCTCCGATTGAAAGAGTAGAGGTTAGATCTCCATTAACTTGTGAAGCTTTAAAAGGTATTTGTGCTAAATGTTACGGTAGAAACTTAGCTACCGGAAAAATGACACAAAGAGGTGAAGCTGTTGGAGTTATTGCAGCTCAGTCTATTGGTGAGCCAGGTACACAGTTAACACTTCGTACGTTCCACGTTGGAGGGGTTGCCGGAGGTATTTCTGAAGAATCTAGTATTGTTACAAGATTCAACGGTAGACTTGAGATTGAAGATTTAAAAACTGTTAAAGGTGAGGACAGCGAAGGTAATGCGGTTGATATCGTAGTATCACGTTCAACTGAATTAAAATTAGTTGACGAGAAAACTGGAATCGTCTTAAATACACACAACATTCCTTACGGTTCTAGTATCTTTGTTAAAGATGGAGAAACTGTTACTAAAGGATCTGTGATCTGTAAATGGGATCCATATAATGGTGTAATTGTTTCTGAATTTACTGGTAAGATTGCTTACGAGGATTTAGAGCAAGGACAATCGTTCATGGTTGAAATCGATGAACAAACAGGATTCCAGGAAAAAGTAATTTCTGAAGCAAGAAATAAAAAATTAATTCCAACTTTATTGGTTTACGGTAAAGAAGGTGAATTGATTCGTTCGTATAACTTACCAGTAGGAGCACACCTTATGGTTGAGAACGGTGAGAAAATTAAAGCAGGTAAAGTATTAGTAAAAATCCCACGTCGTTCTTCTAAAGCAGGCGATATCACGGGAGGTTTACCAAGAATTACGGAGTTGCTTGAGGCTCGTAACCCTTCAAACCCAGCGGTTGTATCTGAAATTGACGGTGTTGTTTCTTTTGGAAAAATTAAAAGAGGTAACCGTGAAATTGTTATCGAATCTAAATTTGGTGAGATTAAAAAGTATTTAGTTAAACTTTCAAGCCAAATCTTAGTTCAGGAAAATGACTTCGTAAGAGCGGGAGTACCATTGTCTGACGGTGCAATTACACCAGATGACATCTTAAGAATTCAAGGTCCGGCTGCTGTTCAACAGTATTTGGTAAATGAAATTCAAGAGGTATACCGTCTACAAGGGGTAAAAATTAATGACAAGCACTTTGAGGTAGTTATTCGTCAAATGATGCGTAAAGTAAGAGTTCAAGATCCAGGAGATACATTATTCCTAGAAGACCAATTAATTCACACTAAAGATTTTATCGTTCAAAACGACAAATTATATGGTATGAAAGTAGTTGAAGACGCTGGAGATTCTGCTGTATTGAAACCAGGTCAAATTATTACACCTCGTGATTTACGTGATGAAAATTCATTGTTGAAACGAAATGATAAAAATCTTGTTGTAGCAAGAGATGTAATTACCGCAACTGCAACGCCAGTTTTACAAGGTATTACAAGAGCTTCGCTACAAACTAAGTCATTCATCTCTGCTGCTTCGTTCCAGGAAACAACAAAAGTACTTAACGAAGCTGCTGTAGCTGGTAAAGTAGATGATTTAGAAGGATTAAAAGAAAATGTAATTGTTGGACACAGAATTCCTGCGGGAACTGGTATGAGAGAATATGATAATACTATCGTAGGATCTAAAGATGATTACAATGAAATGATGGCTAATAAAGAAGAATACATTTATTAATTAGGAAACTATGAGTAATCCGAAACAACAACAAGAGCAAATTAACATCGAGTTAGACGAAGCTATCGCAGAAGGAATTTATTCTAATCTTGCGATTATAAATCACTCATCATCAGAGTTTGTTTTAGATTTTGTGAGCATTATGCCAGGTATTCCTAAAGCCAAGGTAAAGTCAAGGATTGTCTTGACACCACAACATGCTAAAAGATTATTAAAAGCAATTGGTGAAAATATTCATCGTTTTGAAGTAGCTCACGGCGAGATCAAAGACACTGAACAAGCACCGATACCGCTTAATTTTGGTCCTGCGGGACAAGCATAATATAAAAAGCCCCAGTAATGGGGCTTTTTTTTGTTAAAATCAAAATACAGAATATTGTAGTTTGTCCGTTTTTTATTTCACTTTATCGACTAAATTTCCTGATACGATTCTATTAGTTTAATTTAGATATTCTTAATAGAGTAAGGGGTTTAACTTTAGAATATAATGACTTAGTAAGGTT
The DNA here is from genome assembly GCF_033657265.1 of Flavobacterium sp. MMLR14_040. Taxonomy (NCBI): domain Bacteria; kingdom Pseudomonadati; phylum Bacteroidota; class Flavobacteriia; order Flavobacteriales; family Flavobacteriaceae; genus Flavobacterium; species Flavobacterium sp. MMLR14_040. The sequence goes on along the minus strand of NZ_JAWVWO010000025.1, from coordinate 57,378 downwards.
GATTTAATTCAGATTAAAAAAAAGCGCTAATATTTAAATTAGCGCTTTTTTTATAGTATGTTTTAAACTGAAAGATTAATCAAACTCTGAAGTGAAAAATAATTTTACAGTTGGATATTTATTTTGAGTCATTTGAATTGTAAAATCAGAATCAGCTAAAAATACCAATTGACCGTATTTATCATGTGCTAAGAATTTTTGTTTGATACGTTTAAATTCTTTAAACTCATCATTTTTAGCATCGTCAGGTTTTACCCAACAAGCTTTATGTACAGGAAAGTTTTCATATGTGCATTTCGCGCCATATTCATGCTCTAAACGATATTGGATTACCTCATATTGAAGTGCTCCAACCGTACCAATAACCTTACGATTGTTCATTTCCAAAGTAAATAACTGCGCGACACCTTCATCCATTAACTGATCAACCCCTTTGTCCAATTGCTTGGCTTTCATTGGATCAGCGTTGTTGATATATCTAAAGTGTTCAGGAGAGAAACTTGGAATTCCTTTAAAACTCATGATTTCGCCTTCTGTCAAAGTATCTCCAATTTTAAAGTTTCCTGTATCATGCAAACCTACAATATCACCTGGATAAGAAATGTCTACAATTTCTTTTTTCTCAGCGAAGAAAGCATTCGGACTCGAAAATTTTAAATTTTTCTTTTGACGAACGTGGTAGTAAGGTTTATTTCTTTCGAAAGTTCCCGAAACAATTTTAATAAAAGCCAAACGGTCTCTGTGTTTTGGATCCATATTAGCATGGATTTTAAATACAAAACCTGTCATTTTTTCTTCTTTTGGATCAACCAAACGAGTTTCAGAATCTTTTGGTCTTGGAGAAGGGGCAATTGTTACGAAACAATCCAACAATTCGCGCACTCCAAAATTATTTAGGGCTGAACCAAAAAATACGGGCTGAATTTTTCCATCTAAATAATCCTGACGCTCAAATTTTGGATAAACTTCATCGATTAATTCTAATTCTTCACGAAGTTTGTCAGCTGCTTTTTGACCAACGATTTTATCTAACTCAGGGTTGTTTTGAACATCAGAGAAAGCGATAGTTTCTTCTATGTTTTTACGGCTGTCACCGCTAAAAAGATTGATGTTTTCTTCCCATAAATTATAAATTCCCTGAAAATCATAACCCATTCCGATAGGGAAACTTAAAGGTGTAACTTTTAATCCCAATTTTTGTTCCACTTCATCCATTAAGTCAAAAGCATCTTTACCTTCACGGTCTAATTTATTGATGAAAACAATCATCGGAATATTACGCATTCTACAAACGGCAACTAATTTCTCCGTTTGTTCCTCGACCCCTTTTGCAACGTCAATTACAACAATAACGCTATCAACAGCAGTTAGGGTTCTAAAAGTATCTTCTGCAAAATCCTTGTGTCCCGGAGTATCAAGAATGTTAATTTTTTTGTCTTTATAATTAAAAGCAAGTACAGATGTTGAAACCGAAATCCCTCTTTGGCGTTCGATTTCCATAAAGTCACTTGTTGCTCCTTTTTTAATTTTATTATTTTTTACAGCACCAGCTTCCTGAATTGCCCCTCCAAACAACAATAATTTCTCAGTTAAAGTCGTTTTACCGGCATCGGGATGCGATATAATTCCAAATGTTCTTCTGCGTTGTATTTCTTTTAAAAAGCTCATATTTTGTATAAATAGGTTGCAAAAGTACTATTAATTACCGCTTAATAAAAATATTCACTTCTTAATTTGGGAAGTCTTTCTTAAGAAAAAATATAAGGCTGTTATAAAAACAGCCTTACATTAGTCATTTTAAATTACTGATTAATTGACCAAACTGAATATCCTTTTGGAGGACATTGTATTTTTACCCATTTGTCTGACTGCGTAGTTGGATACCATGTTGAGTTTCCGGTAAAATCTTTAATTTGAGTATTTGCCCAATTGGTTTCAACCCATCTTTCTTGCCAGGACGATGAATTGTTGATATAAACTACTAATCCCGGATTTCCATTATATCCATTTCGTCTGGCAACATATTCATCATTATCAGAATATAGAATAGAAGTTGTTCCTGTTGCTTTGTTATTATGAATCCAGATCAGATTGTTTAATTTGCTCTTATCCAGCCATTCCTCATAATCTCTATAGAAAATTGTTGGATATCCTTCATGCGTTAAAATATAAGAATACGCCAATAATTTATTCGAAATTTCATCCGTATCATGATTGGTTACAAAAGTTACCGCTTTGTATGGATTTCTTTTCCACATCATATCGTCATTTAAAAGGGCCAGATTATTTCCATCAAAAGCATCATTCATTTTGTAGTAGCAAGCAAAATCAAATACAGAACTATTAGCATTATTCGCCCAGTCATTTAATATGTTTACATTAGAATCCCATAATTCACCTACAGAAAACCCACCTACATTTGCATTCCAGTCTCTAACAACCCAAGAACCAAAACCTTTAACGTAGTCAAATCTCCAGCCATCAAATTTCATGGTGTTTTTATAATATTTACCAACTCCGTCAGCTCTTTTCCATAACCAATCCTGAACATACGGATCAGCATGACATAAATCTGGAAAGCCTCCAAAAGAGCCTTCGTCATTATTTCCGTAACTATTTTTATAGAAATTAGTATAAGTACGTTTGAATTTTCCTGATGAAATTCCATTGAAATTAGTCCAAGTATTGGTTCCTGTAAACGGATTTGCTTCAGATTGGCCACCGCTATTGTGATTGATTACGATGTCAGCATATACTTTCATGTTTTCAGTATGTGCTTTTGTGATTAAAGTTACCAATTCGGTTTTAGAGCCAAATCTGGTTTCTGTTGTTCCATTTTGGTTGTAATCTCCAAAATCAAAATAGTCCGTTGGATCATATCCCATAGAAAATGCGCCGTTTTGTGCCTTTGAGGCCGGAGGAAGCCATACAGATCCAATTCCGGCATTAGACCAGTCTGTTAATTTAGTAGTAACAGTATTCCACCAGTTTCCGCCCGCTGGAACATCCCAATAAAAGGCCTGCATCATAACACCTCCACCAGGATTATCAACATATTTGCCTGTTAGTGATGATTGGGTTTCTCCTGTGCTAAAAGGTTTTCCGTCATGATGTGTTACATTGATGATTTTGAATTCTTTACTCGCTGTACTTACGCCATTTTCAGATGTTTCATTGTCAGAACAAGCGCAAAACAATGCAGTAATTGCAACAAAGCAATAAAATTTTACAAAAGGTTTTTTCATAATAATGATTTGGTTAAGGTTAGATTTATAAAGTTGTAATTGTATGGCATATCTATACTAAAAGTAAATTATTCTTAATTTCAGCATGTATAAAATCCTAATTACGTATCTAAAGTATGTAAATATTATGATGTTGTAAATTATAGGAAAATATTTATATTACGAAAACGTTGTAGTGTTGAAAACTTTTAATTTAAGATGTAAAATTTTCAACATTCCTTCATAAAATAAAATGCAATTATATCAATATGAACTTTATTATTTGGAGGTTTTATTTTGAAGTATTTCTGCTGATAAACAACTTCTTATTAATTGGATTTACCAACTATCCCATAATTTTTTGTTAATAGTATTGCTGATAGTTGTATTATGTAATTGAATTGTTATTTTTGTTCGTTATAAGTTAGAAGAAACTAGAAGTTAATTATTTAATGTTTCAGAATAAATTTTTGAAAGACAAATAAATGAATTGGTAGTTTAAATAAAGTCTAAAGCATTCAAATTAAATTTAAAATAATGTTATTAAAAAAAATTCAGCTAAAAACAATTGATTACAAATTTGGGTTAACAATATGTTTTTTACTTTTTTTCAACTCATTTATTTCAGCACAGGAAATTATTCCGGATGTTGTAGCAGAAAAACCAGTTGAAGTTCCTTCTGGGCAGAAGCAAAAAATTGACGGTATTATTGCAACTGTTGGAGATTATATTGTTTTAGATTCTGATATTGATAAAGGATATTTAGAAATTACCAGTCAGGGAGGTTCTACAAAAGATATTACAAGATGCCAAATGCTTGGTAAACTTTTAGAGGATAAATTATATGCACATCAGGCTATTCAGGATAGTATTATTGTAAGTGATGCTGAAGTAAGAAGTATGATGGAAGAGCGTTTAAACTACATGATGCAGCAAGTTGGAGACATCAACAAAGTTGTAGCTTATTATAAGAAAAACTCTGTAGAAGAATTCAAAACTTATTTTGCGGATATCTTAAAAGAACAAAAGTTAGCTTCTGAAATGCAGAAAAAGATTATTGATGCTGTTGAGATTACACCAGAAGAAGTTCGTAATTTCTTTAAAAAAATACCAAAAGAGGATTTACCAACTTTTGGAGCTGAAATGGAAGTGGCACAAATTGTTGTAGAACCAAAAGTTTCAAAAGAAGACGAGCAAAAGGTTATTGACCGATTAAATGGTATTAGAAAAGATGTATTAGATGGATCTAGTTTTGCTACCAAAGCAGTGCTGTATTCGCAGGATCCATCATCATCACCAAATGGAGGGTTTTATAAAATGACCAGAAAAACTCCTTTTGTAAAAGAGTTTAAGGATGTTGCTTTTAGTTTGGCAGAAGGAGAAATTTCGGAACCTTTTAAGACGATTTATGGATATCATATTATTATGGTGGATAAAATAAAAGGGCAGGAAGTTGAATTACGTCATATTTTAATAGCGCCAACTGTTTCTGAAGATGCTTTGAAAGAAGCTAAAGAAAGAATCATAAACATTAGAAAAAAGATTGAAAGTAAGGAAATTTCTTTTGCTGATGCAGCCAGAACAGAATCTGATGAAAAAGAAACAAGAGCAAATGGAGGTACTTTAGTGAATCCTAATACACAAGACACACGTTTTGAATTGACTAAAATGGATCCGACATTATATAGTCAGGTTTCTAATTTAAAAGATGCTGAAATTTCTCAGCCACTTTTAAACACAGATGAAAAAGGTAAAAAGACCTATAAGTTAATTACTGTTACCAACAGAATCGAAGAACATACAGCAGATTATGCTAAAGATTATACTAAAATTAAAGAATTAGCATTAAAAGAAAAACAAATCAATGCCATTGCTAAATGGTTTGACGAAAAAATAAAAGATACCTATATCAAAATTATTGGAGAATACAGAGATTGTACTTTTACAAATAATTGGTTGAAAAAATAATTTTTATTAAATAAATAAAAAGAGTTAGTTTTATGATTTCATAGCACTAGCTCTTTTTAATTTTAAATATATTCATAAATGTCTGACGTAACAGCAATTCATAATTTAGTTCAAAAACGTAACGAATTAAAAACCGAAATAGCAAAAATAATTGTAGGGCAGGACGCCGTTGTAGATCAAATTTTACTTTGTATATTTTCGGGAGGACATGCTCTTTTGATAGGTGTACCGGGATTAGCAAAAACATTATTAATAAATACTTTGTCTCAGGCATTAGGTTTAGATTTTAAAAGGATTCAATTTACACCGGATTTAATGCCATCTGATATTTTGGGAAGTGAAATTTTAGATGAAAACAGAAGGTTTAAATTTATAAAAGGACCTGTTTTTTCTAATATTATCCTGGCTGATGAGATTAATAGAACGCCACCAAAAACGCAAGCAGCATTACTTGAAGCGATGCAGGAACGTTCTGTAACAATCGCTGGTGAAAACCATAAATTAGATTTGCCTTATTTTGTATTAGCCACTCAAAACCCAATTGAGCAAGAAGGAACTTACCCGTTGCCGGAAGCCCAGTTAGACCGTTTTATGTTTGCTATAAAATTAGAATATCCTAGTTTTGAAGAAGAAGTGCAAGTCGTAAAACGTACAACTTCTGATGCTAAAACAACTATAAATCCATTGTTTACAGCACAGGAAATTATCGATTTTCAACATTTAATCCGTAGAATTCCTGTGGCAGATAATGTTATTGAATATGCTGTATCATTAGTAAGTAAAACACGTCCGGATAATAAGCTGACAAATGATTTTGTTAAAAATTATTTGGATTGGGGAGCTGGGCCACGAGCGTCTCAAAATTTAATTTTAGCAGCAAAAGCACATGCTGCTTTTAATGGTAAATTTTCACCTGATATTGAAGATGTAAAAGCAGTTGCAATTGGTATTTTACGCCACAGAATTATTAAAAATTACAAAGCTGATGCTGAAGGAATAACGGAAGAAATTATTATTCAGAAATTATTATAAAACTAATAAAGTTTGCGAAAAGCCTAACATTAAATTGTTAGGCTTTTTTTTGTTTCTGTATGCAATTGCGATTAAGTTGTCTAAAAAGATTTCATATTCTTTGTTTGTTTCTGGCTTCTATTGAATCGATGTATCTATATAAAAAATCATAAATTACCATTTCATTTAATCTACCTTTTGACTTGAAAAGTCTGTTGGTTAGCATATGTATGTGACTGCTTACAAAACTGTTTAAATTTAATGTTTCATTTTTGTTGATATCTATTATCTTTTTTATAATGTTGGCTGTGAAATCACTTTTGGTATTTAATAGATCTTCAATTTCAATATATTTTTCGTTGTCTTTGATTGTGTAAAGCATAAAATCTTCTATGATTTTTCGGTTATTTCTATATTTACTATTCACTTGAATTCTTTGAACTTTTGTCAAATCAAATTCGTTGGCATAACCAATTTTTAGATTTTCTAAAAGATTTAATTTCTCTCGGTTTGAATATCTAAAATCATCTAAAAATTTATTAATAGCTTTTAAACAGAATAGCCATCTTATTTCTTCGCCTTCTTCTCCCTCAATCAAGTCAATAAATTCTATAATCATATTGCTATCATGAAAGAATAATTCTTCAGATAATTCTATCGTATTTTCACCATATCGTTCAATTTCTCGTTGATATGTGTCGATTTGTATGTTCCAAATCAAATCAGACATCAAATATTCCTTTAAATAGGGGTTTAATTTATTAATAACTTCAAAGATATTCTTGTTTTCTGAACAATGAAAGCGAATTCTAAGATGGTTTTTAGGGTCTGAATATCGTATGTAAAACCACTTATCAATCAGGTTGTTTTTGAGTAGTTCAGTTGTAATAGGTTTAATGATTTCTGTTAAAATAACATCAGATGTTTTAAATCCAGTGTATATTTTATAATATAACCATTGATCGCCTATTATAAAACTTCGTTGTGTTTTTATTTTTGTTACCATGTTTATTCTTTGACGTTATAAAAGGATAAAATAATTTCATTTGTATAATATTCTTCGTTAATGTTTTTAACTTTAGTTTCTTCATTAAATAAGAATTCAATTATTTTAAAATCATTTCGAGGTTTTATTATTTCTAAGAACATTCTTAAAGATGTTAAATTAGTTAAATCAATTAATAATTGATTATCCCTTTCTACTAGTAAAACTAGGTTAGGTATTTTTCTTTTCTTTTGGAACTCTTTAATTTCATTTAATAAATTTTTATCATTTTCAAAATGTTTAAAAATATTTTTCATGTCATTAGAACTAATATTCCATGTTGCTTCTTGAAATATGATATTTTCAAATTCAATTCTTGGAATAAAATTATATTCATTTGAGATACTTCCTAAGTTAAAATTTATGCTATTAGTTCTTTCACTAGTTTGTAAGTCACATAAAAAATGATAAATAGGAAGGGATAACGAAGAGTAATTATGAGCATTTGTAAGTCTTGGTATGACTTCTTTATCGTGCTTTTTTGATCTTAAAATTATTTTATTATTTTTTATAGATACATATAGATCATTTATTTGTATCTGAAATTCTTTATCTAAAGTTGAATTTCCTAAATATGGTATTTCATAATCTCTAAAATTTGGTCTCATAAGAATGTTTCCAACTCTTGATTCGGGAAGATGTACAATTTCAGCTAAAATTTTAGTATTATTTATTTTTTTTTCAACTTCAACTATCTTTTTTACATATTGGTGTATATTTATATCAGCGTGGCAAAATCTTGATAGTAAATTTGCTGCGCTTGAACCGCCAATACTACTGAATTTTATTTTTTCTTGGCCATCAATATTTACTAACTCTATTATTGTGGACATTGTGTCAGGCAGATGGTCCCATTTATTTTCAATCTTATTTAATTCATTTTCATTTATTTTGAGAATATAGTCGTCATTTATATATGCATCCATAATTTTTTGATGGAAGAAACGATTATATGTTGAGGTGAAGTATTGAGTGTTTTCTTTGTTTTTGTCGTCTGGATTAAGATCGTCTATTAAAGGGTTTAGGTCGCCCTCATTATTTGTTTGTTCATATCCAATTCCAATTTCAGTATCAAGAACATTTGGCAATGATATTTCTCTGCCTTCATAGCGTTCTAAAAATGATTTTTTAAATTCTATTAAGTTTTTATTTTCAGATTTTGCGTTTAATTTATTTAAAACCGAAATTCCTTTTTTTACTTGTTCTACTATTTTTTCATTAAGAGAGTTGTCTGTGTAGTTCAATATCATATCTGTCTGGAACAAATATTTTGAGTCGAATTCTGTGCCTAAATTTTCAACTAATTGGATTATTTCTTTATATTTTATTATCGGATTTCCAATAATAGTATCAAGATCACTAATTAATAGTTTTATTCTGTTTAAGGCTATTATTAGATCCTCAGTGTTGTTTAAATGTTTTAATATTTGTATAATCTGATCATAAAATTCTATTCCAGTAACAGATGGTTCTAAATTACTGACTAAAATTTGATTTTTAATTAAGTCATTTACAAATTCGGTTGCGGAATCTAGATCTATTTTTTCTGAGACAATTTCGGATATAATATCTTTTATAAGTGAACCATCTTTGCAAAAGTGTAATATTTTCGATATATATTGAGAGTTGTAAAGGGATACGATTTGGTGATTTCGTTTTCCTTTTATATAAAAGTACTCTATATATCTAATGTTTTTTCCTGCATGATAAATTGTTTTATTTGGAGAGAATTGAAGTTGAGATTTAATGCTTTCAAGATTTGCAATGTTTTGAGATAAAGCAACTAAAAAATTCATATCAAATCTTGTATGTCTTAAATTCTGATCATATTTTTTTAAAACAATATTTGTCTCCTTGGAAATTGTCCCTAAACAACAGCCAGCAAATAAGCCAAAGGGGGTGCACCTTGACGATAGTCTGGAAATGTACTTTAGAACTGAATGTTTAATCTTAATTTCTTGACTTTCATTTAAAGTTCCATTTATCCATTTTTCAATTTCATTATAGAATTCAGGGGATGCTAAATATATTGATTCATTAATTGCTGGGTTTTTTAATAAATTTATAAATGTATCTTTTTGGATTTCTTGAGAATTAGTTGTGCTTTTATAAAAATTCAAGGGTAGTAATGGAGTCCTAAGGATGTAATTTTCAAAATGCTTATAGGGTATATTATTATTATTATTATTATTATTCATTATTTATTAGCTTAACATTAAACATTCATCCCATTTCGAATTTGATGGATTCAAAATTTCTATAATAACTAATCCAATTCCAGCAATTCCTTCCAATAAGGAAATTTCTTTTTCCCATATATTTTTTTCGCTCAAGTATTTTTTGTATCCTGCGTATCCATCTTTATGGGAAGCCATTTTTAAACCTTCATTACACCAAAAAAGAGAAGTTTTGTAAAATATTTCATTGTTAGTATTTTTAAATATCCTGTTAAAAATTAATGCTATTCCGAAAGCTCCATGGCATAATCCTGCATCATTAACTAAGTTATCTTCAAGGTCAATTCTGTGTGATGAATGTATTAGTATTTCAATTGATGTTTTTAATAAAGGTTCGTCATTTAAAGTTTTTGCAGCTTGCCATAATGTTATTCCAATACCTAAATCACCATAACACCAGGCGAGTCTGCTGTTTGTAATCTTATTATTATTATTATTATTATTATTATTATTATTATTTGTTTGAATGTTAGGGAATATTGAAGTTGAGGTTTCGCTCTTATTCTTACAACTGAGGATGTAATTTACTCCCGTTTCTATCATACTTCTTACATGTGGTTTGAAATCTTCATATTCATGTAGTCTAGATAGAAAATTAATAATACTTGGTATACCATGACAAAGACTTAAATTGTAACCTATGTTTTTCTTTTCAGAGTTAAGTTCAGAACTCCACTTTATCATATTGTGTTCTTTTTCTGATTTTTCATTAAAATAATGTATTATTTTTAGGATATTCTCTCTATACTTGTGCTTCAAGTCTTCTGATTTGGTATTTTTATAACGCTTTAAAAAATAATATCCATAACCGATACCCCCATGTAAAAAATCATGATTATTATTTTGTAAGTCATAGTTCATCTTAATAAGAAGATAATCTTCTAAATCAATTAATAATTTATCATTGTTGAAATCAAGAAAATCTTCTTCCCATAAATGCTCTAAAAACCATCCAAAACCTGCTATTCCGCTACAATAAGTTGGATAATTATATCCATTGTTTATTTTATTAAAGCAACTTTCAATCAATTCGATGCCAATTTCAGAAGCATTATCGTCGTTATTTAGCCTTGAATAATGAAAGAAGAAAAGTGATATTCCTGAGAGTCCTGTCAATACTCCTAAATTCTCGGTGTTATTATTAGTTTTAAGTATTTCGTATATTTCGTTTAGTTTTTTTTTTAGATTTGTTTCTACTAGACTTGTCATGCTTTTGTTTTACTGATTAAATAATATTAGGTTTGTTAAATTGTAATTTATTATGCAATTTTTTATTACAAATATAGAAAGATAAATAAATTATTCTATATATTTGAATCTTATTAATTATAAACTATAACAAATTATGAAAAAGAAAAAATCAATCGATGAGTTGACTTTAAACAAAGAAGTAGTCACTAAATTAAATTTGGAAAAAATTAATGGAGGGAAAATAGAAGAAGACACTTATACTCATAAACAAAGCCCAATGACATCATGTGACGGTGATTGTAATAATTCTTGTCGTGCTTGCTGGTAATTTTTAAGTCTTTAAAAAAGATGCAATTTTAAAATTGCATCTTTTTTTGTAATTCATAATTTGTAGTTTTTATTGCTTTTCGGTCGACCTTTTAAATTAATTCATTCTTGTAAGATGTATGCGATTACACTGGTAAGTAAAACACGTCCGGATAATAAGCTGACAAATGATTTTGTTAAGAATTATTTAGATTGGGGAGCTGGGCCACGAGCGTCTCAAAATTTAATTTTGGCAGCAAAAGCACATGCCGCTTTTAACGGGAAATTTTCACCTGATATCGAAGATGTAAAAGCAGTTGCAATTGGTATTTTACGCCACAGAATTATTAAAAATTACAAAGCTGACGCTGAAGGAATAACGGAAGAAATTATTATTCAGAAATTATTATAAAACTAATAAAGTTTGCGAAAAGCCTAACATTAAATTGTTAGGCTTTTTTTTGTTTGATTTGGAAATTTATATCGTAAAATAATCTTTAATAAAACTTCGATAAAATTCTATTTTAAAATCATCGAAAAAGTGAATTTAATGTCAACTATAACGATGTAAATTCTAATTTAGAAAGATTCTTTGCTTAAAACAGGCTCAAAACAGACTTTGTTTATAACAACAAATTCCGACTTTGTTAAAGAAAAGATTTTAAAATATCAATAATTCATTTTTTTATTTCAAAATTAATATTTTCGCATTAACAAGCGGTCAAAATCGTTTTTTAACAATAATAATTTTTGAAAAGGCGACTTCTGTTATATTTTTTTTAATTCTCGGCTTTAATAGCTAAATTTGCGAACAAAAAAATAAAAATACCTAGAAATACCTCTACCATGAACATTTATCAGGATTACATCCAAGAAATTGAAGAAAGAAAAGGTCAAGGGCTTCACCCGAAACCAATTGATGGTGCTGAATTATTAAGCGAAATCATTGAACAAATTAAAGATTTGAATAATGAATACAGAGAAGATTCTCTTAAGTTCTTTATTTATAATGTTGTACCGGGAACGACGAGCGCAGCTGGTCTGAAAGCTAAATTTCTAAAAGAAATCATTCTTGGTGAATCCGTAGTAAAAGAAATAACACCTGCTTTTGCTTTTGAGTTATTATCACACATGAAAGGTGGACCTTCAATTGAGGTTTTACTTGATTTAGCGCTTGGTAATGATGCTGCTATTGCAAAAGAGGCTGCAAATGTTCTTAAAACACAAGTTTACCTTTATGAGGCAGACACAGACCGTTTAAAAGAAGCATTTAAAAGTGAAAATCCAATTGCCAGAGAAATTCTGGAAAGCTATGCAAAAGCAGAGTTTTTTACTTCATTACCAGAAGTAGTGGAAGAAATTAAAGTAGTTACCTATATCGCTGGCGAAGGAGATATTTCTACAGATTTATTATCTCCGGGTAATCAGGCTCACTCTCGTTCTGATCGTGAACTTCACGGTAAATGTATGATTACTCCTCAGGCACAAGACGAAATCAAGATGTTACAAGCGCAGTATCCTAATGCAAGTGTGATGTTGATTGCGGAGAAAGGTACAATGGGTGTTGGTTCGTCAAGAATGTCAGGTGTAAATAACGTGGCACTTTGGACAGGTAAACAAGCAAGTCCGTATGTACCATTTATTAATATTGCTCCAATCGTTGCAGGAACAAACGGTATTTCTCCAATTTTCCTAACAACTGTTGATGTTACAGGTGGTATTGGTTTAGATCTTAAAAACTGGGTTAAAAAGCTTGATGCAAATGGAGATGTTATTCGTAATGAGAATAATGAACCTGTTTTGGAAGAAGCATACTCTGTTGCTACAGGAACTGTATTAACAATAAATACAAAAACGAAAAAACTTTATAACGGCGATAAAGAATTAATTGATATTTCTAAGGCATTCACGCCTCAAAAAATGGAATTCATTAAAGCTGGCGGATCTTACGCAATCGTATTTGGTAAAAAACTTCAAACATTAGCGGCAAAAATTTTAGATATTGAAGCTCCTCTTGTATTTGCTCCGTCAAAAGAAATTTCTATTGAAGGACAAGGTCTTACAGCAGTAGAAAAAATCTTTAACAGAAATGCTGTTGGTATCACTCCGGGTAAAGTATTACACGCTGGTTCTGATGTTCGTGTAGAAGTTAATATTGTAGGTTCGCAAGATACGACTGGTCTTATGACTGCTCAGGAATTAGAATCTATGGCGGCTACAGTTATTTCGCCAATCGTTGATGGTGCTTACCAATCAGGTTGTCATACTGCTTCGGTATGGGATAAAAAAGCGCAGGCAAATATTCCGAAATTGATGAAATTTATGAATGATTTTGGTTTAATTACAGCACGTGACCCGAAAGCCATTTATCATTCAATGACAGATGTAATTCACAAAGTTTTAAACGATATTACAATAGACGAGTGGGCTATCATTATTGGTGGTGACTCTCATACAAGAATGTCAAAAGGTGTTGCTTTTGGTGCTGACTCAGGAACAGTTGCTCTTGCGCTTGCTACTGGTGAGGCTTCAATGCCAATTCCGGAATCAGTAAAAGTAACATTTATTGGAGAGATGAAAGGTTATATGGACTTCCGTGATGTAGTTCATTCAACACAATCTCAAATGCTTAAGAAATTTGGTGGTGAAAACGTATTCCAGGGAAGAATTATTGAAGTTCATCTTGGTACTCTTACTGCTGATCAGGCATTTACATTTACAGACTGGACTGCAGAAATGAAAGCAAAAGCTTCTATCTGTATTTCTGAGGATGATACTTTGATTGATTCACTAGAGATTGCAAAAGGAAGAATCCAGATCATGATCGACAAAGGGATGGATAATCATAAACAAGTTCTTCAGGGATTGATTAATAAAGCTGATAAGAGAATTTCTGAAATTAAATCAGCTGAGAAACCTGCCTTAACTCCAGATGCAAATGCTAAGTATTATGCTGAAGTAGTTGTTGATCTTGATCAAATCGTTGAGCCAATGATTGCAGATCCTGACGTTAACAATGTTGATGTTTCTAAAAGATATACGCATGATACAATCAGGCCTCTTTCTTTTTATGGAGGAGTGAAAAAAGTAGATCTTGGTTTTATCGGTTCTTGTATGGTTCACAAGGGAGATATGAAAATCCTTGCTCAAATGCTTAAAAATATAGAAGATTTACATGGAAAAGTTGAGTTTAAAGCTCCACTTGTAGTTGCTCCGCCAACTTATAACATTGTAGATGAGCTTAAAGCTGAAGGAGACTGGGAAGTTTTACAAAAATACTCAGGTTTCGAATTTGATGATAATGCTCCTAAAGGTGCTGCGCGTACAGAATACGAAAACATGTTATACTTAGAACGTCCAGGATGTAATCTTTGTATGGGTAACCAGGAAAAAGCGGCAAAAGGAGATACTGTAATGGCAACTTCTACACGTTTGTTCCAGGGAAGAGTAGTAGAAGATACTGAGGGTAAAAAAGGAGAATCATTGCTTTCTTCAACACCAGTAGTAGTTTTGTCTACAATTCTTGGTAGAACGCCTACAATGGATGAATATACATCTGCAGTAGAAGGTATTAGTTTGACTAAGTTTGCGCCTTCTAGCAAGCAGCTAGTGATGTAATAATACGATTAGTTATAATCATTATATATAAAAAGCCCGAGTGATAAACTCGGGCTTTTTCTTTTCTGGCTCCTCTATTTTTTGTACCTTGTCGTGTTCAAAATAAAAAAAACAAAACAATTATAACTTATGGCTTTTGATATTGAAATGATAAAAAAAGTGTATGAGAACATGCCTGGTCGTGTTGATAAAGCACGCGAGATTGTTGGTCGTCCACTTACTTTAACGGAGAAAATTTTGTACAATCACCTTTGGGATGGAAATCCAACGAAGGCGTTTGGAAGAGGTGTTGATTATGTTGATTTTGCACCGGACCGTGTTGCATGTCAGGACGCAACAGCTCAAATGGCATTATTACAATTTATGCATGCCGGAAAGAAAACAGTTGCTGTTCCTACAACAGTTCACTGTGATCACTTAATTCAGGCAAAAGTGGATGCTGCAACCGATTTGGCCAGAGCAAAAACACAAAGTAACGAAGTTTTCGATTTCTTATCGTCAGTTTCTAATAAATACGGAATAGGTTTCTGGAAACCAGGAGCTGGAATTATTCACCAGGTAGTACTTGAAAATTATGCTTTCCCGGGCGGAATGATGATTGGTACCGATTCTCATACTGTAAATGCAGGTGGTTTAGGAATGGTGGCAATTGGTGTTGGTGGTGCTGATGCCGTAGATGTTATGTCTGGTATGGCTTGGGAATTAAAATTTCCTAAATTAATTGGAGTAAAACTAACTGGTAAATTATCAGGATGGACTGCTCCAAAAGATGTTATTCTTAAAGTGGCTGGTATACTTACTGTAAAAGGTGGTACTGGTGCAATCGTTGAATATTTTGGTGAAGGTGCAACTTCTATGTCTTGTACAGGAAAAGGTACTATTTGTAATATGGGGGCTGAAATTGGAGCTACAACTTCAACTTTTGGTTATGATGATTCTATGGGTCGTTACCTTCGTTCTACAGGTAGAGCTGATGTTGCAGATGCTGCAGATAAAGTAGCTTCTTACTTAACAGGAGACCCGGCAGTTTATGCTAACCCGGAACAATATTTTGATCAGTTAATTGAAATCAATTTATCAGAATTAGAGCCACATTTAAACGGTCCTTTTACACCGGATTTGGCAACTCCAATTTCTAAAATGAAAGAAGAAGCAATCAAAAATAACTGGCCATTGCAAATTCAGGTTGGTTTGATTGGTTCTTGTACAAACTCTTCTTATGAAGATATTGCTCGTGCCGCTTCTTTGGCAAGACAAGTAAGTGCTAAAAACTTAAAAACTAAATCTGAGTTTACTATTACTCCAGGTTCTGAAGTAGTTCGTTATACAATTGAAAGAGATGGGTTTATAGATACTTTCGAAAAAATTGGCGCTACCGTTTTTGCTAACGCCTGCGGACCATGTATTGGTATGTGGGACAGAGATGGGGCAGAGAAAGAAGAAAGAAATACCATCGTTCACTCTTTTAACCGTAACTTCTCAAAGCGTGCAGATGGTAATCCAAATACTTTAGCTTTCGTGGGTTCTCCTGAATTGGTAACCGCTATGGCTATTGCTGGTGATTTAGGTTTCAATCCATTAACAGATACTTTAATCAATGAAGATGGAGAAGAAGTAATGCTTGAAGCGCCAACAGGAGACGAATTGCCTCCAAGAGGTTTTGATGCCGAAGATCCTGGATTTCAGGCTCCTGCTGAAGATGGTTCAGGTGTTCAGGTTGTGGTAGATCCAACATCAGAACGTTTGCAATTATTAGCCCCGTTTGATGCCTGGGATGGTAAAAATATTACAGGTGCTAAATTGTTAATCAAAGCATTCGGAAAATGTACTACCGATCATATCTCTATGGCTGGACCATGGTTGCGTTTCCGTGGGCACTTAGATAATATTTCTAACAATATGTTGATTGGTGCTGTAAATGCATTTAACCAAAAAACAAATTCTGTTAGAAACCAATTAACAGGAGAGTATGATGCAGTTCCTGCCGTCGCTCGTGCATACAAAGCTGCCGGAGTTCCATCAATTGTTGTGGGAGATCACAATTATGGTGAAGGTTCTTCTCGTGAGCATGCTGCTATGGAGCCACGTTTCTTAGGTGTTAAAGCAGTATTAGTAAAATCATTTGCACGTATTCATGAAACAAACCTTAAAAAACAAGGGCTTTTAGGATTAACTTTTGCTAATGAAGCAGATTACGATAAAATTCAGGAAAATGATACAATTAACTTTACTGATTTAACTGAGTTCGCTCCCGGAAAACCGTTAACATTAGAGTTTCTTCATACAGATGGTTCTACAGATATTATTTTGGCAAACCATACTTACAATGCAGGTCAGATTGGCTGGTTCGTTGCAGGTTCAGCATTAAATTTAATTGCTGCCGGAAAAGCTTAATCGGCAAGATTTATTTATACTAAAAAACGCCTTGTGAAAACAGGGCGTTTTTTATTTCAGGTAAGCTGTAATATAGTATTATAAAAAAAAGATTATATTTGCAGGATAAAACTTATATTTTTTGATTTAATAACGAAGTTTATATGTTTTGTTTAATGTAATGATTTTGAGTTTATTACTTTTAAATCCGGTGAATTTTGTTAATTTGAACTTAATAAGTTGTTAAAAAAGATACTTTTTTTACATAAAAATGTTAAATTCGCCTTATTAGTAAAAGAATCGTTCTTTTTTTGAGTTTATAAAATGAACTACAAAATTTAAAAAAAATTCCCCCCAAGAAATGAATTTTAAGTTAGTCGTCATAATGTTGTTTTTAAGTTTTAGTGTTTTTTCACAAGAGAAATACATTAAACACACTATTTCTAAAGGTGATAATATCACTACAATTGCAAAAAAGTACGGAGTAAAACCTAAAGCTATTATAGATGCAAATCCTAATGCACCTAAAATTTTAAAGCTAAACTCGGTTTTGCTAATTCCAAATACAAATCAAACTATTGCAGCAACAACAAATGAAGTTGCTGTAAATAATAATGCTTCTGGAACACACGAGGTTTTGGCTAAAGAAACGCTGTGGGGGATATCCAAAAAATACAATATTTCGGTCGAAGATTTAAAAAAATCCAATCCGCTTCTAGAGACAGAAGGTTTAAAAATTGGGCAACAAATTATTATTCCATCCAATTCAGTTGCAGTTCCAGAAAAACCAGTTGATGATCTTAAAATTGTAAGAGATGTTGAAGTGGTTGTAGAAGTTCAGCCAAAAGAAACTAAATATGCAATTGCAAAAAGATATGGATTAACAGTAGCTGAATTAGAAAGACAAAATCCATTTATTAAAGGGAAATTACCGGTTGGTTATGTTTTGAAAATTAGAACTTCAAAGGTAAAAGCAGATGCTGCAGCAGCTTCGGTTTCTCCACAAGAAATAAAAGAGACAATAGCGACATCATCAGAAACGCAAATTGCAGAAAATACACCTCCGACAATTCAGACTGATTCAACAAGTACAATTATAAAAGTGAGTAATCATTCTGAATTAGTCGATCAATTAATTGTAAACGCTACAGAGAATATCGGAACGCGATATCGATCAGGCGGAACTACAAAAGCAGGTTTTGATTGTTCAGGTTTAATGATTTCGACTTTTAGTACTTTTGATATTAAATTGCCACGAAGTTCAATAGAGCAATCCCGAATTGGAATGAAAGTTACTACTGATGAAGCCCAAAAAGGTGATTTGATTTTCTTTAAAACAAATGGAAGAAGACAAATTAATCATGTTGGAATGGTAGTGGAAGTTGTTGATGGTGAAATTAAATTTGTTCATTCCTCAACTCATGGCGGTGTAATGATTTCGTCAACAAAAGAACCGTATTATCAACGAGCTTTTTCACAAGTAAACAGAGTTTTGCAATAATAGAGAAATTAATTAAAATGCAGTTTCTTTTTGAAATCCTCAATTGGAAAAGGTTTATTTAAAAACTCAGTTACATAGTTATTCTCTTTAATTTTTTTTATTTCTTCAGAATCTAAAGTTGATGAAAGTACATAAATCTGAATTTCTTTTTTAAATTCGTCGCTTAATTTATCGTATTCTTCTAAAAAATCAAAGCCATTCATTATTGGCATTTGTATATCCAATAAAATAATTAAAGTTTGATTTAAGTCCTGGTGGTTGTATAACCACTGCAAGCCTTCTCTGCCATTGTTAGTGATGTTTATGTCACTATCAAGAGATTTTTTTATGAGCTGTTTGATAACGAGCTGATCGATCAGGTTGTCTTCAATTAATAAAAATACAGGTTTAAGATCCATGATAGTTAGGGATTGTTACAATAAATTTACTTCCGATATTGTTTTCAGACAAGACATGAATATTTCCTCTAATATTTTCAACGGCCTCTTTTACAATATATAGCCCCAGTCCTGATCCTTTATTTTTGTTTGTTCCAAAATACATTTCAAAAATGTGGTCTTTAAATTCGTCTTTAATTCCAATTCCGTTGTCAGATATTTCAATTTTATTACAACCATCAGCAATGTAAGTTTTAATAGAAATGAACATTTGCTGTTTGGTATTGTCTGCATATTTAATGGCGTTTGAAAGTAAATTGGAGATAATAATTTTTAAACGTAAGCCATCACTTAGGATTTCATCCACAAATAATTCTTTTGTTATCGAAATTTGGCGGGCATTTTCAAAATGCATTAATTGTGAGATTGCTTCGTCAAATATTTCCTGTAAGCTAACAGGTTCCATGATGATTTGCTTTCGCTTATTTTTAGAATAATCAATAATATCACTAATAAACTGGTCTTGCCTCGCTAGACTTGTATGCATTAAAGTCAAATATTCCCTAATTTGATTCAAATTGTCTTCTTCCTGGGTGATTTTAATTAATCCTTTTAAAGAAGTTATAGGAGATCTCAAATCATGTGATGCACTGTAAACAAAACGATCAAGTTCATGATTAACCAATATTAAATTTTCATTTTTAACTTCTATTTCTTTTTTAGAAACAATGAGGCGTTTTACCATTATCGAATAATAAAGACAGACGCTGCAAATGATAATCAGAATAAAAAAAACATTAGTAAAAATCAGTAAATCTTTTATTTTGCGTGTTCCTTCGCCTAATGTATTCGAAAAGTTGCGTTCATTAATAGTGAGTTTGTCACTTATTGTACTAATTTGCTGAAGAAATTTTTGTTGGTCGGCGGTAGTTAGTATGTCATGTTTTATTTTAGCATTAATTTGTTCTCCTATAATGAATAATTTGAATATTAATTTGTCGCCCTGTTCCCATTCGTGAATAGCTTTTGCTAAAAATGAAACCTTTTTAAAATTTATAAATAACCAAACAAGATCGTCTAAATCTTCCTGATGATTTCTGCCAATAAGTAATGCTTTGCGTGCAATTTCATTATCTCCGGCTTTTAATAGTGTAACTCTGGCGGTTCCGTCGCCTTGCGGAACTTTTAGTTCTTCAAGATATAATTTCCATTGGTTTTTGTCTTTAGTATATAAATAGGTTATTAAATGGCGGGAAGCATCTTTTTGTCCTTTTGAAT
Organism: Flavobacterium sp. MMLR14_040; assembly: GCF_033657265.1. Classification (NCBI taxonomy): domain Bacteria; kingdom Pseudomonadati; phylum Bacteroidota; class Flavobacteriia; order Flavobacteriales; family Flavobacteriaceae; genus Flavobacterium; species Flavobacterium sp. MMLR14_040. Next base: position 37,249 of record NZ_JAWVWO010000025.1, on the reverse strand, counting down.
AATGTGATTCACCATTTACATAAGCCCTGGTTGCAGACAATGTTTTGATGGTGAAAAAGTTAATACAAATTAATAAAGCACAACAAGCAAAAACTATTAAAAGAAGAATGAAAACATTTGCAAAACGTAACTTTTTAAAAACTTGAAATTTAGACATAGCTTCTGATTTGTAGGTTAATAACTTTATTTCAGTTTTTAATATATTCTGGGCAAAGAATATTTTAACAATAATCTCCGGGGCTGATTATTGGATTTTATTAAACGAATGTTAATAAAATTTTTGAATTTTAACATCATTCCATCTGTTAAATCAAATTTAGTGAAAAAATATTACAGTTTTACAAATAGCTTTTTTTTCTTGTTAGCTTATGTTTTTTAAGAAAAATATTTATATAACATATTGTTTTTTAATTAATTATACTGTTTTTCTGTGATGATAATTCAACTATCTCTAAGAAATCAAATTAAAATAACAATATTTTTTTGGTTGTTATAGTACTGTCAAAATTTGAATCTTTTTTAAAATCATGCTATTTTGTTTAATGTATAACTAATTTATTTTTTCAGCGAATTTCTTTTTTACAATTGTACTAATATAAGTACTAAGCCCTTTACCTTTAGTGGCCAGTTTTTTCATTCGTTCTACATGAGATGAACCCGGAATGTCGTAGTTGTATAAGTAACTTCCATCATTTTTGAAGTGAACAATAATAAAATCAGAACCTATTTCATAAGATTGAACTCCGGAATCTCCTTTCAGATTTTTATATTTTTCCATTTTGATTCAGTGTTTGATAAATTATTTAATAGTCAGATGTAACTTATTGGAATATAAAGATTTTATCGAAAAAATAAATAAATTATTGCATAAAACGTTCTTATAAAAACGAAATTGCGTGAGGGATAGAGGCGATATCCTTTTGTGAAGTGAAACGGAACAAAAGATATAGCCGAAAGCCCGACCCGAAGGGACACGCCCAAAATATTTATAGCATCTAAAATCTGTAAAACTAAAATCCAGAATTTCAGAAAAAAGTATATCTTTAACCAACCCAAAAAACAAAATAATGCAAGAAGAAAACCAGGAAAATTTTAAAAGAGAGTTAGGATTACTAGACGGAACTATGCTTGTAGTAGGTTCTATGATTGGCTCAGGAATATTTATTGTAAGCGCCGATATCGCAAGGCAGGTCGGATCTGCGGGATGGCTAACGCTAATTTGGCTTATTTCAGGCTTAATTACCATTATTGCTGCTGTAAGTTATGGAGAACTAAGTGCAATGTTCCCTAAAGCAGGCGGACAATACGTTTATCTAAAAGAAGCTTACAACAAATTAATTGCCTTTTTATACGGCTGGAGCTTTTTTGCGGTTATTCAAACCGGAACGATTGCTGCCGTTGGTGTGGCTTTTTCAAAATTTGCAGCTTACCTTTATGAACCTTTAAGTGATGAAAATATACTTTTTGAATTAGGTTCTTTTAAATTGAATGCCGCACAAATTGTTTCGATTTTTACAATTGTTTTATTGACTTATATTAATAGTCGCGGTGTTAAAAACGGAAAAATTCTTCAAACCGTTCTTACGATTATCAAAATTTTATCATTAGTAGGCTTAATCGTTTTTGGATTAACGCTTGCAGCAAAATCATCAATATGGGATGCCAACTGGGCAGATGCCTGGACAACACGTTCTTATAATACCGAAAGTGGTTCGTGGTTGCCAATAAGCGGTACGGCTTTGATTACAGGGATTTCTGCTGCAATGGTAGGGTCATTGTTTTCGAGTGATGCCTGGAACGGAGTAACTTTTATTGCGGGAGAAATTAAGAATCCGAAACGCAATGTTGGTTTTAGTTTGTTTCTTGGAACTTTTATCGTAACAATTATTTATGTTTTAACAAATTTGATGTATTTGGCTGTAATTCCACTAGATGAAATTGCAACAGCAAAATCTGATAGGGTAGCAGTAGTGGCCTCTCAATATATTTTTGGAAATATTGGAACGTTGATTATTGCAATTATGATTATGATTTCGACTTTTGCCTGCAACAACGGATTAATCATGGCGGGCGCAAGAGTATATTATACGATGGCAAATGATGGTTTATTCTTTAAAAAAGCAGCAGTTCTTAATGAAGCAAGCGTTCCTGAATGGGCGTTATGGGCGCAATGTATCTGGGCTTCGGCTTTGTGTTTAACAGGGAAATATGGAGATTTATTAGACTTTGTAATCATCATTGTTTTGATTTTTTACATCTTAACAATCTACGGAATCTTTATTTTGCGTAAAAAAATGCCAGATGCAGAAAGACCATATAAAGCCTTTGGATATCCGTTTTTACCAATGTTATATATCGTAATTGCAACTGCAATTTGTATTTCATTATTAATTACAAAATTTTCAACCTGTGGGTGGGGAATTTTAATTATGTTAATCGGAATTCCGGTTTATTATTTAACAAAACCGAAAGAAAATTAAGTAAAGATGCTAAGGTTGTAAGTTGCTAAGATTCTAAGGATTTTTCCAACGAGAAAATTTTAAGACAACTTTAAATATATAAAAGCGCCTAGTTTTTCAAGGCGCTTTCTTTTTATAAATATGTCTGGTGATACAATTATTTTAAATATTTTTTAAGTTCGGCGGCAGCCTGAAGAAACAAAGTTTTCGTTTGCGGAATCTCTGCTAAACCATTCAATAAACCAAAATCATGAATTACATCATTGTAACGAATTGTTGTTACAACCACTCCTGCATCGCTCAGTTTACGCCCGTAAGCTTCGCCTTCATCTCTTAAAATATCATTTTCTGCAACCTGGATCAAGGTTGGAGGTAAACCTTTTAACTGCGCTAAACTAGCTTGTAAAGGCGAAGCGTAAATTTCTTTTCTTTTTGATGGATCAACATATTGGTCCCACATCCATTGCATCAAAGTGCTGGTTAAAAAGCGCTGTTTTCCATACAATTTATACGACTCTGTTTCAAAATTTGCATCGGTTACAGGCCAGAATAAAATTTGAACTTTAAATAATGGCGTTCCTTTTTCTTTTGCCATTAAAGCACTTGCAGTGGCTAAATTTCCGCCGGCGCTATTACCTACAATCCCCAATTTGCTTCCGTCAACATTTATTTCATTTCCGTGCGCAGCAATCCATTTTGCTGCTGCATAAACTTCATTTACAGGTTGTGGATATTTAGTTTCCGGCGAAAGTGAATAATTTACAAAAACGCCAACATAACCCGTAAGTACACTTAAATCGCGAACCATACGTTTATGTGTGGGATAATCACCCAAAACCCAGCCTCCGCCATGAATGAACATGAAAACAGGCAGCTTTCCTTTTGCTCCTTTTGGACGAACAATGTTGAGCTTTATTTTATATCCATCGGCAGTAATTTCTTTTTCAGATTCTTCGATTCCTGATAAATCAACTTTAAATGCATTTTGTGCACCAACAAGTACATTTCGGGCATCGGCAACCGGAAGTGATTCTAAGGGTGCTCCTCCTGAATTTAATGGTTTCAAAAATTCTTTTACCGCAGGTGTCAAATGAGGATCTGTTGCGTAATCAACTTGTGCATAGCTTTTCATAGTGGTATTTGCTAAAATAATAAACAGGGTTAATACTATTTTTTGGTAGTCAAGATTCTTCATCGTAAAGTGGTTTTAAGATTAATTTTTTATAAGAAACCAATATATATGCCACAGCGAAGAAATGCTGAAAGAGTAGTAATTACGCGTGTTTTTAGCTTATTGAAAAGTACTATATTTCGCTAATTTATTTTAGTTTAGTGAAATTTCGTTATGAGAATTGTGAAATAGTAAAATGTAAAAAAGAGAGATTTGAAAGTTGTTTTTCTTGAAGAATTTGTGTGAAATCTTGCTTCCCTTACGACAAAATCATTATTCTGAAAAATCGTTAGTTATCTTTTCTTCTGTTGGTCTCAAAAAGATAAGATATATTATAACAAGTATTCCAAATATTAAAAAATCCGGTTTCAAAATTAATATTATAAAGGCAACACCTTCAAGAATTGCCCAGCGAATAATCGAAGCCGTTTGATAAACGGGTAATTTATCTTCGAGTTTCAAATTTCGATCGACTTGTTTTAATTGTGATTTAAATAGAAAATTAGCCATGATAATGGCTAAAAAAGGTATTATAGCAAATACAATTGACGAAGAATCTATGGTAGGAATTGTTTTTAATTTTTCAACTGAAATTTCGCCTATTACAAAATAAGCAACTATTAATCCTGCACAAAGTGCAAAATGTATTGTCTGAAGGGTTTTGATTTTTTCGGTCATTTTGGTTGATTTAAGAGATTGATTTAGTAACTACTAATATAGAATTAATTATGGTGCGAAATAATCAATTATTAAAAGAGAACAACAACAGGAAATCTTAGAATTTGACGAAAAAAAAATCTCGCAAACTCGTCAGAATCGCAAAGAAAATAAACTTTGCGCCTTAGCGAATTTGCGAGCAGAAAACCATTCCTGATGAATTTTGTCTAAACTTTACGGTTAAAAAACAGGAGATTCAATAGAAGGTTTTATAGTTGAATTAATAATGGTCAAAGTAAGCGGGTCTTCTTCTCCGGAAAAAAAAGCATCCAGTATTTCCTTAAATATTGGATTTGTATTTTCTGCCAAAGAAAAAAGAGTCATTGACGAACGAAGTTTTCGAGCGTCCAGATCTCCAAAAATACCATCTGCTGATTTTCTTTTAAAAGTCAAAAGCAATTCTGATATTTCTATAAGATGTTTCCCTAAAATAGGATGATCTAAAAATGCAGAAGCCTCTTTTAGATCATTAATGGCATAATAATTTGCAGTATCGCTGGTGCCCAATCCTTTTAATTGAGGAAAAATGAACCACATCCAGTGTGTCTCTTTTTTTCCTTTTTTGATTTCAGAAAAAGCAGTAAGATAAAGTTTATTTTGTGCATCTAAAAAACGCATTAAATCATTGTTTGAGTAAGCCATTTTGGTATTATATATATGAAAAAAAGGGTGCGAAAGTACTAAAAAAAATACGGTATGCCTAATAAAAGGTTCATACTGTGAGTGTTTTAACTTTTAGAGGAGGAATTTTTGTACACTATTTCTAGTGTGAAAATGTTTTACGTTATCTTCTTTTCGATAAATCCTTCTAAAAGTCAAATTGATTCTGGGTAACACATTTCGGGCTGTTTTAGGAACCTCATGCTGCCAAAAACTGTTGGTTGTTCCTGCCATTAGCAGAAAAGAACCATGATGTAAAGGAATCTCAACCTGCGGAATATCTTTTCTGAATTTATGACGCAGTCTGAACATTCTCGTCTCTCCAAAAGTCACCGAAGCAATAATCGGATTTTGTCCCGTATTGTGTTCTTTATCGCTATGCCATCCCACGCCATCTTTGCCGTTTCGGTATAAATTGAGCAATACGGCATTAAAATCAAGCTGCGTTTCTTTCTCTACCCGGCTTCTGATTGTCAGCAATTCATACGTCCAGTCAAGCCCATTCGGACTTGATCCGTAATTGTCTTTGTCTTCATACCAGGCAATCAATCTTGGAGCTGTATAAGTTTTGTAATAAATTTCCATTTCATATTCTCTCCATTTGGTTTGATGAAGCAGTTTTTCATAAAAACGGTCAGATTCTTCTTTACTGAAGAAATTATCAATCAAAATAAGTTCTGCGTCAGGAAGATCAAATACTTTTTTTCCTCCCAAACCAGTGGTAAATAATTCGGTGTCATTAAATAGTGTCATGGTTTCCATTTATTTTGTGTCAATTTCAATCCAAACAGGCGCATGATCGCTTGTTTTTTCCCAGCCTCGCACATGCCGGTCAACGCCTCCGGAGCGTAGTTGTTTTGCAATTTGCGGACTCAATAAAAAGTGATCAATTCTAAGTCCTGCATCTCGCTGATAAGCATTTCTAAAATAATCCCAAAAAGTATAAATTTTCTCCTCAGGATATAATTTCCTAATAGCATCTGTCCATCCTTGCGAAACAATATTCTTAAAAGCCTCCCGAACTTCAGTTCTGAAAAGCGCGTCATTTACCCATTTTTCAGGTTTATATACATCTAGTTCTGTTGGCATCACATTGTAATCGCCAAGAAGTATTACAGGAGTTTTTAAACTTAAAAGGGTTTCAGCACGATGAGCCAGACGATCAAACCATTTTAGTTTATATTCGAATTTAGGTCCCGGCCACGGATTTCCGTTTGGCAGATAAAGACACGCTATTACTATTCCGTTAATCAAAGCTTCAACATACCGACTCTGAATATCTTCTTCATCGCCGGGAAGAATGCGTGTTATTTCTTCAATTTCCATATTTCGGGCTAAAATTGCAACACCATTCCATTGCTTTTGACCGTGCCAAATGGCATTGTAACCTGCGTCATTAATCGCTTTAATGGGAAATTTGTCTTGCGGTGCTTTTAATTCCTGCAGACAAACAATATCTGGAGTTGCTTCTTCCAACCAGCGCAGTAAAACATTTAAGCGTCCGTTGACTCCGTTTACGTTATATGTTGCTATTTTCATGGTATCTTTAAATTAATTGTATTCTTAAATTTACTGATTATTAAGCATTTAATTGAGATGAGGTTTGTGTTTTTATTTCAGGAAGTGCTTGTTGAAAAATACTTTCCGTGGATATTTCTCAGCATAAGCATAAATTAAATGTGTTATATATTGATTGCTCTTATAAGGTGTGATATAATCTTTTATATCTGATGGCTCAATAATTGTAATATCAGATGCTATGTAGCCCATTCCATAAAAATGTCCATTTTCAACCCAAATGAAACTGCGCTCCTCTGCAGATCTGCCTTTGTCTATAATAGCAAAAGTGGGTCTGTTGCTTAATAAAAATTCAATGGCATTTTCAACCTGATCGTTATGAATCGTCACATCAGGTAATATTTTAATGTCTTGGTTTGGAAAAAATTCGGCTTCTTCCTGTTTAGAATATTTGCAAAATCGTTGATCAATTTCAAACTGTTCAGCCAGATTTCGCAATACATTTATTGCGTCATACAGACTATTAAATTCATGAATGCAAACCTGAAATTTGCTTAGTTTTCCAACTGCCAGATATTTGTATCCACTGCGGGCTTCATATTGATATAGGCCATATTTTGCCTCAAAACGTTTTAATGCTCTGTTGTATGTTGGCCAAAGTGTTTTAATTTCTGTACATTCTAAAAGTAAAGCCATTAGCTCGTTGCCACAAATTTCAAAAGAAATACTGTAGATATCGCGCAAGAAGTTTTGCCTTTGCGGATTAATTTTATGTCCGCTAAAATGAGAAGCTACCCGTTTTTTTAAGTTAATTGCTTTTCCAACATAAATAACCTTTTTCATCTGATTATAAAAGTAATAAACGCCGGGTTTTTCAGGCAATTGATTAAAATCTTCAGGCGGAAGGTTAGGAGGTAAACGTTGATCTTGTGCTGTTTTCTTGATCATTTTGTCGATTTCGCCTTCATAATCCCATTCCAGTAATCGGGAAAATAATATTGCTGTCGCATCGGCATCACCACCGGCACGATGTCGGTTTTCTAAATTTATATCTAATGAATTGCAAAGATTTCCTAAACTATAAGACGAGAATCCAGGTCTTATTTTTCTTGCCGCGCGAACGGTGCACAATTTTCTCGCCGTCCACTTAAACCCCGCTTGTTCAAGTTGATGGCGTACGAAAGAATAATCAAAGTTGACATTATGTGCAACGAAAACGCGATCTGTAAGCATTTCCAGTACTTTCTCTGCAATATCATCAAATATAGGAGCGTTAGCTACCATTTCGTTATTAATGCCCGTTAACGCAAAAATCGAAATCGGAATTTCCTTTTCCGGATTAACGAGTGTTTCAAATCGGTCAATTACATTTGTTCCGTCATGAATAATAATGGCAATTTCTGTAATGCGGCTGCCACTGGCATTACCACCTGTGGTTTCAATATCTACTATGGCATATTCCAGCTTTTTCATCTTTATTATATAACGTGAAACCTATTTTTATTCTTGTAAATTCTATCTTTTAAAACAATTGAGCTTAATTTTTATTTTTTTGAATTCTTTTATTTTGAAAATTTCATCCGATGTCGTGGCAAATTAATTTCATGTGCCTGCGGATACGGTTCGCGATGAGTTGGGCTAACATCTTCTTTTATTAATTGCTGTGTTTTAAACTGATCTTTAGCATCCATATAACGCGGATCTGGAATAAAAGGCATTTTGGCCATTTTGGTAATTGTGATTGTCGGAAAATGATAATCAACTTCAACATTTCCCAGCAAAAGATAACAGCCTCCGCCCTGAAAAGGATATTGAACCAGACAATCCGGAAAATGTGCCGTATCAAAATAAGTGCCTTCATGATCAATCCAGGTTCCAAAATACATGTTTCCTTTTTTGGTAGGTACTTGTTTTCTCGAAACTAAATAAGCCAGCATTCGTACTTGTTTTTTATGATGCGTGACTAAATCTTTGGCCATAATATCGCCCCGATGTTTGGTTTGCAAAAGGTCAAAAACCGTACAGGAAACCGGAAAACCCAGTAATTCAATTTCATCAAAAGCATCTTCAAAAACAGAACGTTCTAAAGTTGGGAGTTTGTATTCTTTAACAGGTTCCTGCAATAACATTAAACTTCTGTTTTCTGGTTTGAAGTTATTTAAAAGCAAACTCGCAATAACCAAAAGTTGATTTTTTGTTTTTCCTGTAAAGCGAAAAGCACCAATAAAAATAAGGATTTTCATGCTTTCGATTCCAATTGGTATACGATTGATAAAATTTTCTAAAGAAATATAATTACCATTTTTCTCTCTTTCTGATACAATCAAGTTTGCCGTTTTTGATTCTAAACCCTGCAAATGCATAAAACCAAGATAAATATCAGTGCCATAAACAGTGGTTTGATATTCGCTTTTATTGACACACGTATTCATAATCGTTGCACCAGACATGCGTGCTTCGTGTACATAAACTTCAGTTCTGTAAAATCCCCCCTGATTGTTGATAACCGCCGTCATAAATTCTACGGGATAATTAATCTTGAGATATAAACTCTGATAACTTTCTACGGCATAAGAGGCAGAGTGGGCTTTACAAAACGAAAACCCTGCAAACGATTCAATCTGACGGTAAATTTCCTGACTCAGCATTTCAGGATGTCCTTTTTGAGCACAAGAAGCAAAGAAATTATCTTTTACTTTTTGTAACGCCTCCATAGATCGCCCTTTTCCGGACATGGCGCGACGTAAAATATCACCATCGGCAGCAGAAAGTCCGCCATAATGTTGAGCGATTTTAATAACATCTTCCTGATACACCATAATGCCGTACGTTTCACCAAGATGTTCTTTAAAAACCTCATGAAAATATTCGAACTGATCCGGATTATTATGACGAAAAATATACTCTTTCATCATTCCGGATTGCGCAACGCCGGGACGAATAATAGACGAAGCCGCTACCAGAATTTTATAATTATCACAATTCAATCGGCGTAATAAACCACGCATCGCCGGACTTTCAATATAAAAACAGCCAATCGTTTTGCCTTGCGCCAAATGAATATTACATACAGTTTCATCTTTAGAAATTGAAGTATCGCGAATATTCAATTTGATGCCCCTGTTTTTTTCAATCAATTTTACGCTGTCATCAATATGACCGATCCCGCGCTGACTCAGAATATCGAATTTTTCGAAACCAATTTCTTCCGCAATATGCATATCAAAAAGTACGATTGGGAAACCTTTTGGCGGCATTTCCAATGGCGTATAATTTGTAATTGGTTCTTCGGAAATAATAATTCCACAAGCGTGCATACTGCGCTGATTAGGATATTTATTCATCATAATGCTGTATTCCTGAACCAGTTTTACGATAGAATTTGTTTCATGCAATTCTTTCGGATTTTTGGCGAGCATGTCCAGTTCTTCTTTCGGAAGGCCAAACACTTTTCCTACTTCCCTAAAAATAGATCGGTGTTTAAATTCGACATTTGTTCCGCAAAAAGCAACATGATCGCGGCCGTATTTATCAAATATATATTCTAAAATAGTGTTGCGTTCTTTCCAGCTCCAATCGATATCAAAATCGGGCGGACTTTTTCGATTTAAATTCAAAAAGCGTTCAAAATACAAATCCAATTCCAACGGACATATATCTGTAATTCCCAAACAATACGCAATAATACTATTGGCGCCACTGCCTCGGCCAATATGCATAAAACCCTGACTGTTGCTGTAGCGAACAATATCCCAGGTAATTAAAAAATAACCGCTAAATTCAAGTTTGTCAATTACTTTAAGTTCTTTTTCTATGCGCTTTTTTGCCTGTTCATTTCCTTTTCCATATCGCCATTCAAATCCTTCAAATGCCAATTCAGTTAGCTTTTTTATATCACCTTGGCGATTTTCAGTAAAGAACTTTTTGTTTTTTGGCGTTGTAAAATCATATTGAAAATTACAGGAATCGATTATTTTTTGCGTGTTTTCTATAATTTCCGGATAACTTTCATAAAAAGGCAAGAGCGATTCTAAAGGCAGCATTTTCTCAGAAGTTTTGCAATAATCAGCTTCTGTTAGTTTCGAAAGAATGATATTGGTATCAATCGCCCGCAGAATTTTATGCAGATTAAATTCTTTTTTATTGCTAAAAGTTACCGACTGCAGCACAACCATTTTCGAAATGTTATTTCTGTGTTCTGATGTTAAAAGCTTTAAAACTTCATCAGGACGAACTCCGATAAATTCATTTTCACGAAGTGTTGCCGGAGCATTTTCTAAAGTATAAATAACAAAAACCGATTCGAATTTGGGAGCAATTAGCGGCAAAGGTTCTCCGCTGAAATTATGTTCCGTCAAAAAAAGATTCATTTCACCCAAGCCGCTTGCATTTTTAGCCAGACCAATATATCGAAACTGATGATTGCAGCGAAATTCCATTCCAACCAAAGGTTTTATCCCGACTTTATCACATTCTCTTATAAAATCATAAATTCCTGTTACGGTATTAATATCTGTAAGTGCCATTGCTTTTACACCACAAGAAACCGCTTCCTCAATGAGTTTTTTGAGAGGAATCGTGCCGTAGCGAAGCGAATGAAAAGAATGACAATTAAGATACATTATTTGTTACGTTTTAAAATTTCATCTTTATTATTTGGTTTAAAGTGCGCACCGGCACAGCGCATTACGGCATCAAAACCATAACGGCTTTTCATTTTATCCATCGCCGCATAAAGCGATAACATTTCCTGAGTATCTTCAAAAAGATCAATTTGATAAGTGCCGCGAACCAATCCGCTAAAGCGAATACCAATTAGGCGCAAACGCATTCGTCGTTGGTAAACCTTATCAAACAAATCGATTACGTTTTTGGTCAAAATATGATCGGCAGATGTATAAGCAATTTTGCATTGTTTGGTTTCGGTATCAAAATTGGCGTAGCGTATTTTAACCGTAATTGTTGAGGTTAACCATTGCTCTGATCTAAGTTGAAAAGCCAGTTTTTCGACCATTCCTACTAATAACGACTTAAGTTTGACGATATCAATTGTATCCTGCGAAAAAGTATGTTCGGTCGAAATAGATTTTCTTTCTGTATAAGGTTCAACCGGGGTGTGATCAATTCCGTTGGCTTTTTTCCAGATATCCAAACCATTTTTACCAATCATTTGCTGTAAAACTTCAGCAGGCATTTCAGATAAAGTTTGTATGGTTCGAATGCCAATTCGGGATAAAAGCTGAAAAGTCACCGTGCCCACCATTGGAATTTTCTGAATCGATAACGGATTCAAAAAAGCCTGTACTTCATTTTCAGGAATTTGTAAATTTCCAACTGGTTTGCCTTCGCCTGTAGCAATTTTAGAAACCGTTTTATTGATTGATAATGAAAAACTAATGGGTAATCCGGTTTCTTTAATAACAGATTGAGCCAGTTCATTGGTCCATTTATAACTTCCGTGAAAACGGTCCATTCCCGTAATATCAAGATAAAATTCATCGATACTGGCTTTTTCCATTATCGGCGCTTTTTCCTGAATTACCTGCGTTACATCATGCGATAATTTCGAATATAATTCCATATCGCCTTTGATGATTTTGGCTTGCGGGCAAAGTTTCATCGCCATGTGAATAGGCATCGCAGAACGAACTCCGAAACGTCTTGCCTCATACGAACAAGAAGCCACAACACCGCGATCACCACCACCAATAATTAGAGCTTTATCTCTTAATTCTGAGTTGGTTAATCTTTCGCAGGATACAAAAAAGGTATCCAAATCCATGTGTACAATCGCCCGTGTCATTTCCTTGTTTTTGTAGATACAAAATTAGTACAGATGATAACATTTTTTTGTATATTTGCTGTTCCAAATTATAACAAATTAATTATGTCCTTATTTTCAGACAATATCAGAGCATTGAGGGTTAAGCATAAAATATCACAGGAAAAATTAGCTGAAAACCTTAGAATTACCAGAGGAAGATACGTTAAATACGAAGACGGAACTTCAGAAGCACCGTATGATATTTTAAAGCAAATCGCTTTATATTTTCATATGAGTATCGATTTATTATTATCTGTCGATATACGTAAAATCAATATAGAAAACTTGATAAAATTAGAAGGCAACCGACTTATTTTGCCCATACAAGTAGATAGTTTTGGAGAGAATTATATTGAAATTGTATCTCAAAAAGCAAAAGCAGGCTATCTTAACGGATACGCCGATCCGGAATATATTGAAAGTCTGCAGCAAGTTTCGCTACCGTTTTTGGGACCAGGAAAACACCGCGGATTTCCTGTGGAAGGAGATTCGATGCCGCCACACGAAGATGGTTCTATTATTATCGGTCGTTATGTAGAAAGGCTGGGAGAGGTGATGGATGGCAAAACCTATATCCTGATTACCAAAAACGAAGGAATGGTTTACAAGCGTCTCAACAAGAACAAAAAAAATAGTTTAGTTCTGGAATCAGACAATCGTTTTTATCCAAATTATGAAGTAAAAGCCTCAGATATTTTAGAAATCTGGGAATATGAATGCAACATCGGCCGCAGCGATAAACGACACGAACAAACGGAATCGCAAAGTATGAAAGATTTGCTTTTGGAGGTAAAAAGAGAGGTGATGGAGATTAAAAATAATACCTCTGCCCCAAATTGATTTTCAATGGAAATGTCAAATATCAATTTCAAAGACAATATAAATTAAATCCCAAAGGGATGCTATATTTATAGAAAATTATTATCACACGTAAATAAACCCCATCGGGGTGGCATATTCGTTCGTTGATATCGCTCCGCTGGGTTTTTTAAAAACTATAAAATTAGATGTTTACATGTTTTTATGTGGGAACTGGATTAAAATCCAGCCCTACAAAATTGGTCGAGCCGCTGGCTCTTTTTTTAAACTTTTAACGAAAACCAAAACGTACTCCCTAAACCTAAATTACTTTCAACACCAATTATCCCATTTTGCGCTTCGATAAATTCTTTGCTAATGGCTAAACCCAATCCCGTTCCGGATTTTTGACTTCCCGGAATCTGAAAATATTTGTCGAAAACTTTATCTTTATATCTGGCATCAATTCCTTTTCCGGTATCGATAACCTGAAATAGAATCTGATCATTTTCATTTTTTAATTTGATCAAAATTGTACTTTTTTCAGAAGAATAAGTTATAGCATTCGATAAATAATTAATTAAAACCCATCCTGTTTTTTCACTGTCGGCTTTTACATCCTGCAAGTTTTCATCGGCATCAATGATAAGTCTTATTTGTTTTTGTTCTGCTTGAATTTTAACGGCTTCAACAGCGTAATTTGCAATAGCATACGGATTGCTTTTTTCGATATTCAACTGAATATTTCCGGTTTCCAATTGTGATAAGTTCAACAGTTCGCCTGTAATTTTCAATAGCCTCTGACTATCATCTTTAATACTTTCGACCAATTGTTTCTGATCGTCGTTCATGTCGCCCGTTTTATTGTTTTGAAGCAATTGCAAACTCAGTTTTATCGAAGCGATTGGCGTTTTTAATTCGTGTGAAACCGTGGCAATAAAATTGGTTTTGGCAAAATCAAGCTCTTTAAACAGCGTAATATTTCGCAGAATAATAACATCTCCAATATTAATTTCTTTTTCCTCACCCGTTGGCGTTATCGTGATATTGATCGTTTCCTTATCGAAATAACTTTCTTTTCCGTTAGCAAAAATTTTCAAAGGTTTCTTTTTCTGCGAATCAGAATCTAATTCTTTTAAAATTAACGAACGTATTAAATCATTGGATAATGCCAAATCAGAAGCTGATTTCCCAATAACATCTTCCAGTTTTAGGCCAATAATTTTCAGCGCTTCATCATTCGCAAACAAAATAATTCCCTGATTATCCAAACCAATAATTGGGTCGTGCATATTATTGATTAAAGTTTCCAGTCGTTTTTTCTCAAAGAAGAGTTTGTACAAATTACTATTGTTATATTCCTGAAGTTTTTGCGCCATGGTATTAAACGATTTTGCCAAATCTCCATATTCATTGTGATTGGTAAAATGAACACGTTCTGAATAATTTTTGTTCGCAATTTCTTTAATACTCAGCGTTAATTCCTTAATAGGATTGGCGATATTATGAGGCAGATTAATCAATAAATTAAAGGCGATTAAAAAACACAAAGTTCCCACAATGGCAATCCATAAATTGGCAGTTTCGGCGGTATGTTTGGCAATGTCGCTTTTCTGTTTTATGGCATTCATGTTGAGTTTCATGATTTCAAAAATATCCTGGCGAATTTGCATCTTTAAACTTTCATCAGCACTGTTTTTTTCTAAAAGAGCAAAGTTTTTCTGTAGACTATCGGTGCCTTTTTTCTCTCCGGCTTCGGTAACATTTTTCGTTTGGTTTAAGAGATTTTCTTTAAAAGTAACAATCGCATTTTCTTTATTAGCGTTAATTTCATCTAATGCCAAAAGCATATTACGGGAATATTCCAGCGTATTATAATTCGCTTTCAGAATATTTTCAGTATCTTTTTTTATCGAAAAAATATAAAAAGCGCTTACCAATGTGAGTATAATTATTAGTAAAAATAATAACCCAACTCCCAGATTTAATTTAGTTTTAATTCTCATTTTATAAAACATTTAATTTTTTTTTTGAACCATATAAGTCATATAAGAAAATATAAAAATGCGCAATATTGACGCAAAGAATAGAAAATATAAGAAAGTTTGTGACCTTGCTACGAGCAAAATCTTAAATGAACTTTGCGTAACCTTTGCGAACTTTGCGGTTAAATTCAACGCCCCTATTAAAATGAACTTATATGACTTATATGGTTTAAAACATTTCAAGACAAAATAACAAGGTCAGCATTAGATAAAGACAAGCTATTTAATAAGCGTCTGAAAATCGTCGTAGACAAAATTACTTTAAATAAATTCAAATGCGGTTTCCCGATGCAGACAGTTGTAATTTGTTTTTCTTCAACGGTCATTAAAATCGCATCGGCAATATTTTTGTTTTCTGTTTTAATCACTTCTGCGCCTAATTGCACGGCCAGTTTAAAGTTATTAATCAAATGCCGTTGTTTGTCTAAAGCAATTTTGGTACTGCTTTCTTTCGGAGTTTCTACATACAAAACATACCACGAACCGTTGTAATAACTCGCCAAACGTGCGGCTTTTCGAATGACGATTTTTGCTGTTTTATCGTTACTGCTAATGCATGCCAATAGTTTTTCTTGTTTTAAAGCGTGCAGTTGAGGCACCTCGTTTTCGACTTTTCGAACTACCTGACTTGCCACTTCTTTTAAAGCCAATTCCCGCAATTGCAGAATTTGTTCCGATTTAAAAAAGTTGGTCAAAGCCGTCTGAATTTTATCAGCCGTATAAATTTTTCCTTCTTTCAAACGCGCAATCAAATCTTCCGATGTTAAATCGATATTCACCACTTCATCAGCCAAACGCAAAACATTATCAGGAATTCGTTCCTGAACATCAATTCCCGTAATGCGTTTTACAGCTGAATTTAAACTCTCAATATGCTGAATGTTTACTGCCGAAATCACATTAATGCCCGCTTCCAGAATCTCCAAAACATCCTGCCAGCGTTTTTCGTTTTTGCTTCCTTCAATATTCGTGTGCGCCAATTCATCGACAATAACAACTTCGGGTCTTAAGTTAATTATCGCCTGTACGTCAAGTTCTTCAAGCTGTTTTCCTTTATAGAAAATGGTTCGCCGCGGAATCACGGGCAAACCAGCTAAAAGTTCATGCGTTTCCTTGCGCATATGCGTTTCGATGTAGCCAATTTTCACATCAATTCCGTTTTTCAACAACGAATGCGCTTCCTGAAGCATACGAAAAGTTTTCCCCACACCGGCGCTCATCCCAATGTAGACTTTAAACTTTCCTTTTCGTGATTTCTGAATTAAATCGAGAAAGTGCTGTGCGTTATTTTTTTCCTGTTCCATATGTTTTTGCCACGAAGGCGCTAAGGCACTAAGTTTTTTTTATTTTACCATTAAGATATTAAGAAAGTTAAGCTTTGACTAAATGAGCCTATTGAGAAAATTAAATTTTGCCTTCATTAACTTAATATCTTAATGGTAAAAAATAATTTTTAATGTTTAAAAACTAATCGCCAGCGAAGTCGTTACAAACGTATTTGTATCCGTTGGAAGATTGTCTTTTGTGAATATCTGATCTTTACTCGAAAGATTTCTGGCTTCGATTCTAAACATTACATTATCAGAAACTAAGTAATCAAAGTTAGCTGAAAATCCGTAAGTTTTAAATCCGTTTGGCGTTTCTGTTGCGATAATAACACCTTTTTCGTCACTGTAATATTCGCCACGTGCAGCCAACTGAATTTTATCTGTTGGTTTGTATTGCAGAATCAAAACCGGTGAAAACCAAGTATCGTATTTGTTACTATTTTTAGCTGATTGCTGTGATCCAACATCAAAACCAGCCGTAATATTTGTTTTATCCGTAAATTTAAATTGTCCGTAAAAGTTGTTGAAATAACGCCATTTTTTGTCAATATCCGGCTGTTCATTTCCAATATACGTACTCCAGTTCAAAACCACTTTATCTGTTGGTTTATAAGTAATTTGCGTTCCAAAAGCAGGCGTTTGATTTCCGTCGACTTTCTGAATTCGCTGCCAGCCGTTCAAATACATTCCGGCCAAATACCACGCACCAGATTCTGATGTGTAGCCAATTTTTACGCCCGCTTCATAATACGGAGAGTTTTCAGCCAAAATGCTTCGGGTTAAAGTCTGGCAATCTTTTCCAATTGCACTTTCAAAACCAATATGCGAAGGCATAATTCCCGCATCAATCCATAAATTATGACTTTGCGAAATCTTCACACCAACATTAGCCTCATAAACATTTTTCAATAAATCCTGTTCCGGCGACATATTATATTGCGCATAAGTTCCCGCCATCAAAGCAAAATTTCCACGAATATTTTCTTTCGAATAATTCACTTTTGCCAAACCTAAATTCAGGTTCACTTCATTGCTTCGGTTGTAACTGTAAAAAAATCCCGGGCGCGTATGATCTTCCGGTTTCGCAAAATCATAACTGTAATAAACGTCTACATATCCTGAAAATGTAAACGGACTTTTTGTTTCTTCCTGTGCGTGTAAATTGCTAAAACCAAATGCGATTAAAGCGGTAAGTATAATTTTTTTCATTTTTGTTTGTCATTGCGAGGACGAAGCAATCTCATCCTCATTAGTTTATTATTTGTAGGTTTTTAAGGAGCTATTTCCCGCTATCCGTTACAATCTTTTTCTTTTTAAAGAAAAAAGAAAAAGGATTTCCACTACTATCGGGGCTAGGGCTTTTGGGGTAAAAAAGGCATTTTCGTTTCCTACAAGGTTTTCAAAACCTTGTAGGTATTAATTATATAACATTTCAGTTTGTCATTGCGAGGAACGAAGCAACCACACTATTACAAGTCATTGTCGATTTTGCAAGTGAGATTGCTTCGTTCCTCGCAAAGACTAATAACGCTCTGTCAAACCCGACAGGTTTTTAAAACCTTTGTAACTTAGCAACTCAGAACCTAAGAGCCTTTTTTAGAAAGCTCATCCAAAGCCACATTCAATTCCAAAACATTAACCGTTGGAGTTCCCATTACTTTCGGAGTATTAATATTCGCTTCCACCAAAGCTTTTACTTTAGCTTCAGCTAATTTTCGCTCTTTAGCAACACGTTTCACCTGAATCAAGGCGCCTTCCGGAGAAATATTCGGATCCAATCCGCTTCCAGAAGCCGTAACCATATCTGATGGAATATCAGATTTTTTCAAGTATGGGTGAACAAGTAAAAGCGTATCAATTCTTTTTTGAACCAAAGCCAAATAATCGGCATTGCTTGGTCCTTTGTTGCTTCCGGCACTTCCGGCAGCATTGTAATCTACAGCTGAGGGTCTTCCCCAGAAATAATTCGACTTATCGAATTTTTGACCAATTTTTTGGTAACCAGCCACTTTTCCGTTAACCGAAATCGTTTCTCCTTTTCCTTGATTCGGAGCAAATTGTGCAATTCCGTAAATTGCAAGAGGATAAATAACCGCAAATAGAATTAAAATAAGTACGGTAAGTTTTAATAGTGAGAATATAGTTTTCATGTTTTGAGATTCTAAGGGACTAAGATTCTAAGCTTCTAAGTTTTTTTTCCAAGCCGAGTAATCAAAGTCCGCGTTTTTAATTTGAGTTTGAAGGTTTAGATTTTACGACTCTAATAGGAAACCTTAGTACCTTAGAGCCTTAGCATCTCAGAACCTTAAATAAAAAGTGCAACAAGCAAATCAATTAATTTAATTCCGATAAAAGGAACAATCAAACCGCCTAAACCATAAATCAATAAGTTTCTTTTAAGGATTGCACTTGCTCCAATTGGTTTGTAATCAACTCCTCTCAACGCCAACGGAATCAATATTGGGATGATAATCGCATTAAAAATTACAGCCGATAAAATGGCACTTTCCGGACTATGCAAATGCATAATATTCAAACCTTGAAGCGCAGGAATCGCAGTAATAAAAAGAGCAGGAACAATAGCAAAATATTTCGCAACGTCATTTGCAATAGAAAAAGTAGTTAAAGTTCCACGTGTCATTAAAAGCTGTTTTCCAATTTCGATAATCTCGATTAATTTCGTTGGATCATTGTCAAGATCGACCATGTTTCCGGCCTCTTTTGCCGCCTGAGTTCCGCTGTTCATGGCAACACCTACGTTGGCTTGCGCAAGAGCAGGAGCGTCATTGGTTCCGTCGCCCATCATGGCAACCAATTTCCCTAAGTTTTGCTCATTTTTGATGTAGTTCATTTTATCCTCAGGTTTTGCTTCGGCAATAAAATCATCAACACCGGCAGCTTCGGCAATAAACTTCGCCGTAAGCGGATTATCTCCCGTGACCATAACTGTTTTTACACCCATTTTTCGCAATCGGTCAAAACGTTCTTTCATTCCGGTTTTAATAATATCCTGCAATTCGATAACGCCTTGAACCTGATTATTTTTGATAACAACCAACGGCGTTCCTCCGTTTGTTGAAATGTCAATTACTTTTTGAGCGGTATCTTCGGGAAAAGAATTTCCGGCTTGTTTTGCGATATTTTTTGCAGCATCCTGAGCTCCTTTTCTAATATTGGTTCCGTCTTTTAAAATAACTCCGGAAGTTCTGGTTTCTGCGGTAAATTTGATTAAAGTAGCACCTTCAATTGATAATTTATTGGCAATTTCGGCACCTGCCAGTTCCACGATACTTTTACCTTCCGGAGTGTCATCTGCTAGTGAACTTAACACTGCAGACTTTATAAAATCTTCTTCTGAAATACCTTTTGCAGGATAAAAATTGGTTGCTTTTCTGTTTCCAATTGTGATTGTTCCGGTTTTATCCAAAAGCAAAACATCAATATCTCCGGCAGTTTCAACCGCTTTTCCAGATTTTGTAATTACGTTGGCACGCAATGCTCTGTCCATTCCCGCAATACCAATCGCAGAAAGTAAACCACCAATTGTGGTTGGAATCAAACAAACGAATAAGGCAATAAAAGCAGCGATTGTAATTGGCGCATTCGCATAATCTGCAAACGGTTTTAGCGTAACACAAACAATCACGAAGATTAAGGTAAATGCTGCCAATAAAATAGTTAATGCAATTTCGTTTGGTGTTTTCTGACGGCTTGCGCCTTCAACCAAAGCAATCATTTTATCCAGAAAACTTTCACCGGGTTCAGAAGTTACTATTACTTTTATTTTATCAGATAACACTTTTGTTCCTCCGGTAACGGAAGATTTATCACCTCCGGCTTCGCGAATTACAGGAGCGCTTTCTCCGGTAATAGCACTTTCGTCAATAGTTGCCAAACCTTCGATAATTTCACCATCGGTAGCGATTAAATCACCGGCTTCACAAACAAAAACATCTCCTTTTTTTAATTCAGATGAACTGATGTTTTTGATTTCTCCGTTTGGCAAAATTTGTCTTGCCGGAGTTTCTTCACGGGTTTTTCTTAAACTGTCGGCTTGTGCTTTTCCTCTGGCTTCGGCAATGGCTTCGGCAAAATTGGCAAACAAAAGTGTGGCAAGTAAAATTAAAAACACAATTAAATTATAAGTGAAACTACCTTGATCTGTTGCGCCCATTAAAATGGAAATACAAACAGCAAACATAATGGCGGTTCCAATTTCTACGGTAAACATTACCGGATTTTTGATCATCAATTTTGGATTCAATTTGACAAAAGACTGCGCTAAGGCTTCTTTTACCTGTTTGCTTTCAAACAATGATGCGGATTTATTAGTTGTCATTTTCTTGTAAAAAGTTAAATGTTATTTGTTAAATGTTATGCGGAAATAAATTCATCAATTGTAAACATAGCCAGTGGTTTTAACCACAGGGAGCAACGTATATCACAATCTTTATCCCTGCAATTCGTTTCCCGTGGTTGAAACCACGGGCTATGTTTAAAATATTCAGCATTTCTATTTTAGTATAAAATATTCAGCTAAAGGCCCAAGCGCCAATGCCGGGAAGAACGATAAAGCTGCAATAATTGCGATTACGGCAAAAACCATAACTCCAAAAATGGTAGTATCAGTTTTTAAAGTTCCTGCACTTTCAGGAATGTATTTTTTATTCGCCAATAATCCTGCGATTGCTAATGGTCCGATGATTGGAATGAAACGACTTAACAATAAAACGATTCCTGTAGTAATATTCCAAAACGGATTGTTATCTCCTAAACCTTCAAAACCAGAACCGTTGTTAGCTGCGCTCGAAGTATATTCATATAGCATTTCTGAGAATCCGTGGTTTCCGGGATTGTTTAACCAGCCTGTGGCGTTTCCACTAAACCAATAGCCCATTGCGGTATCATTTGCAGCAAAATAAGAAGCCAAAGCGGTTCCCGCTAAAATTAATAAAGGATGAAGAATAGCAATAAAAGCAGCAATTTTAACTTCGCGGGCTTCGATTTTCTTCCCTAAAAATTCAGGTGTTCGACCGACCATTAATCCGGAAATAAATACAGCGAGAATAATGAAAATATAGAAGTTCAGAATTCCAACACCACAACCTCCGTAAAAGGCATTGACCATCATTGCAAGCAATTGCATCGCTCCTGAAATTGGCATCGAACTATCGTGCATACTGTTTACAGAACCTGTCGAAATTACGGTTGTAGCAATACTCCAAAAACCTGAAATGGCTGGGCCAAAGCGAACTTCTTTTCCTTCCATTGCTCCGGTTGCCTGAGCAATTCCCATTTTTTCTATGGTTGGATTTCCATTCAATTCACTGATAACAGTCGGAATAACAAGGAGTAAAAAACCAACTGTCATTACGCCAAAGATTACGTAGGCTAGTTTCTTTTTCTTTAGATAAAAACCTAAAGCAAAAATCATCGCAAACGGAATAATTAATTGTGCCCAAAGTTCAACCGCATTGGTAAAATAAGTAGGGTTTTCTAAAGGATGTGCCGAATTGGCTCCAAAAAAACCTCCTCCGTTTGTACCTATATGTTTAATAGCAATAAACGCTGCAGCCGGCCCGCGTGAAACCTGTACCGAATCACCTTGTAAAGTGGTAATGGTATCTTTGCCTTCAAAAGTCATAGGAGTACCACTAAATAAAAGAACAACCGCTACAATCGCAGAAAGCGGTAATAAAATGCGAGTACAGCTTTTGATAAAATAATTGTAAAAATTACCCAATTTGTCGGTTGTTTTTTCTCGCATTGCAGTGAAAACCATTGCTGCAGCGGCCATTCCTACACCTGCAGAAACAAATTGAAGGAACATTAAAACCATTTGTGACAAGTATGAAAGTCCGGTTTCGCCTGAATAATGCTGCAAATTACAGTTTACAACGAACGAAATAGCGGTGTTAAAAGCTAAATCCGGCGTCATGGATGGATTATTATCAGGATTTAAAAATAGAGATCCCTGAAAAAGCAAAACAAAAAAGCAAAGAAAGAACCAAACCATATTTACACTCAAAAGTGCTTTTAAATGTTGTTTCCAGTTCATTTCTTCTGTGGAATTAATTCCACTAATTTTAAAAATAAATTTTTCAATTGGATTGAAAACCGGGTCGATAAAAGTTTTATTGCCCAGGAAAACTTTAGCAATATATTTTCCAACCGGAATTGCTAAAACTATCGAAACGATAAAAATACTAATGACGCCTAATAATTCTGTGTTCATATTTTGTTTGTTAGAAATTAAATAAAATTTGGAGCTTTATAAAGACATAATGAGTATTACAAAGGCTAATGTCCAAGCCGCAAATACATACAGTAGCAGCTTTTTTCCTGACTGTGACTTTTTCATTTTCTAAAATTTTTCGGGTTTGATTAATACATAAACCAAATAGCAGAAAACGGCGATGGAAACAATAAATAGTGCTGTCATGATTTAGATTTTTTCAAAGAATTCAACAGATTTAAAACAAATAGCAAACAGTAAAACTGCCAATGCGAGTAAAAGAAAAGTGATCATAATTATTTTAGATTTTAGAGTTCAGATTTTAGATTTTAGATTGTCACCCGATTAACCAATTAAACAGTTAACCGATTAAACTTTTTATACACCTGAAGTATTAATTTGTTTGATATATTCTGCTTTTAGCGTTTGTGGAAAGAGATGTGAAATATTGCAGTGACGCATTTCCATAAAAGAAGAAACCGAGAAAATGTATACATTCGAAATTGCATTTTTGGTTTCAAAACTTCCTGTAATAAATAACCGTTCAGCAAGTGTCAGGCATTTTTTGGCTCGTACAATATTTCCAGAAATAATAGATTTTTTAGTAATCTCGGCAAAGCGTTCGGCTTGTTTGTAGATTGAGGTGACTTGATTTTTCATTTTGAATGAATTTTTTTGTTCTTCCTCCTTATGCCAAAATTTGTTCCGAAAAAGTAAAGTTGTAGATAAAGTATTGTAAATAAAAGGAATGTGGTTTTGTGCCAAAAATTAAGCATAAAAAAAGCCTATCAAAATGATAAGCTTTTATTGAAATGATAGGGATTTAATTTTAAAATTTGAGTTCCGGAGGAACGCGATATTTATAGAAAAACATAGATTTGTTGTTAGAACCCCATCGGGGTGGCATCTTATCAATCGATATATCGCTCCGATGGAGCTTCGGTCAAAAAGGAGATTATATTTGCTATAAACATTTTGCTCCGCTGGAGCTTAGTTTGAAACTGATATTAGAATTTGGAATTTGGGATTTTTTAAATTTTTAAATTTTCAATCCCAAATTCTTCCAACTTTCGATACAAAGTCGCAATCCCAATTTCCAGCAATCGTGCCGTTTCTGCTTTATTACCTTTTGTATAATTTAAAACTTTCTGAATGTGCAATTTTTCAACGCTTTGCATCGAAAAAGCCGACATTGATTTTGTAGGTTTTTCAGGTTGATGCTGCATTTCGTAAGGCAAAACATCTGAAGTTAAAATATCTTCATTGCTTAAAATGACAGAACGCTCGATTACATTTTTTAGTTCCCTAATATTTCCCGGCCAGGAATAATTTTCTAATTTCTGAAGAAAATCATCTGAAATACTTAATGTTTTTTTATTCGTTTTTTCAGAAAATTGCTTGACAAAATAATTAGTTATTGACGCTATATCTTTAATTCTTTCTCGCAGTGGCGGTAGTTTTATTTCGAAAATATTCAAACGAAAATACAAGTCAGAACGAAAACGATGTTCATCACTTTCTGTTTTTAAATCTCGGTTTGTTGCGGCAATTAATCTAAAATTTGATTTTTTTGAAGTCGTATCTCCAACGGGAATATATTCACTGGTTTCCAAAACGCGTAATAATTTGGCCTGCAGTTCAATTGGCATTTCTCCAATTTCGTCTAAGAATAAAGTACCGCCATTTGCTTCTTCAATAAATCCTTTTTTATCTTTTAAAGCTCCTGTAAAAGCTCCTTGTTTGTGTCCAAAAAGTTCACTTTCAAGAATTTCTTTACTGAAAGTACTACAGTTTAAGGCCACAAAAGATTTTCCAACACGATTACTGTTTTCATGAATTGCTTGTGCAAAAACTTCTTTTCCAGTTCCGGTTTCACCTGTTAGTAAAACAGTCGAATCGGTTTTGGCGACTTTTTTTGCCAAATCAATAACCTGTTCAATTCCTTTTGATTTCCCTATAATAGTATTAAACGAATATTTATCACCAATACGTTTTTCAAGCTGTTTTACTTTTTTTTGTAATTGTACCTTTTCTACAGCTTTATAAAGAAGTGGAATAATTTTGTCGTTGTCATCGCCTTTTACAATATAATCAAAAGCGCCGTTTTTCATGGCCTGAACACCATCTGGGATATTCCCAAAAGCGGTAAGTAAAATAACTTCGACCAAAGGAAAACTTCCTTTTATATTTTGCAGAAAATCAACGCCGTTTCCATCCGGTAATTTTACATCACACAATACGACATCAATATCTGTTTGTTCCAATTTTTTAAAACCTGATTTTAAATCTTTGGCTTCAATAACTTCAAATCCTTCCGATTTTATAATGCGTGCCAATAGACTTCTAAGTTTTTCTTCGTCGTCTATAATTAAAATTTTGTGTATCATTTTAGGAAAAGGTTAAAATCGAAATTCATTTTAACATTACAAATTTAGGTTTTAAATTACTTTTCTTTTTTATTCATTGGAAATTCTTGTGAAAATTCAATTTTCAAAATAGTTCCGTTATTGTTTTCCATCGAAAATTTAGCTTCTAAATCATCACTTAAACCTTTTATCAAACTCATTCCAAACGAGTTTAGTTTTTTGGCACTAAAATCAGTATCAATTCCAATTCCGTTATCCGAAATTGTTAATAAATAATGATTCTCGGTTGTTGCTTCAAGTGTTACATAAATCATC
Organism: Flavobacterium sp. MMLR14_040; assembly: GCF_033657265.1. Lineage (NCBI taxonomy): Bacteria > Pseudomonadati > Bacteroidota > Flavobacteriia > Flavobacteriales > Flavobacteriaceae > Flavobacterium > Flavobacterium sp. MMLR14_040. The sequence goes on along the minus strand of NZ_JAWVWO010000025.1, from coordinate 11,813 downwards.
CCGTTTCGTTCATCAGGAAAAGCATATTTAATAGAATTGGTAATGGCCTCATTCAAAATAAGCCCAAGCGGAACGGCTTGTGCAACATCTAATTCCAGCTGATCTATTTTTAATTCAAATCTGATTCTTTGCCCAAGCGAAAAAGATTCTTTTAGATATTCGACCAATTCTCTAATATAATTAGGCATGTTAATCGTCGAAATATTCTCAGAATTATATAATTTTTGATGAATCAATGACATCGAATGAATTCTGTGCTGACTATTTTTTATGGCCGACAAAGCCATATCATTATCCAAATATGCTGATTGTGAATTTAAAAGACTGATAACCGTTTGAAGATTATTTTTTACACGATGATGAATTTCTTTCAAAAGCCATTCTTTTTCATCCAGTAAATGTCTGAGGTTTATATTTTTCTGGTTGATTTCTTTTTCTTTTAGTTCCAATTTGGCATGATTTCGTTGTTTTAATCGGTATCTGTTGTACAGTAATCCAATTGTAATAAGTAATAAAATCAAACTCCCGATAGAAACACTATTTAAAAGTTTAGATTTTTGCAGTTCACTTTTTTGCAATTTATCCTGATCATTTAAAAATTTTATTTTTTGTTCTTTATTTTTAGTTTCATATTCAATTTTGAGCTCATCAATTTGCTTGGTTTTCGAGACGCCATGTGTAGAATCACTTAGTTTTTTTACATTTCTGTAATGTTCTAAAGCACCAAGATAATTACCGTTAGCGGAATCAATTTTATACAATGTATACTGAAAAATTTCGGAGTCGTAATGTTTATTGTTGGTTTTAGAGAGCATAAAAACCTTATCGGCATAAAGTTTGGCTTTTTGTGCGTTATTTGTAAATGAGTAAAAATAAGACATCGTGGCATAAGCATGAATAACTTCTCTAAAGGTTTCGGGTGTCTTTAATTGTTTAGCATAAAAATCCATTTCGATAAAATATTTTTCTGCCAGATCATACTTTTTTAAAGTAGCGTAACAATTAGCTTTTGTAAAAGCTACCAGCATTTTATCAAAAATACTTTTTGGGGGATAATCAGCAGTTACTGTATTAAGATAAGCAAGAGCTTCATTGTTTTTCTTTAGAGACAAAGCGGCCACGGCAGCTAAAAAACTTTTGTACCAGGTGCCACTATTTAGGGTTTGTTGCCCAATTTTAATGCTTTTTTGATATAATTCAAGAGCCTCTTCATTATGTCCGTATATGTGGTATACATCACCCAAACGAGTATAAAAGATATCCCCAAAAGTATAATCCTTTTCAGTTTCCATTCTTTTAACACTTTTTAATGCATAGTAGAGTGCACTTGGGATGTTACGCTGATTTAGTTCAATAAAAACAATTGTTGTTTCTGCAAATTGCTGATGCGTAAAATTAATTTTTCGCAGATCAATCAAATTTTGGTAAAATCTTTTTTTCGCTTCATTGATTCTCCCAGTCCAAAAATAAATGGTCGTAATCTTCATATAATTTTCGATCCTTTTTTCTTCTAATCCTAAAGAAGCATAGAGTGAGACAGCTTCTTGCAGAATTTTTTCTTTTTCAGGATCTAAGTTGGATAAAAGAGTTCCATAAGCATCTAAAGCATTAGCAAGGCCGAGTTTATCATTTTGTTTTCGGCATTCGGTAATAACCTGCAGAAAATATTTTTTCCCTTCAGCCTGATTATTTGCCTGAAAATAATACTTACCTAATAAGAGTAAACTTTGATATTGCCATTTTTTTATTTTATTACTAAGCTGAACTGCTTCTGTAATATAAATTTTTGCATTTTCGAGATCTTCAAATTTAGTACCGGGTTTAAAAAGATAAAAATTTCCAAGCTGAAGCAATAAGATAATCCGATTTTCGCCTTTTAATGTAGACAGGAGTTTTACTGCCATTTTAAAATTTCTTTTTTCAAGAAACTCGCTTCCAATTAGTTTTCCGCCATCATTAAATCCTTCATCATAAGCTAATGAAACAGGTAATTTATAAGCTTTACAAGCTAAAACAACAGCACTGTCTGCATCTATTGCACCCTGATTAGCATTATACAAATACATTGAACTAGCCTGAATGAGCAATCTTTTTTTCTTTAAATCATATTTAGCAACTGATGCTGAATTTTGCGCCAAAGATGGAAGAATAATGGAGAGTAAAAAACAGAGAGAATAGAATTGCTTCATAATTTGGTGAGAATTAGTTTTTTGGAAGTTTTTGTAAACAAATATAAAGCAAATGATAGCTGATCTTATGAAAAAACATGAAGAAAATTCACATTAAAGTTGTTTTTAATGATTTATATTTGATAAAAATGTTATTTTAGTTGTAATAATTAACTAATTTTATACCAACAAATTATAGGTTTATAACACTAAAAATGCCACAATTATGAAAACGGTTTCTGAGTTTCCCAATAATTCATCTCAACCTACTTTAAAAAAACGAATTTTAATTGTTGAAGATCAATTTATTGAAGCTCATGATTTGCAGTTAATTCTCGAAAAGGCAAATTACGAAGTAATCGGAATTTCACGTTCTGTTGATCAGGCTTTGGAACAAATTCAAACAGAAAAACCGGATTTGGTTTTTGTTGATATTATGTTGAAAGGAAGCAGAAACGGAATTGAACTGGCTCAAATTTTAAAAGAAAACCATATTGGATTCATTTACATATCTGCCAATTCAAGCAAAAGTATTTTAGATCAGGCTAAAATTACCCAGCCTTATGGTTTTATCGTGAAACCATTTCGCGAGCAGGATGTTTTAACAACGTTGGAAATTGCTTTTTACCGTCAGGAATATAGTTTAGAATCGCAATTAATGCAGCAGTTTCAGTTGCAGAATAATATTGCAGAAATTATAAAATCCAATCTTAAATGGGAAGATGCTTTGTTGGCATTTGCAAAAGTGGTGCAGACTTTTATCTCTTTTGATTATTTAGAAGTTGGTTTTTTAAATACAGCGCATTATGCAAATTTGGGCGTCATGCGTAAAAATATAGATGATTACCAGATTATTAATCCCGAAAAGTTTTCAAAAATTGCCGATATTTCTATAAAAGAATTAGACGAGACTTATAAAAAATCAAAAATAGATTTAAAGCCTGTTGTTTATAGTGAAGAATCATTAATCAATAATTTTCAGGTTGCACCTATAAAAGGTTTGATATCGCATAATTTTGGAATTAAATCTTATTTGGTTTTTCCTCTTTCAATTGCAGCAATTCAAAAATTTCATTTTACTTTTTACAGTCGAAATTTTAATGTTTATTCTCCAGAAAACATAAATGTTTTGAGTAATCTAGAAAATACATTTGTTCAGTTTATTACTAAAATGTATCCCAAAACAAATGCAGACTCAGATCAAAAAGAAGCAATTATTAAAAAAGAAAAACCCGCGGATAAAACAATTGGTTTTGAAGGGATTATTGGAAATAGTCCTCAAATGATTACTGTTTTTGATTATATTAGAAAAGTCGCACCATCTGATACTTCAGTCTTAGTTTTAGGAGAAAGCGGAACGGGAAAAGAGAAGATAGCACAAAGCATTCATGCATTGTCGCCCAGGAAAGATAAACCTTTGGTAATTATAAATTGTGGTGCAATTCCTGAAAATTTGGCCGAATCATTGCTTTTTGGTCATGAAAAAGGTGCTTTTACCGGAGCGATGGATAAACGAATTGGGAAATTTGAACTGGCCGATGGCGGAACAATTTTTCTGGATGAAATAGGAGAGATGCCAATGGAACTTCAGGTAAAATTATTGCGTGTTTTGCAGGAAAGAGAAATCGAGAGAATTGGCGGAGCATCGCCTATAAAAATAAATGTTCGAATAATTGCTGCAACCAATAAAAATTTGGAAGAAGAAGTAGCTGCCGGAAGATTTAGAATGGATTTGTATTATCGCCTGCATGTTTTCCCGATTATAGTTCCGTCGCTTAAAAAACGAAGAGGAGACATTCCTGAGTTAGCGAATCATTTTATAAGAATATATAGTGAAAAAATGGGGCGAAAATCTCCATTACTTTCAGATTTTGCGTTACAGCAAATTACAAATTACAATTGGCCGGGAAATATTCGTGAATTAGAACACGTAATACAAAGGGCTATTTTACTTACAGACGGAAATACAATTAAAGACATTGAACTTTCTACATCTTCAAAAATGCATCCAGAACAAGCAAACGAATCATTTTCAATCAAAACCATTTTAGAAAATGAGCGTGATTATATTTTATACATTCTGAAAAAATGCAATGGAAAAATATCCGGAATTGGCGGAGCCGCTGAAATCCTGGATATTCATCCATCAACATTAAATTCAAAAATCAAGAAATTAGAAATTAAAAGAGAAATGAATTAAGATAAAAACACACACAGATTTCGCAGATTTTTACTAATTAGTTGCTGAAATAAAATCTAATCTTTGACAAAACTTTAGTTAATTTCCTTTTCGTTGTCCTTAATAAAGGTGTCAAAATTTTTTAAATACGGATCAACAACAATAAGTTGAGGTTTGGTTAAAAGTTTAATTTTTCCCTCAACCACATTGTTTTTTATTAAAAAAGGATAAGAGAATAATTTACCATTTTCATCGTAAACACCAATATCAATTATAGAATCATTTTTAATCAGTTTTCTTTTTCCGGTTGCATTTTCAGAATATTTTTTAGAATTTACTTTAAAAGAAATTTCATAAAAACTATTCTTTTTATTGCTTTCAGTCGAAACAATATTAGATGAATACGTAATTATTTGTTTAAACATTTCATCTAATTTGTAATATAATTTTTGATCAGTTACCGAATAAATTTCTTTTAATAAATCTTCAGAATCAGGAATTTGGTTGGGATATTTATAATGATTCAGAAAGTTTTTTAAGGCAAGATTTAATTTTTTCTCTCCGATTAACATTTGCAATTGATGCATCACAAGCATTCCTTTATCATAAGGTAAATGCGGTGTATCGTAATTTGTTTTATAAAGAGGTGTTTCCGGATCGTAACTTCGGCTGCTTAAATACAAATCCAGATGAATTTTTAAAGTTTCAAGAGTTTTCTCTACACCATGTTCTTTTTCATAAAGCATGAGTTCAGTGTATTGCGCTAAAGTTTCGGTCAAAATCCAGCTTCCTTCTTTTTGTTCCGAACTAATCTGTGCATTTCCCCACCATTCATGAGATAGTTCATGCGCTGTTAATTGGTTGATAACATCTTCTTTATACTTATGGGAAAGATCACTGTAAAAACCAAAATTCTCTTTCATAAATACTGACGAAGGATAAGAAGTTGCAGCAAAACCATCGGCGAAAGCAGAAACTTCGACATAGCGAATCGTTTCATAAGGATATTTTCCAAAGTTATTTTGACAATAATCCAAAGTGGTTTTTAAATCTTGTATCAGTTTAGGAACATTTCGGGAATGTCGTTTATCATAATAAACTTCTATTGCAATTCCTTTATAATCTGATTGCTGAATTTGATATTCCGCGGAAGCGAAAGCAAACCGAAACGGAATCTTTCCATTTGATTTATAATGAAAATAACTGCGATTGTTTTTTGCCCACTTTGCAATTAAATCACCAACACCAATGGCAGTTTGATTTGTTGAAGTAGAAACCACAGCATCATAATCAATAAAATTATACGGAATTGGTGTTTTATCTTCTAGTTTTTTTAGTGGAGTTTGAGGTTTCAAATGTCTTTTTAAACGTTCTTTTTTACTGCTGATTTCATTCGAATCCTGATAACCAAAAGTTGGGTAATAACGACTTATTCGCATAAAAGAACCATTTTCTATAATCGAATTAAAAGAAGTATGACCTTTAAACGGAGACCAGCCTGATTTAAATGAAAATGAAATTTCCATTTTTTGTTGAGGTTTAAGCGGTTTTGCTAGACGAAACCAATAATGATTGAATTGAGAAACGTCGTTTAATTTTTCAGCATCCGGAATTTCAATTGAAGTTAGTTTTGAATTTCGATCTATATATAGGAGTAAACTATCAATTGGTTTTTTAGAATTATTAATCAGTTGATATTTCCCGGACACTTCATAACTATTTTTTTCAGGAAACAGAGCAACATTACTTTTAACGGAAGTTATCGTTGGTTGAGGTAAATTAATATATTTTTTAAATTTCAACTCATATTGTTCGCTCCAATTGTTCTGGTCTTCCTCAGTTAAATACGGATATTCAATATTAGTTTTATAAAACAAATAAATTCCAAAACCAATAAAAAGAAGAATTCCTAAAGCAAAAGTTATTTTTTGAAAGGAATTAAACGAATGTCTTCGGAATGATTTCAGGATTGAAGTATTTCGTTTCCATAAAATTCCTGTGAAAATTAATAAAATCAAAGCCAATCCAGAATTGTACAACATCGAAACATGAAACGGAATAGTATATTTTCCAAAACCATTCAAATCAAAATACTCTCTTTTAAAAGAATTTCCAAATCTTAATAAAGGATGTAAAATCCCTAATTGTTCCCCAATTCCGCTACTTATCAAAAGCGTAATAAGAGCCGCTGCCGAAAGACCTAAATATTTATTAGATATAACAGTTTGAATAAAAACAATTAAAACAGAAATTATTAAAATAGGAAAACCTAAAAAATAGAATAGAGAAAAATAGAGTCCAAATTCTATAGAAGCATTTGCACGAACAATTTGAAAGCCACAACCAATTAAAATACTGAAAGCAATTATAAGAAGCGGAATTGTAAAAAGTGAAATGATTTTAGAACCTAAAACTATCGTCTGTTGATACGGAGTTGAATTTTCCAACATTTCAAATCGGGAAGTTTCGCTTCGGTTTATCAATTCATTACTATAAAAAAGTAAAACAATAATGAGAATAAAAGGCAAACGATCCATAATTGTACTAATCATCAAAGCCGTATTGGTTATGTTTTGCGCCAATCTCATTCCGCCATCAATCTCATCTGAAATTTCAATTAAAAGTAATCCAGAAAATAAAAGTAAAATTAAAAGAAACGGAATTCCTTTTATAATTAAGGAAACATCCATTTTGATGTAGCTTTTTAAAACCAGGAAATTGTGTCTAAAAGTTCTACATTCGATATTTTTTGGAGATTCTATAGAAAATGAAGCAGTTTCAGTTTTTAAAACCTTAGATGATTTTGCCTTTTTCACTTTTATCTTTCGAAAAGAAAATAATTTATAAGAGAGAAATGATAATAAAAAAGAAACACTTATCCACAGTATTCGATTCAATAAAAAATTACCTGACAACTCCAGAAGATTATTATTTTTTTCAATAGCACTCCAATATCGTGTTTGTTCCAAAAATGCAGCCAATCCAAACGGATCTATTTTTGCAGCAAAAGACATCGCAGCAGCAGATGAAGGCGATGCATTTGCAAAAATAGGAGAGTTAGAGAAAAGTGAACCCGCGATATATAAAATGTAAATCAGAAAACCACCAACATAAATAAAGAGTTTGCTTCGGGTTAACCAAGCCAAAGTCGTTAAAATAGAGAGGCACAATAATATATTAGGAATTACCAAAACCAAATAAGGCCATAGATAATTAATAATATAAAAAGGACCGATTTCATCTTTTGAAAGCCAGGGCATTTGATGTCCAATCACCATTCCGATAATAAACATTCCAAAAGAAACAACGGCAATACTAAAAGCGACAATAATTTTACTTCCTAAATAATTGAATTTAGAAATAGAAGTGGTGAAGATAATTGAGTCGAATTTAGTTTCATATTCTTTTAGAAAATTTTGCGCAACTTGCAACGTAATCGAGAATATCGTCGTCAAAGAAATCAAGCCAATGGCGTAAGTAAGCACATAAGGACTATTTTTATAAGCGCCTGAAAAAGAAAAATTCGCAAAAGCACTCATAAAAAATCCCAAGATTATGTAAGCTAAAAATGTGGCATAAAAACTCCAGTTTCTGGTATTGTTATGCCATTCAAATTGTATTAATTTTAAAAGCATAACCTTATTTTTTAAGTTGATTTGATAAAACAGTAAAATAAACATCACTTAAATCAGGAGAAATTAAGTTGAAACCAGAATCTGGCTGCTGATCCGAAAAAACATGAATATTCAATTTTCCCGAATTCAAATGCGAGGATATAATATTCAAATGTGTTTTATATTCTGCTAATTCAGATTTATGAATCGCTTTCATCCAGATTTTATCTTTCAACAAATGGATTGTTTCAGTTGGATTGCCTTCTAAAATCAATTTTCCACTTGAAATAAGTGCCATTCTGGTACACAAATCCCGAACATCTTCAACAATATGAGTAGACAAAAGCACAATAATGCTTTCGCCAATTTCGCTTAAAAGATTATTGAACCGATTTCTTTCTTCGGGATCAAGACCAGCTGTTGGTTCATCGACAATAATAATCTTCGGATTTCCCAGCAAGGCTTGTGCAATACCAAATCGCTGACGCATTCCGCCAGAAAACGAATGAACCGCTTTGTCTTTGTATTGCAATAAATTGGTTTGCTGTAATAAAGTTAGAATCTGATCATTTCTTTCTTGTTTATTCACCATTCCTTTCAAAATCGCTAAATGATCTAATAAACGATAAGCCGAAATTTTAGGATAAACCCCAAATTCCTGTGGTAGATATCCTAAATGCTGTCTGATAAACGTTGGGTTTTCAAGAATATTGACGCCGTTAAATTCAATAATTCCCGTAGTTGGTTCCTGTAAAGCTGCAATCGTTCGCATTAAAGTCGATTTCCCGGCTCCGTTTGGCCCTAGCAAGCCAAACATTCCGTTAGTAATTTCCAGCGACACCTCATTTATTGCCTGCGTGCCGTTCTCATACATTTTGCTGAGATTTTTGATTGATAAACTGTTCATTTTTTGATTGATTTATGATTGATTGAAATAATTATTAAAAAAAATTAGGCAATAGAATCCCTGTCGACATCAAAGAGTCGATTTTTTTTGTTAAGATTTAAAAAGATTTATTCGCTTGCGTACTCTAAAATGTCACCGGGCTGGCAATCTAAAATTTTACAAATAGCTTCCAGAGTATCAAATCTGATTCCTTTGGCTTTTCCGGTTTTAAGAATCGATAAATTGGCAGGTGTGATTCCTAGTTTCTCAGCCAACTCTTTACTTTGCATCTTGCGTTTCGCGAGCATTACATCAACATTTACAATTATTGGCATGATTATATAAATAAGTCTTGTTCGTTCTGAAGATTTAATCCCTGTTTAAAAATAGCAGCTAAAAAATAAGCAAATATCCCCAACATAAAATGTAATACAATAAATATTGAGATCTCATTATCAAGCGAAACAAAAATAGAAGAAATAAATATGATGATACCAGGTAAAAATAAATTACCCAAATAAAATCTTCTCAAATGTTTAATACCATTTTGAGTAAATAATTTAGGCTGAAAAAACACTTTAAACACATTGCTAATCAATAAAAAGAAAAGTCCGTAAAGACTTAAAGGCGATAGAAAATCAAAAATAATATAAGGTAGATTGTAATCTCCCAACATTAGCGGATGATTTGTAAAAGGATAACAAATCTGGAAATACTTTCCGTCATCTTTAAAATTCAAAAACCATCCCGTACTTAAAGTAAGCAAAGAATAAAATGATAATGTAAAATAAACAATAGCCAGAAATCGAGTAACGTAAAATAATATTTTAGAAACAATATGGGTGGTTTTCATTTGCGCTTAAATTAGTTTTGTTGTTGCAAATGTATAATTAATTATTGTAAAACGATAATTAATTATTAAAATATTTATTTGTTATCGTTTTAACTTCACAGCAAAACATTATAATTCTATTAACACTAGAAAAGAAAAGACATCTCTATAAATGAATTAATTTTGTATAAATCAAAAATTTTCATGAAAAACCCAATTTCAATCTCCATACTAGAACTCGCTATCATCACACAAGATAGCAATGCAAAAGAAACATTTCAAAAAACAAAAGACATAGCCCAACTCGCGGATCAATTAGGTTACAAGCGTTTTTGGCTGGCCGAACATCACAATATGGCACATGTTGCAAGTACCGCCACCGTCGTTTTAATAGGATATATTGCTGGACAAACTCAAAATATCCGTGTAGGTTCGGGTGGAATCATGTTGCCAAATCATTCCCCTTTAGTAGTAGCCGAACAATTTGGAACTTTAGAAACGCTTTATCCAAACCGAATTGATTTGGGATTAGGTAGAGCGCCCGGAACAGACCAGCCAACTGCCGAAGCAATTAGAAAAGACTTTTTTGAACAGGCGCAGCGATTTCCGCAAAACGTAAGCAAGCTTCAGGATTATTTTTCAGTCGAAAATGCTACAGCAAAAGTGCGCGCTTTTCCGGCCGAAGGCTCAAATATTCCAATCTGGATTTTAGGTTCAAGTATGGAAAGTGCAGCTCTTGCCGCTGCTTATGGATTACCATATGCTTTTGCAGGGCATTTTGCACCACGTCAAATGATTCAGGCCTTCGAGTTTTATCGTGAAAATTTTCAGGCTTCCGCCACTTTAGATAAGCCAAAGACAATGGCATGTGTCAATATTATAGCAGCCGATACAAATGAAGAAGCTGAATTTCTATCAACAAGTTTATATCAGATGTTTTTAAATCTCATTCGTGGCGATCGCAAAGGGCTACAGCCACCTGTACCATCTTTAGATGATATAATGGGCGAGGAAGAACGTTTTCATGTCGATCAAATGACTGCATGTACTTTCACAGGAAACAAAGAACAGCTAATTACAGATCTCAAAAAGTTCATCGACTATTCAAGAATTGATGAACTAATGGTAACCAGCCCAATTTTTGATCATCAGAAAAAACTAAAAAGCATCCAAATCACTAAAGAAGTAATCGACGCTCTAAACTAATTATCCATACTTATATATAAGGTATGTTTTTACATACTATATATAAGAGTAGATTTACTCTTCCCTACCCGACAGTTTTCAAAACTGTCGGGTTTATTTTTTGCTACCTATATAAGGAGAAGATTCTTTCCATCACCAATTGAAATTTGGATTTTGCAGAATTGGAGTTTAGTTTTTATAAGGAGCTATTCCCGCTATCCGTTGCAATCTTTTGCTTTTTAAAGAAAAAAGCAAAAGGATTTCCACTTCTATCGGGGCTAGGGCAGTAGTTTTGAGAAGAAAATCTGAGTTTAAGAGTAAAGCTGGCATCTTTTCACGAAACAAAACCAGTCCAAAATACAGCTTTGAGACTTTTTCAACCCAAAGAACCCATAAAAAAAGCAAACCATAAAACCTTCGTGCCTTAGTGCCTTTGCGGCAAAACCAAGCAAAACAAGGCAAAACATGGGCAAAAGATACCAAAACTCCCACACAGCCAAAAAAACTTTGCATTGTAAAAACCGCCAAACCAGCGCTTTATAAAAAAGATTGCAATTATATAAAAAAAAGGCTTGTAAATGTAAATAAAGGTGCTACTTTTGCACCCGCAACAGCGATAGACGTTCACTGAAATACTGACAAGCAAACGAATTTTGGAAAGAAAAATTTTTTCAAAAAAAGATTCAAAAAAGCTTGTGAGATTTAAAAACAGAAGTTACATTTGCACCCCGCAAAACACGGAAAGTTCATTGACAGATTGGTAAATAAGAAGTGGAAAAGGAAAGTAAAATTTTCTTAAAAAAAACTTCAAAAAACATTTGCCAGTTAGAAATAAGTTTTCTACTTTTGCACCCGCTTTGAAATACAAGCGAAATAAAATTGAAACACGTTCGTAGACATATTGAATTGACAGCCGTTTTAACAGAGATGTTAGAACAAAAGAATAAGA